>CAJWCD010000031.1:0-28411 GCA_913020725.1 uncultured Pseudomonadota bacterium
ATTAGATGTCACCACCGGGTCATAGTGTTCGATTTTTAATGGATTTTACTATAAACATTGAAAGGATTGGCAAAGTGGCGGAACTGCGCCTCTAGGCTCAACCTTTCTCAGTGAGCGTGTGAACGCCGTCCCAATCCTTTTCTGGAGGTTGCAATTTGAAAGCCTTGCAGCGTTTCAGGTACTCTGCCGAGGGGCCGTCTTCATCGTCGATCTCTAGTGCTTTCTCAAAGAAGGGAGCCGCCGCTGCGAAATCGTGATTGTGGTAGCACTCATAACCTTGTAGATAACTCTCCACCACGAGTGCCTTGTCTCCAGAAAGCTGGTTCTTACGAGCCAGTGCTTCATACACCGTGACCGGCTCCTTGCGCCCGACCACCCGGATGATGTCAGTGGGGCGGGCATCAAGGAACTCTCCAGCTTGAGCATAAGTGAACTCGGAGATCATCGTATAGGTCTTGTAAAATTTGTTCGCGCCTTCCAAGCGGGCCGCAAGGTTGACTGCGTCGCCCATGATTGTGTAGTCCATGCGCTGGCTGGAGCCCATGTTTCCCACGACAATCGGGCCACTGTTGATCCCCATCCGCACGAAAAGCTGCGGCCGTTCCTCCTCTCGGAACTGCTTGCGCATCTCCTCCAGTCGCTTCTGCATGTCGAGGGTGGCGAAGCACGCGAGCTTGGCGTGTGCGGGCTGGTCGAGCGGGGCACCCCAGAACGCGATGATCGCATCGCCCTCAAACTTGTCCACCGTTCCATTGTAGTTGGAGATGATGTCACACATCTCAGTGAGGTAGATATTCAGTAGGTTCACCAACTCATCTGGAGTCAGGCTCTCGGAGATCGTGGAGAATTTTTGAATGTCCGAGAAATAGGCGGTCATCTCACGACGTTCGCCGCCGAGGGTGAGCTTGCTGGGATCCTTGACGATTGCATCAATCACTGTTGGGGAGAGGTACTGTGAAAACGCACCCTTGATGAAGGATTTCTGCCGACGCTCCAGAATGAATTTGTAGAGGTTGATGGCGACAAAGCTGAGGATCATCGCGAGCAGCGCGTAGCTCATGGAGAAGACGATTCCGTGATAGGCGTAGGCGTAGAACGCAAGTGCGATGTAGGCGGTCAGCACAGCGAGGAAAGCCAGTGTCTCCAGCTTGGGCAGTTGGCTCAATCCCAACACCAAGAACATCAGCATGATCAGGATCACCACCTCCCACGATGAATCCGCAGGCTGGATCGGGGCGCCATTCATGATCGTGCTGATCGTGTTTGCTAGAAACTCGACCCCGTAGATTTCGCCCACTGGAGTTTCAAAGATGTCGTGCGAAACCTCTGTGGTGTCACCCACCAGCACGATCTTGTCTTCAAGCAAATCCTTCAACTCCTCAATCTCGTCCTCGTCCAAGTCCTCCAAGTCCAGCACTTCGACTGCAGAGAGTCCGGCGTACCTAGTGAGGAAGGAAATGCCGGGAGGCAGCAGTGGGTAATCCACCCAGAGGTCGTTGTAGTGGTCCAGTGGTACCCGATATTCTCCCACGACAAGCTCGCCTCCTTCGAGCTTCGGCTCTACCTCTTCAGCCATTGCCAGTGCCTTGACCGCAAACGGCCAGAGTTGGTGCTGTTTGTGGATGGTGGGATAGAAGCGCAACCGCGAGAGCATGCTGCCCGTGTTAGTATGGTTGGTGTAGCCACTCTCGGTCTTATCCTTGATCAGCTCTGTAGGATGCTTGATCCCCTGGAACTGTCCGTCCTTGAACCGAATTTGCGCGGCCGCCATCGTGTTTTGGGCGTTCTCCAGATGCTCGGCCAAGATGGGGTCGTCACCGTAGCTGTTGGGGAAGTCAATGAGCATGTCGAGGGCGATGACTTTTGCTCCCAGTTCCTTAAGGTTGGTGACGATCTGTCCGATGTCGGAGCGACGCAGAGGCCAGCCGCCATATTCCTCAAAAAACGCCTCGTCCGTATCTACAATGAGGATTTTGTCAATCGGGAACCCGGTTTCACTGCGAGGCAACGTGGACCAGCGCACGAGGTGCCGCAACCCATGAAGTTGATTCTCGGATGCCGAGAACAGTTCCAGACGTTCTGCCGGGATCATGAGGAGGAAGATGACGACAACGAACCACGTGTCCGGGCGCTTGAAGAGGGCTTGCATGGCGAATCCTTTCTGGTGGTCAGCACGAGTGTGTAGGACATTCTCTACCAAAGGTTGCTGGAAATAATTACTCGGTTCAAGCTAATTTGATACATGAGACTTGCAAATCACAGCAGGACTGCAATAAGTATTTCGCATCGAAAACAGTGGCGGAGCTAGCATGCGTTCGTGGATAGTGGTAGGAATTTTGTGGGTGGGGCTGGGCGTGGTGGGAAGCCCGGAGGTACTTTGTGCCAAGGGGAAAATCCAATGGCGCTCTGCGGAAACGCAGCGCATCTCCCTGCGTCGTGAGCAGATTCCGGACCTGCGATCCGCACTCTCCACACTGCTCAGAACCCACGCCAAACATCCGCAGCGCATAGTCCTGCACTCGGAAGTACAGGGGCCGATGCAGGTGGGGTTCGTGGAAGGTGGCAGCCCGGAAGCGGTGCTGAGTTACTTATTGAGTCAGCATGGCCTTTCCGTGGTCAATCAAGCCGAGCAAACCCTCATCTTGCCTCGAAAGCTGGTTTGGAAATATCAGCCCATCCAGCGACCGCTCGCTTCTCCTGTCCCGCTACAAGCCCTTCTCGACGAGCTTTCGGAGATCGGTGAGCTGTCCATCGAGTATGTTCCGGAGGCATTGCGCTCCCACAAGGTTCATCGCAGCCTCGCGCACGAATCCGTGTCGGAGGCGCTGACGCAACTGGCGCGGGAGCATTCGGCGTTTCTGGAATACTTCCCCGGAATCCACCGCATGCGTTGGGTGCAGTCACCCGAAATGGCGATCCGGACATTGCGGTTGCGAAATCAGCGTGGTGCGACGGTTGCCGCCGAGTGGTCCCGGATCACAGCATCGCTGCTGGAGTTGCGGCAGGTCGAGTTCGTGAATCCTGTAGACCAACTCATCGTATTGAAAGGCCCAGAGCCTTGGGCGGGAGTCGCAGAGGAATTGGTCCGGCAACTTGACGTGGTGTCAGAAGTCACGGTTGCAGAGATTCCTCAGGAAACATCAGCAGCGGCCTCACCTCCGGAATCTGTGCGCACCTTGGTATTGGAATCCGTGAGTCCCGAATTACTGGAATCACGCTTGGCTCCGCTGGTGGGTGAGGGTAGTGCCTTGGCGGGTCGGGTTCGAGTGTCGTGGGGAAAAGAAGCGGCGGAGGACGGAAAGCTCATCGTGGCACTCTCTGGAGAACCCAAAGCAGTCACTGCCGTTGCGGAAGTCTTGTTGGAATTGGAACCGTGGCTGGACGAATCTCCTCCGACAACATCCACACCAAAGCAACCTCTGGAACCCCAAGCAACAGAGCGGCAAGTGCTACGAATACCGTTGCGCTACCTGCACATCGGCGACCGCAAGGTGCGCAGCAACGGCGAGATCGTAACACTGAAGGGAGCAGACACGCGCCTGCACGAGTTACTTGAGAAGGAGTTTCCAGCAGGCTCCAGCGAGGAGCGTCCCGCGCTGATCCCGGATCGTCCCGGAAACGCCTTGGTGTTGATTGGGCTTGCTGACACGCTCCAGTTTCTCCAACAATTGTTGAAGGTCTGGGACCAACCAAGACCGCTGATCCGTATCGAGGCGCACATTTTCGAGACAAGTGAAGAGTTCTCGCGTCGTCTCGGAGTGGAATTCAGTGCGCGTGGAGCGCCTATCAGTGGCACGCCGAACGTCGATGCTCCCGGAGCATTCTCGGCTGCCGGAGTGCTGGGCGGGGCAGAGACTAGCCGGGGCTATCGCGTGGACACCGTGCTGCGACTCATGCAGCAAGAAGGCAAGGGCCGTATCCTCTCACGCCCGTTGGTTGTGACCGGAAACGACTTGGAAGCAGAGATGATCAGCGGCTCCCTGATCAACGTGAAGCTCTTGGTGGGCAAAGGCTTGCGGGAACTGAGGACGGGGGTTACGCTGAGAGTAACGCCACGGTTGATTGCGGACGGTGGCGACAACCGTAGCCGCGACCGCATCTGGCTGAATGTCTATGCAGAGACGAGCACGCCGATTCTCAGCCACACGGTGGACGGCATCCCGCAAATCAATGTGCAGCGAACACAGGGAAGCGTGGAGGTGAGCAACGGCCAGCCCTTTTTATTGGGTGGACTTATCAAGGACAGCACCGGCTCATCTGAGTCTGGAGTTCCATTCTTCAAGGATTTGCCACTGCTCGGCTGGCTGTTTCGCACCAATGCTAACGAACGTCGCTTCGACCACGTCATGGTTTTCATCACCCCCACTCGTATTGTGCCTGAATCCTCACCAGCGTTACCGGACTTTGGGCTGGAACGCGGGGAGTCCACAAATTTCAGCGAGTGAGCCATGCCTGATTCCGCCAAATCCACCTCGCCTCCGGGAAGCTTCGACGAAGAAGCCTTCCACGCCCACAAGCGCCGCGAGCGCAACCATGCGTGGATCTTCGGAGCGCTCGGCGCCTTTGTGCTGCTTGACAGCGGCCTGCCCTATCCAATCCCGCTTATTGGACTGCCTTCCGTGTTGCTTGGCGGGGTGCTGCTGGCCTACGGATTCTTCCAGTACCGCGCCTACCATCGCCCGCCTCTCCACGAAGCCCTTGAACTTGGACGCAGCCTCGGTGGTTCCCTCACCCGCACCGAGCTTTTCCTGCGGCTACGGCTTAATGCGGAAGAAACCGACGAACTGCTTCAGGAGTTGATCCGCCAAGGCTTTCTGGAGCAAATGCACGACGATGTCCGGGCCGAGCAGGAATCTCGGTTTCGGCTGCTCTCCTGATGCCTTTTTTTGTTTCCGGTTCGGTTCCTCCTTCACTCGGACACCGTATCGTGCTGGGGCCACTGGAAACCCTCTATTCCGCACTGGTTCGGACTCGCGTTCATGCTTACAAATGTGGCTGGCTGCAAACTTACCGCCCCGGAATTCCTGTGATCTCCGTTGGTAACCTCACGGCAGGCGGTTCCGGAAAAACGCCGATCGCAGATCACCTGCTCGTCACACTCCATCCCAACCGCGCCGCCCTGCTCAGTCGGGGCTACGGGCGCGTGAGTGATTCCGAGCCGTTGCGGTTGCGCTGGGACGAGGGGGTTCCCGGGACTCCAGAATTATTGGGCGATGAACCCTGCCTGCTCGCCCAGCGGCATCCGGACACGCCTGTTATTGTTGGAGCTAACCGCAGTCGCTCTGCCCGTCTCGCGGAAGTGCTGGATCGTCCGGATTGCCTCGTGCTGGATGACGGCTATCAGCATCTCGCGTTGCACCGCGACTTCAATTTGCTGCTTGTTGATGCCGAACGTGGCTTGGGCAACCGCCGCCTGCTTCCGCTCGGCCCCCTCCGCGAACCAATCTCGCACTGGGAACGGGCCGATGCCGTGCTGATCACCAAGGCAAATCTGGGCAATCCGGAGGTGTTGCTGCACCAGTTGCAGGGTGGGCTGGGTGTGACCAAACCCGTTTTCCGCTTCGATTACCTCCCGGAGCGGTTGGAGCGATTGGATGGCCAAGCCACCCGATCACTCAACTCGACCCGAGGAATGCGGGTGGTGCCCGTCTGCGGAATCGCCCAGCCTGAGGGGTTTTTCCGAATGCTAGAGTCATCCGGTTTGTGCCTTGATGAACCACTGCAATTCAGAGATCATTACACTTACACTGCCGCAGATGTCTGCCACCTTCAGGAGCGGCTAAAAACCTCTGGTGCAGAAGGATGGGTGATGACCGAAAAAGATGCCGTCAAACTCCGGGCCTTTCCGGAACTCGCAGAGTCCGGCTGGGTGCTGACGATGGCCGTGAAGCCGGAACCCGCATGGGCTGACTTTTGGAGCAAACGACTCCACGCATTGGGGCTGAAAGCACCGAATTTCCGTTCCTCGGTTCCCAAAACCTCTAAGCAGGAAAATCGGAAATGAATAGAAAATTGAACAACATCGCAGGCTCCTGTCTGTGCGGAAGCGTGAAGTTCCGGGTGTTTGGTGAGGTGGATGCGTTCTACCTTTGTCACTGCTCGCGGTGCCGACGCTCGACGGGTACCGCACATGTGGCCAACATTTTCACACAGCCGGGGAACATCGAGTGGCTGGCCGGAGAGGAGTTGCTCCGTCGCTATGAATTGCCGGAAGCCAAGAGTTTTGCCAAACAGTTTTGCGCGAATTGTGGCTCCGGACTCCCGTATGTGAATCGCGCCGGAACAAAGCTCGTCATTCCTGCTGGTAGTTTGGCAGAGTCCATTGATTTTGCGCCGAATGACATCATTTTCTGGGAGTCGCGGGCCGAGTGGTATGAGCAGGGCATGATGATGCCGAAACATGCTGGACCACCCCAGCCTTAGCCAGAACCATTCGCCACACTTTTCTGCCAATCCCCCTCCTACGTCTCTCTCTCTCCCTCACTTCACGCAGGTCTGTGCATTGCAACTGTTTGTTGAGTCCGATAACATGAACTGTTTACCTGACGCTTGAAACGCTTGCCGTTTGCACAACATCAATGCCGCTGCACCTCTTCAATTCTTTGACCGAACGCTTGGAATCCTTCACCCCACACCGGGAGGGGGAAGCCACGCTCTATGTCTGCGGCCCGACGGTTTATGGCGACAGCCACCTTGGGCACGCCAAAACCTATGTTAGCTTCGACATCATCCTGCGTTACCTGCGTTTTTCGGGACTCCGCACCTTCTATGTCCAGAACATCACAGATGTGGGGCACTTGGTAGGCGATGCCGACGAAGGGGAGGACAAGCTGCTGCGCCGCGCACGGGAGCTTGCGCAAGCGCCGATGGCCGTGGCGGAAACCTACACGAACCAATATTTTTCGGTGATGGATCGGCTTGGTGTGATCCGTCCGGACATCTCTCCGCGAGCCACAGGGCATATTCCGGAGCAGCTTGAAGCGATTGCTGCGATGGTGGAATCCGGGCATGCCTACGAGGTGAACGGTTCGGTGTATTTTGATGTCACCACGGACCCGGAATACGGACGGCTTTCCAACCGAACGCTGAACGGGTTGCAGGAAGGCACACGGGTGGAGGTTCGGACTGAGAAGCGCAACCCGCAGGATTTTGCACTCTGGAAATACGCGGAACCAGAACATCTGATGCGCTGGCGCGATACCTACAGCGGCTGGGGCTATCCGGGCTGGCACACTGAATGCGCAGTGATGAGCACTCGGTACCTTGGCGATGCCTTTGACATTCATGGTGGGGGCATGGATCTGAAGTTTCCCCACCACGAATGCGAGATTGCACAGGCCCGTGCGTTGGGCAAGCCCTTCGCCCGCCACTGGCTCCACAGCAACATGCTCACCATCGGCGGCCAGAAGATGAGCAAGTCCGCCGGAAATTTCGTGTCCGTGGAGGATGCGCTTGCTCAACATGATCCGCTAGTGGTTCGTTATTTCATTGTTGCTAGCCACTACCGCTCCGTCGTTGATTACAGCGAATCCGCTCTTTCTGGAGCGACAGCCGCCTTGCAGCGGTTACACCAAACTGTGCGGTCTCTGCGTTCCAAAATGCCTGCAAACGCCAAGGCTCCGGAGCAGTATTTACAGGAATTCCGCAACCGCTTCAGCGCGGCCATGGATGATGACTTCGGGACTCCGCAGGCACTGGCGGTGCTTTTTGATCTCAGCCGGGAAGCAAACACCCTGCTCACTCAGTCGAGCCCGGATCCTGAGGCGTTGCTGGACGCCGAGCAGTTGTTCCGGAGTTTGGGCGGAGACGTGCTGGGCCTGATTCCCGAACAGCTTGCCGAGCAACCCGGGGATCATCACATGGACGACGCGATGCAGATTCTCATTGAACTGCGCAAGCAACTCCGGGAGGCCAAGGATTATCAGCGTTCCGACTGGGTTCGGGATCAGCTCCAAAACGCTGGGATTACCCTCAAGGACTCCCGTGACGGAACCACATGGGAAGTGAGCGTATGAGTGGAAAACTGAAGCGGCGGGCCTCCACCCTGAAGCGACTGCTGCTGCTCGTTCTGCCCTACAAGGGTTGGATTGCCACGAGTCTCATCTGCATGGTGGGGTTCAATATTTTCACCGCCGCCCCACCGTTTTATGCAAAAGACATTGTGGACGCAATCGCTTACGGAGATGTCCCGCAGCTCAAGCAGTACTTCCTCGTCGGATTCGCCCTTGTCATTGTCTTTGTCCTCAAGGGTTTCTTCTTCTTCGGCCATGTCTACTTCCTCGGACGGCTCGTTCAGCGCCTCGTTGCCGAGTTGCGACAGCGGCTGTTTGACCACCTTCTCAGCCTCTCCTTCTCGTTCTTTGCCCGCTCCAAAACGGGTGATCTGATCTCGCGGTTCACCAATGACCTCCATGTCTTTCAGAACACGCTTCAGATCGGAGTCACTGGTCCTTTCCGGGACATTCCGCAGTTCTTCGTGTTTCTCGGCATCATGTTCTACCGGAGTTGGGATTTGGCGTTGGTGACACTGGCAATCATCCCCATCGCCCTGCTCTTCATTCGCATTTTTGGACGCCGCAACCTCAAGGCCGTGGACAAGCGCCAACTCAGCTTTAGCGGATTGAGCAGCCTGCTCGTGGAAACCATTTCAGGCATTCGCGTCGTCAAGGCATTTGGGATGGAACGCTACGAGAGCAAGCGTTTCGGCAAGGTGAACGAGGAGCTTTACCGCAATCATATGCGCTCGATCCTCATTGATTCTTACTCAACTCCGGTGATTGAAGTCATCGGAGCCACAGCGGGCGCAACCGTTGTGGCCTATGGGGGCTACCTCATCCTCAACGGCCAGATCACTGCCGGAGATTTCACCTCTTTCCTGCTCAGCTTCTTTCTGCTCAATGATCCGATCAAGAAACTCAACGGCTTCAACCTCAAGCTTCAGGAAGGCATCGCTGCATTGCGCCGCATTTTCGAAATTCTCGACACCGAGCCAGAAATCGTCTCGCCGCCAAACGCGGTCAAGCTCAAGGCATTTGAGCAAGAAATTGTTTTTGAGATCAAGGATTTTCGCTATAACGGGGCTAAAGACTCCGTCCTCCAGAACTTGAACCTCGCGGTCCGGAAAGGGGAAGCCGTTGCACTCGTCGGTAGCAGTGGTGCCGGCAAAACTACACTGGCGAACCTCATCCCGCGCTTTCACGATGTTACGGAAGGCTCGGTCAAGATTGATGGCCACGATGTTCGGACGCTGGACTTGCACGCCCTGCGCAACATGATCGCGATCGTCACGCAGGACACGATCCTCTTCAACGACACGATTGCGAACAACATTAGTTATGGGCATCCGGAGTGTTCGCAGGAGCGCATGGTCTCGGCAGCACAGGCGGCGAACGCACACGATTTCATCTTGGAGCAGCCCGATGGTTATGATTCGTTCATCGGCGAGAAGGGAGCCAAGCTCTCCGGAGGCCAGCGGCAGCGGCTCTCCATCGCCCGTGCCTTGCTCAAGGACGCGCCGATCCTCATCCTCGACGAGGCGACTTCCGCACTCGATTCTGAATCCGAAATCGAGGTGCAGGGCGCGATCGAGTACTTGATGGCGAACCGCACCACCATCGTCATCGCTCATCGGCTCTCGACCATCCGCAACGCTGACCGCATCTGTGTGGTCGAGGACGGCACCATCATGGAAGAAGGCACCCACGACGAACTTCTGCGCAAAGGCGGTCGTTATCGCCAACTTCACGCGATGCAGTTTCGGGACAACATGATTCCCTTCCCCCAGGAACGTCGCAGTGGGACGACTGGCTGAGTTGACACGCACTGCTGTTATCCTTGCCGCCGGAATGGGTGTCCGTCTGCGGAGTGTTGTGGGGGAGCGCCCCAAGGGTTTGCTGGAGGTGAGGGGCGAAATGCTGCTGGGCCGCTCGTTGCAGTTGCTCCGGGGTTGTGGAATTGAGCGAGTTTTCGTGGCAACGGGATTTCAGGATACGCTGCTGGCTGAGGTCTTGAGGCAAGTTCCGGACGCTCCGGAGTTGCGTTTCGTCCACAACGCCCAGTTTGCCAAGTCCGGGAGCATGCACTCGCTCTACTTGCTCCAGGGGCACATTCAGGAAGAATTTCTGCTCTTGGAGTCTGACCTCTTGTACGAGCAACTGGCACTGGAAACTTTGCTCACCAAGGGGTCTCCGGATACGGTACTGATCTCCGGATTCACCCAATCTTGGGATGAAGTTTGGATTCATGGCGAGACCGCGAGTCCGCTTGGTGAATCAATCGCCTCCGGACGCATCCGGTGGATCAGCAAACAGCCCAATCCGGAGTTTACAATTCAGGGTGAGTTGGTCGGGATCACTTGGCTGGCACTGAAAACCTTCCACGCCATGTGCGCCCACCACGAGTACAATCTGACCTTTCCGTGCAGCAATCACTATGAGGAAACACTTTCGGCCCTCTGTGAGGAACGAGAGATTGCGTACTTGAGAGTTGCAGATTTGCTGTGGACCGAAATTGACAATGCCAACCACTACGAACGGGCTGTGCAAACCGTGCATCCCCGCATCGTGAACGCCGACCAGAGGAAATCATGAGCGCTCCCATCGTACAACGCCAACCGTTTGTGGTGCCCACCACCGACGGCAAACTCATCGAGGAACACTTCGGAGGGGCCAGTCTTGGCAGTTCCGAAATCAGCATCGCCCACATGGTCGCCCCTCCGCAGTGGTCGGAACCGCACCAGAATCCGGAGTTTGACGAATACACCCTGATGGTGAGCGGACGCAAGCAGGTGGAGGTGGATGGCAAAGCGGTGGTGCTGAACGCCGGAGAGTCCCTGCTGGTGCCCAAGGGAAGCCGAGTCCGCTACGCCAACCCCTTTGACGAACCTGCCGAATACTGGTCCGTCTGCCGTCCCGCCTTTTCCCCGGACACGGTGAACCGCGAAGAGCCTTCAGACGGGTAGCCCCGCCTCGTTGCTGAGGAAATCGCTCAGGGACTGTCGCAGAGGCCATCCATCACCGTCGCAAGCACCTCGTCAACCTTCAACAAACCGATGGGATTGCCCACGAGGTGCTGAAACGCTCCGACGCCTTGCGGGTAGTATTTGCGAACGGTGTGAGGCGGGTACAAAGCCAATCCCCGCTTTCCTAAACCGCAGGCCATGTGGGTCGGCCCGGAATCGTGACCGATGAAGAACTTTGCACCACTCAATAGTTTCAGAGTCCCCCCAACCTCAGTGACCTTCCCTGCCGACGCAATCTCGCTTGGGGACACAACACCGGATTTCCGGAAATTCGCCAAATCCACAGGCGAGCCAATCCAGCAAAGGCGATACCTTTCCCGCAGTTGCTCCGCAAGCTCCAGCCAGTTTTCCAAAGGCCATGTCTTGCGAACATCCCCGGAAAAGGGGTGCAGCACAATGCTTGAAAGGCCTTTGCCCTTATTTCCCTCTGGAGGAATCAATCGATAACGCGGCTCCAGATTTTCCGGAAAATCCGGGAATGCCACGCTGACCAAGCGTTGCATCGCCTGCACAATCGGTTCGGTGTCGTCCGGAATGGGGCAGGAGGAGGTGAGGAGTTTCCGTAGGAAAGGTCGTTTGAAAAACCCCACATATTGTTCGGCTCGCACCATGCGTGCGCCGAGAACGTCCTTCCAGTGAATTGACGCGCAGAGCATGACGTCGTAGCGAGTTTGACGCAGGAGGTTCAGGATCCTTAGATACTCTGACAGGCTGCCCTTTTTCTGCTGTAAGGAGGCCCGCCATGGCGGGGCGAGGTCGTAAACTGTGTCGATTCCCGGATAGCAAGCTGCAATGTCTTTGGCGTAGGACGAGCAAAGGACATCGATTTGGGTAGAGGGAAAATAGTGGGAGAGAGTGTCGGCGATGCAAGAGCTGAACACCACATCACCGAGGTTGTCGAAGTTGACGATCAGAATCTTCATGGACGTGCCGACCTCATTCCGGAGTGTGCCGATACACCCGAAACCGCTCGTCGCGGTGGATTAGTCGATACTCCGCCATGGCTTCAGGTAAGTTTTCTGGAGGCCGATACTCTGCGGTGATCGGGTTCCGTTCAAAAATCACGAAACGGGCGCCCTTGCGTATTGCGTCCTCAAAAAACACCTCCGGGGTCAAGCGTTCTGCGTGATAGCGGTTGTAATGGTGATAATAGCTCAACCCGATGATATGGTGTCGCTCAATATTTCCGAAGATGAAACTGATGGGGGCAATCACCGTGGTGGGTTCGTCGCCCACAAGTTGGCTGAGCTTGGCATTGCGGTCGGCAAGAGGTTCTGCCTGCAAGTTCCGGAAGACAAGTTTACCATCATAGGCTAAACCAGCGATGAGATAGAGGATGACGAGCACGTTCATCCAACGGACGGTTTTTGGGAAAATAGCTGCGTCTCCTGATCCCCGTGCTGAAGCTACACGATAGAGGGTTTCAGCACTGAAAGCGATCATGAACGGTACAAAAAGAATTAGATATTCATGCACCACGCGGTTGGCTAAGACCGCAAAACAGAGAGCAAGAACGAGCAGGTACTTTTCAAGATCACTGGCGTGAAGCCGCGACTTCCAGCGCAGGAAAAAACAGCCAAACATGACGAGCGTGAGCGGAGTTTCACCACCACTGTGAAGCATGATTTTCGGAATGTTGGCAAGGTTGAAGAGCTTTTCAGAAAAACTGCGCAACGCGGTGGTGGCTGGATCATTGGCGATCTGGAAAAAGTAGGCGTCCCAAGCGTCGTAGTAAACCACGTCTGCGAAATACAGCAGAAACGTGCAGAACGCCACGGCGGAGTAAATGAAAGTTCCCCGAAGTTGACGTGACCAGAGCAACCACACGGCTCCTGCCAGCATAAACAACGCCCCCTGCATATGGAACAGTGCTGTTGCTCCTGCACTCATCCCGGCAAGCAGTATCCAGCGAATTCCACCATGCTCCCGGAATTGCTGGAGGCTCTGCCAACTCAGGAAACCCAGTGCCGCCATCGCAATTTCCGGTCGGCTCACGAACGTGTAGCGCACAATCACGCCACAGGTCAAATAGAGCAGAGCGCAAAGCATCCAGCTTTGCCGACAGTATCGATAAAACAAGAAGACCTGCAACGCCACAAAGGGCAGGGCGACTGTCTTCACGGTCCAAAGCGAAAACCCCCAGATTTTTATCCACAGGGCTGTTAGTAGCACCCAGAGCTTGTGGGTCATCAGCACCTGATCTCCCCAGCCCAGCATGTCGGCAAAGAGGTCCGAACGAATCACGCCCTCGGTTGCCAGAAAATAGGCCAACTCGCCAAACCAAGCGTCGTCATAGTTCTCCCGACGGTAGATCAGTGTGGTGAGCAGCCCTCCAGCAGCCAGCGCGAGGGTAACACCTGACAGAATTCGAGAGCTTGGTTTTTGGGGCACAGAGAAGAGGTGTTCGGAAGGGGAAATTGCGTGAAAGCGATTACTTCCGGTAGTCACCCACCGAGAGCCACTTTTCAATGAGGCAGTAAAGAATGATGAACCAGTAGCGGCTTCCCATCTCCTTGATCTTCAGCTTGGATTCGCCTTTCTTGCGATTGTGCCAAGAGTTGGACAGGACTGAGTAGCTATACCCGCGGACAATCACCTTGAGCGGCAACTCAACGGTGAGGTTGAAGTGCGGGCTGAGAAAGGGTTTCAAACCTTCGAGGGTTGTCTTGCGGTAGAGCTTGAAGGCGTTAGTCACATCGGTGTAACGGATGACGAACAGCAGGCAAATGAGCCAGTTGGTGAGGCGATTGAGCAGGAGTTTAGGCAGGGGATAGTCCACAACACGCCCTCCAGAAAGAAAGCGATTGCCGAACACTGCGTCATGCCCTGACTCCTTAGCCTTGCGAAAAAAACGTACCAAGTCTTCCGGATCATCGGAAGCGTCCGCCATCATCACAGCCACCCATTCCCCCTGCGCGTGGTCGATCCCACAGCGCACCGCCCAACCGAAACCATTCGGAGGTGAGTTGTCTTGGCGCTTCAGTCGAGGATTTACGCTGGTCAGTCGATCCAGAATTTCCGCTGTTGCATCCGACGAGTTGTCGTTAACCACGACCACCTCGTAATCAATGATCTCCCGTTCCAAAACGACAGCAAGTTGCCGCAAGGTTGGTTCAATGCAACCGGCCTCGTTGTGAGCCGGGATCACGACACTCAACTCCGGGGTCATGCGCGTTCTTTCTGGGCCTCCACGATTTCCTCCAGAATCTCACGAATGCCGTAGCGGTAACGCCAGTCTGGATAGTGACTTTGGTACTTACGCACATCACCAATCCACCAGATATGATCGCCGATGCGGTTGGTTTCCTCGTAGCTCCAGTTCATCTCCCGCCCCGTTAATTCCTCACAGGTTTGGATGGCTTCCAGCATCGAGCAGTTTGAGTGACGAGAACCACCGGTATTGTACACCTCCGCCACCCGTGGATTCTGGAAGAACTCCCAGAACATCGTGACCAAGTCGTGGCTGTGGATGTTGTCTCGAACCTGCTTGCCCTTGTAGCCGAAAACGGTGTAATGCATTCTGGACACAGCACACTTGGCAAGATAGGCCAAGAATCCATGCAACTGGGTTCCGGAGTGTGCCGGTCCCGTCAGACAACCTCCGCGAAAGATGGCCGTTTTCATTCCGAAGTAGCGTCCGTACTCCTGCACCAACACGTCTGCGGCTACTTTGGAAGCACCGAACAAACTGTGTTTGCATTGGTCAATGCTCATCGTCTCGTCAATCCCGAATTCTGCGTAAGGGTGATCCTTGAGTTCCCAGCGCGTTTCGGTCTCCACTAAGGGCAGTTTATTGGGCGCATCCCCGTAAACCTTGTTGGTTGAGGTGAAAATGAAGACGGCGTCCGGTGCATGTTGCCGGGTCGTTTCCAGCAGCACTAGAGTGCCGTTGGCATTGACGGTAAAGTCTTTGAAGGGATCGCTGGCCGCCCAGTCATGGGAGGGTTGGGCGGCACAATGCACGACGGCTTTGACGTCGGAGCCGTAGCGTTGAAAAAGGCTCTGCATCGCATTTTCATCGCGGATGTCCGCATTGACATGACGGTAAGTGGAGACTTCCCTTTCCAGCAGTTCCAAGTTCCAAGTCGTCGAAGCCTCGGCTCCAAAAAACTCGGCGCGCATGTCGTTGTCAACGCCGACAACGTCCATGCCCTGCTTTGCGAAAAACCGCACAGTTTCTGAGCCGATCAGGCCCGCTGATCCAGTGACAATGACAACACTCATAGTGATTTAGCTAAGGATTGGACGAAGTTGTTCTTGATGCTCTTTGATCCAGTCGTGAATCTCGTTCAGGACACTCCCCAAGTCCCTCCGGGGTTGCCAACCCGTTGCTTCCTGAATCTTGCGGGTGTCGGTGATGAACCACGGAACGTCACCGGCTCGCTCCTTCAAGTCCGGGACAATCTTGATGGAATTTCCTGTGATCTGCTCACACCACGCTGTGAGTTCTTGCAGGCTGACACTGATTTGCGGGCCACCGCCCACATTGTAGATCTTTCCCTGATGGTCGGTGATTTGGTTCATTTGGAGGCAAACCAAATCTGCTAAGTCTTCCACATGCAGCATGTCCCTGACCTGCAAGCCGGTGCCGTTGTAGCCGATGTAGGAGAGTTCCCCACCAAAGAGGTGACGGGCCATCCAAAGCACCACTACCCCTTGGTCCACCTTCCCCATTTGCCACGGCCCTGTCAAAACTCCGCAACGATTGATGACAATGGGCAGGTCAAAACTGTCCACATACTCAGTGATCAGCAGTTCTGAAGCGAGCTTGGTGGCTCCGTAAAGCGTGCGTGATCCCTCCAGCGGAAAATCTTCGGCGATTCCTTCAGCTGAAACTCCGGGAGTCGCTTGAGGTTCCGCCAGTTCAAAGCGGGATTGCCGAGAATGAAAGTGGAGTTGCTTGATTGTCTTGACCGGATAAACGCGACTGGTGGAGAGAAAAATCATCCCCGCTCGCTGCCGCCGCGCCAGTTCCAAGCAATGGTGTGTTCCAAGAAGGTTAGTGTGAACCAAGTAGTCCGTGTTGCCATCCCGCCCTGCCAAGGCTGATGGCTCGGCAGAACACTCGATGATCCACTCAACGTCCGGGAGCTCCAAATCTGTTGGGTTGCGAACATCTCCGTGGACAAACTGGACTCCTGCTTTTCTGAGACGCGGCAGGTTGAGTTCAGAACCACGCCGCTTCAAATTGTCGAAGGCAACAACTGCTCTAGTGGGGTATTCCGCTTTAAGCCTGAGAGCGAGACTGGAACCAACAAACCCTGCACCCCCCGTGATAAGAATCATTCGTGAATTTCCAAGGAGGAGGTTTGGTTAGAGAAAGGGATGAACTGCCAAAAAAACGGGGAATTTATTAAGGAAAATACAGTGTATTTTTGTAACTATTCAGGAATCACAAAATCTTCAAAAAAATCACATGTAATATCAATTAGTTGAGTACCTGAATAGTTACATAAAATCAGTATTATACTTAAAAATAGGGGTACCTGAATAGTTACGTATTTTTTAGATTATCTCTGTAGTTTTGCCCAGGTTTTATCCTGCTGATAAATGTAGGCATTGCAGTTTCGACAAACATCAATATCGCTATACTCCAACTTGAGCATTTTTTTGCGATACCAATTCATCGTCTCGGATTGCCAGATTTCCTGAACGGTGTTTTTATTGACATCTCCGACTTCTGCATGTAGCTCATAATCAAGACAGCACAAACCTGCTCGTCCATCCGCTCCAATCACTAACTCGTCCCAAGGATGAGTGCAGGCAAAATCAAAATGTCCTTGCTGGCTCTCCTCAAGACTGTCCCCCACATTCAAATCCTGCTGGGTTCCCAGCCAAGTGTTGTATTTGTTAACATCCACCTTGTCGGCAAGAGGCGTCCAATGCTCCACAAAATCATCAATTTCACTCTCCGTCGGCTTCATGTTGATGATCGTCACCCGCGTCTGAGGTTTTCGTTTTTTCTGTTCTTTTTTGTACTGGATAAAGTATTTTACATTATGAGTCACTTTATCAAATTTCAACGGAGCACGTACCATCTCAAAAGTTTCTTTCTTGAATCCGTCAATGTCAAAATTGATGACATCCAAAAGACCTTCATCAATGATCACACGACTGCGTTTCTCATGCAACAGTCCTGCATTGGTCGAGAGATACAGTTTGACTCTGGGAAGGTGCTTGCGGACGTAGCGAAGGTATTCTAAAATTTCACGATGGCACAGTGAATCCCCCAGCCAGAACAAATTGATTTTCTTCAGAGGCTTCCCTTGGCAGTCGGCAATGATCTTCTGCAAAATCTCAAAAGGCATGTTTTCCTTCACCCGCTCCATTTCCGAGTGTGGACACATGATGCACTTAGCGTTGCAGATGCTACTGAATTCGATGGTCAACAGTTCCGGGAATCGTTCCTTTTTCTTCTTGATCGTATTAAAAATCACTTGTTTCATAAAACCTCTAAGCATTTTGGCCGAGGCGTCAACTAACCTCAGCAGGACTTTTTCTTATGCAAAATCTGTGCGTATTTTCAGGGCAGTTGTTCCTAGATACGCCAATCCAGCAGTATACGCCTTTAGAGCAGAGCAGGCAAGCCATCTGATGATTTGGGCTTGACTCCGTGAGGAGCAGGCTAGGAAAAGTTCTTTTGAACTGGAAAGGGAAAAGCCTCCCGGAAAGAGGCTTGGCAGCAAGAACTCAGGTAGCGCGGAAGAGCGTTTTCCAGAAATGCTGGGAGACTTGGCGTCCCATTTCCGCAATGGATTCCGTGAGCGGGATGCCCTTGGGGCAGACCTCCACACAGTTTTGGGCGTTGCCGCAACTGGCGATGCCGCCCTTTTGCGTGAGGACGTCAATGCGTTCGTCTGCGATGTTTTTTCCCGTGGGGTGCATGTTGAAGAGTCGCGCTTGGCTGACCGCAGCAGGGCCAAGGAAATCACCGTCTTTCGCATACTGTGGACAAGCCTCCACACAGCATCCGCAGGTCATGCACTCCGAGAGCTTGTACGCGGTCTGCTGGTGGTTCGGAGAAATGCGCTCCCCTGGGCCAAGATCGTAGTAGCCGTCGACCGGAACCCACGCCTGCAACTTCTTGAGTGCGTCAAACATCCGGGTGCGATCCACGATCAAATCCCGGACCACCGGGAACTTGCTCATCGGCTCAACAATAATGGGCTGCTCCAATCGGTCGATGAGAGCACTGCACGCCTGCCGCACCTGTCCGTTGACGCGCATCGTGCAGGTGCCGCACACCTCTTCCAAGCAGTTCGACTCCCACACCACCGGAGCCACCTCCCGGCCCTTGGCGTTCACCGGGTTCTTCTGGATGTCCATCAGGCAGGAGATGACGTTCGAGTTCTTCTGGTATGGAATCACAAACTCCTCCCAGTACGGGCCTCCTTCCGGAGTGTCCTGTCGCTTGATCTTAAAGCTGATGGTGTCGGGCATGAGCCTCCTGAAATTAGCGAAAATAGCGGTCGAGCGTCAATCGTACTTGCGAGGACGCGCGGCAATCAGCGAGGCATCCACGGGTTCGTAAGTGATTTCCGGACCCCCACTGGAGTAGTAGCTGTCAGAGCCATTGGATTGATAAGTGGCGATGGTCGACTTGAGCCACTGCTTATTGTTTGCCTCGAAGCGCTCCATGTAGCTGAGATGATCCGGAGCAAAGTATCCCGTCTTCACCCCGCCATTGGCCTTCATGTCCTCGTACTCCAAGTAGTTCTCTGGCTTGAAGTCACTCGGCTGGTTGAGGTCAAACTCCGGCTTGTAGTGCGCGCCCCGAAATTCGTCACGGAGCAAGGCTCCCTTGGTGATCACCTTGGAAAGCTGGATCATGTTCCAGAGCTGGTTGATGAAGCTCGGCACCGGATTCGTCCAGTCCTTGGTGTCCACGCAATTCACGTTGTGCCAGCGTTGCTCAATGGCCTCGATGGCTTCGAGGGTCGAGATCAGTTTGCTGTTCTCCCGGACGATGAGGACGTTGGAGATCATTTCGTTGGCGAGCTCAGCGTGCAGGGCGTAAGGATTTTCGTTGCCTGCCATCTTGCGGATTCCGGAGACACGCTCCTGCCACTGCCGAGTGGCTTGATCAAACACACTCTGCGGCAAATCTTCAGCGGATTCCGGAAGGTTCCGGAGGTGGTTGACGACTCCCGGCCCCATCATCAACCCAGTGTAGATGCAACTCAGCAGCGAGTTCGCCCCCAGCCGATTCGCGCCGTGGTACTGGTAATCGGCTTCCCCGGCGGCGTAGAGTCCGGGGATGGAAGTCATCTGGTTGCGGGGCGAAAGGTGGTTGATGAAGCCCTCGGCGGTGCGCTCAAAATCCGTCCAGATGCCGCCCATCGAGTAGTGGACCGCCGGAAAGATTTCCATCGGCTCTTCCCTCGGATCAACGCCAGTGAACTTTTCGTAGATTTCGAGGATACCGCCCAAGCGGCGGTCGAGGAATTCACGGGTGAGGTGCGTGAGGTCGAGGTACACCTTGAGATCACCGTGGACACCAAGCCCCTCGTTGACGCAGATATCGTAGATTTCACGGGCACCCACATCACGGGGCACGAGGTTGCCAAAGAGCGGGTAGCGCTCCTCAAGGAAGTAAAAGCGCTCGTCCTCCGGAATCTGCCGGGCGGGGCGATTGTCTCCAGCTTGACGCGGCACCCAAACACGTCCACCTTCACCGCGAGCGGATTCGCTCATCAGGCGCAGCTTGTCTCGTCCCGGAATTGCCGATGGGTGGATTTGAATGAATTCGCCGTTGCCGTACTTCGCACCTTGCAGGTAAGCGGACATCGTCGCCGTACCGGTGCAGACCACGGAATTGGTGGAACGTCCGTACACCACCCCAGGACCACCCGTGGCAAGGACCACCGCATCGCCGCGCTCCGACCGAATTTCCCCGGTACGCAGATTTTGGATGACGGCTCCCACACAATGCCCCTCATCGTTGAGGACGGCTCCGAGATATTCGTGCCACTCTTGCTTCTCGACTAAACCCTCGACTTCGTACTTCCGCACCTGTTCATCCAATGCATAGAGCAATTGCTGCCCGGTGGTTGCCCCGGAAAAAGCAGTACGGTGGTGCAAGGTGCCCCCGAAGCGCCGGAAATCGAGATTGCCTTCGACCGTGCGGTTGAAAGGCACCCCGAGGCGATCCAGCAGGTAGATGATGAAGGGGGCGTGGTAGCACATGTCCTTGCACAACGGTTGGTTGCCCAAGAAATCACCCCCCTTCACGGTGTCGTAGAAGTGGATGTCCGGAGAATCGCCCTCGCCTTTGATGTTGACCGCGCCGTTGATGCCGCCTTGCGCACAAACGGAGTGGGAGCGTTTGACGGGCAAAAAGGACACCAGCAACACCGGGGTGCCCTGCTCGGCGATTTTCATGGTCGCGGCTAGTCCGGCCAATCCTCCGCCGATCATAATCACTCGTTGCTTGCTCATGGGTTCACTCCTATGGTCCGTTCGCTCTCAACTCCAGCAAAATCCTTGTGTTTCTGTGCGAGTTTCAATTTATGCTCCCGGAAGGAACATGCGGAACATCGCCGCAATCATCAGGCAGGTTTGCAAAAATATATATTCCAGTGAGCCACCACTTCATAGTTCCTGTTTTGATTTCAGCGATTTTCACTATGCCTTGCTTCAACTTCTTTGATTGGACTCCCGGATCACCAAAGGGCGCTGAGCGCATAGAAGGTGCTGGCCGAGAGCAGGAGGAATATGAGCATACTGAAGATGCGCACCCGAAACTGTCCTTTGGAGGTGAGGGCAATGCCCCACGTCATGCAGAAAGTATTGATGCCGTTGGCCAAGTGGAAGGTCGCACCGAATACCCCAAGGACGTAGACCGCCTTGGTGACCAGTCCGGTTTCCGGATCACCAAAGCCAGTAACCAGATGTCCATAATGGTCATTCGCACACTCGGTAAGGCAAAGCATTCCGCCCTCTGCCAAGGCAGGAACGAGCTTGGCGTTCCAGAGATGCCCAAGCATGAAGAGAAACACCCCCACACCGCTGACGCGCTGAAGCCAGTAAAGGGCATGGGCAAAGTACTGATACTGCGGCTGGACATGTGCCTCAACGCTCAGACGCAGACCAAGGATAGAATGGTAGAGTAGCGGGAGGTAAACAAAGAGGATGAGGATCCAGACTGCGAGCGGGCTGTCGTAGAAGCTGTTGACGCGCTCGTTGTACTCCGACGCTCCGGAATGCAGGTAGAACTGGAGATAGAGATGGTAAACGAGGAAAAGCCCCACCGGAATGATGCCGGTGATGCTGTGAATCCTGCGGTGAAGAAAAGACGAGTCCATCGAGTATGCTTCCGGTGTCAAATAAGATCAGGTTAATCACCAGTCAAAACGTTAGAAAAACGCTTGGAGAAAGTCAATCCGAATCCTGTTTTCCGACTCCGGATGCTCCGGACTCAGGCCATTTCGGCGGCAGGGGCACTGAGTTTTCCCAGTGCTTGCGAGAGCCGAGACTTGTAGCGGGAGGCGGTGTTGCGGTGCAGAATGCCTTTGGTCACCATCTTGTCGATGGTTTTTTGGACCTTGGGATAGGCTTCCGAGGCAACGCCGGCATCGCCTTGCTCCAGCAGGGTGCGATACTTCTTGATTGCGGTCCTCATACTGGAGCGCAGAGTGCGGTTGCGCGCCGTGCGCTTGATGGTCTGACGGATGCGTTTTTTCGCAGACTTATGGTATGCCATTGTGTTCGGGCGTTTGGGTTGAAGTGCCCTCTGGGTTTTCCAGAGCGGTGTTCAAAAAGCGTTGGGCAGGTGTTCGATGGTGAACGACTCGTCCTGCGCCTGATGCACTGCAATCACGTCAAAGCGCGGTTGCAGGTGTTCCAGATGATGCCTGCTGAGGTAGTACAACCCCAACTGGCGCAGCTTGCGCTGTTTGCGCTGCGTGACGGACAGGAACGGATGCGGCCCGCCCTCACGGCGCGTTTTCACTTCGCAGAAGACGAGCTGCTCGCCGTCCCGTGCGATGATGTCAATTTCTCCTAGCCGACAACGGAAGTTCCGCTCCAGCACGATCAAGCCCTGCTGGGCGAGGTGTTCGTCGGCGGCCTGCTCTCCAGAAGCACCGAGACTCTGCCGGGCTTTCGTCACAGCAAATCCAATTGCTTCGGTCGCGGCTTCCATCGAAACGTGCGGCGGTGGATCGGGCTGAGTCCGTGTCGCTGGATCGCCTCGCGATGTTTTGGTGTCGGGTAGCCGAAGTGCTGCTCAAAGCCCCATTCCGGATACCTCCGTCCGTACACCCGCATGATGCGGTCCCGTGCGACCTTCGCCAAAATCGAGGCGGCGGCAATGCTGCACGAGAGCGAGTCGCCCTTCACCACCGCTGCTCCCGGAATGCCCATTGTCGGAAAGCGGTTACCGTCTACCAAGGCGTAGTCCGCCGGGGTTCGCAACTCCCGAAGCGCACGCGTCATGCCGTCCAGTGTGGCCCGCAGAATGTTCGACTCGTCAATCGCCTTGGGCGAGACGGCGATGATGCGACACGCCTGCGCCTGCTTGCGAATGATTGGAAACAGTCGCTCGCGCTCTGCTCCCGGAATCCGTTTGGAATCCTGAAGCGGATGGTTTATGTCCCAGTCTGGGCCTAAGATTACCGCAGCGACGACCACCGGACCAGCGAGCGGTCCGCGCCCAGCCTCATCGAGTCCGGCGATATTCCGGAAGCCTTGGGCTTGAGCTACCGACTCAAGCTGAAGACTTGGCCAGTCGGCTGTTGAGTCGTTCTTTGATACGGGCGGCCTTGCCATGACGCTCCCGGAGGTAGTAGAGCTTGGCCTGACGCACCCGGCCTTCCTTCAGCACAACGAGGCTTTCGATGCGCGGTGAGTGACGCGGGAAGATGCGCTCCACTCCGTGCCCCCCTTGCGCGGTCTTGCGAACCGTGAAGGTCGCTTTGTTGTTGTTGAGCCCGCAGTGCATACCAATGACCACGCCTTCGTAAGCCTGAATGCGTTCCTTGTTGCCTTCGGTGATGCGGTAGTTCACCCGCACGGTACAGCCCACTCTAAAGTCGGGCAGGGGGTTCTCGCGGAGTTGTGAACGCTCCACCTTTTCCATCAGCGTTGCCATTGACCCTCTAAACTCATGAAGTTTTTAACAAATCCGGACGTCGTTGTGCGGTCCGTTCCTGCGCCTGTGTACGGCGCCATTCTGCAATCTGCCCGTGGTGCCCGGAGAGCAGCACCTCCGGGACGGCCATGCCCTCGAAAAGCGGGGGCCGCGTGTACTGCGGATGCTCCAGCCGGGCTTCGGAAAACGACTCTTCCCGCGAGGACTCCGCATTGCCCAGCACTCCGGGCAGCAGCCGTGTGATCGCTTCGATCATCGTCATTGCGATCACCTCCCCGCCGAAGCAGATGAAATCGCCCCCGGAAATTTCCTCGTCAACGAGGGAGCGAATGCGTTCGTCAAAGCCCTCGTAGCGTCCGCAAACGAGGATGAGTGCATCTTCGCTTTCGCTCAACTCGTTAACCGTTTCCTGCCGAAAGGGTTTTCCCTGCGGCGTGAGCAAAAGTTTCCGGACACCCCGGCCTGCGTTACGATGGTGGCTCTCCCGGTTGTGCAGCGCTTGCCAAATCGGCTCAATGCGCAGCAGCATCCCCGGACCACCGCCATACGGCTCATCGTCCACCTGCTTGTGTTTGCCGAGTCCGTATTCCCGGAAATCGCAGAGGTGAACCGCTACATGCTGTTCCCGGACCGCCTTGCCCAGCAGCCCTATTTCTAAAAAAGGGCCAAAAAGCTGCGGAAAGAGCGTCAGGATGTCGAGTTGCAACATCGGCTCACTTTCCCAACTCTTCGTCCAAGAGTCCCGAAATTGGGTCGATGACCACTTTCTGTGCCTCCGTGTCCACACTGATGACAATGTGGGGTACGACCGGAACAAGAAAGGTCCGGCCTTCATGCCGCACCTCATACACGTCGTTGGCTCCCGTTTCGACAACCTGGAAAATGGTGCCCAACGGCTCACCCGTGGTTGATTCCACCTGGCAGCCTTGAATCCGGTGCTGAAAGTGTTCTCCCGGAGCCAGTGGCTTGAGTTGTTCATCTGGAAGCAGCAGGCGTGCGCTTTTGAATGCCTCTGCCTCCACACGGGAAGTGACACCTGCAAAGGCCACCAGCCACTGCCCTTTCTGGAAGTGCATCTCCTCTACGTCGAAGTGGTTCAGGCTGGTTGCCGTTTCCACAAAAAACGCTGGAGTCTCCAGATAGTATTCCGGATCATCTGTTTCGGGCCGCACCTTGATCTCCCCCTGCATCCCGTACGCACCGAGAACGGTGCCGAGCCAAGTGAGGTCAGGGTAGTCGCGGATCTGACGTGGTGCTCCAGACACGAGACCTACAGGATCTCGGCTTTCTCCATCAGCTTGCGGACACGCTCCGTCGGCTGTGCTCCAACAGAGAGCCAGTGTTTGACACGTTCGCTGTCAATCCCGAAGCGGTTTTCCTGCACCATCGGGTTGTAGAACCCAATGCGCTCAATGAAGCGGCCATCGCGTTTCTTGTGCGAGTCCGCAACGACGATACGGTAGTAGGGACGCTTCTTGACCCCACCTCGGGCGAGTCGGATTTTGACCATAGTTTGTGCTACTGTGTTGTTGTTCTCAGGTTCAGTGCTGCATCATGCCTTGCATGACGCGCATGGCCCGGCCCGGATCACGGACACGGGAGAGTTTGCCCATCATTTTGCGCATTTGCGCAAATTGCTTGAGCAGCCGGTTGATCTCGCTGACCTGCCGTCCGCTGCCCTTGGCAATGCGTGACCGCCGCGAACCGTTGATGAGCTGCGGTTTGCGGCGTTCCTTGGGCGTCATCGAGGAAATGATCGCCTCGATGTGAACGAGCTGGCGGTTGTCGAGATTCACCTGCTTGAGCATGGAAGCATCCATCCCCGGCAGCATGCCGAGGAGATCCTTCACGGAACCCATCTTGCGCATCGAGCGCAACTGGTCCCGGAAATCGTCGAGGTCGAACTCGTTGCGACGCAGCTTCTGCTGCACCTGCAACGCTTCCTTCTCGCTGTAGTTCGTCTCGACCTTCTCGATCAACGAGAGCAGGTCGCCCATGCCGAGAATGCGTGAGGCGATTCGTTCCGGATGGAACGCCTCTAGCGCATCGAGTTTTTCTCCGACCGTGACAAACTTGACCGGCTTCTGCGTGATCGCTCGGATCGAAAGCGCCGCGCCGCCTCGGGCATCACCGTCCATCTTGGTGAGCACGATCCCGGAAAGGTCGAGCCGATCATTGAAGCCGCGAGCGACATTAACGGCTTCCTGCCCCGTCATCGCATCAGCGACAAAGAGAATCTCATGCGGCGTGATGGCCGTCTTGATGCGGGCCAGTTCCTCCATCAGCACCTCGTCGATCTGCAAGCGACCGGCGGTGTCCAAGAGGATCAGGTCCGCATCCTCGGCCTTTGCAGCTACCACGCCCTCGCGGGCGAGGTCCACGGGATCTCGATCTGTCGTGGACGGGTGACACGGCACCTCAAGCGTCCGGGCCAGCACCTGAAGCTGTTCGATCGCCGCCGGGCGGTAAATGTCCGCCGGAATCAGGTAAGGTTTGCGACCCTGCGCCTGATAATGCTTGGCGAGTTTGCCGACCGTGGAGGTTTTTCCGGAGCCTTGCAGGCCCACCAGCATCATAATCAGAGGAAACTCCGCAGGTTCGGCGACTTCGCCGCCCTCACCGCCGAGCATTTCGGTCAGTTCCTGATTGACAATCTTGATGAACTGCTGTCCCGGCGTCAGGCTGCCCTGGACTTCTTCGCCCACGGCCCGCTCCTGCACGGCTCGTAGGAAAGCCTTGACGACCCGGAAATTAACGTCTGCCTCCAGCAGTGCCGTCTTGACTTCTCCCAGCGTTTCACGGATGTTCTCTTCGGTCATCCGTCCCTGTCCGCGCACCTTGCGGAGCGAGGAGGTTAGCTTGCTGGAGAGCGTCTCAAACATGAACTCCGGGTGAACAGGTCAAACAAACTATTAAAGCGGAGAAACCCCTATGCTGTCAAGCCGTTTTAGCGTCATGCCCAATTGCTCCGTGTTGGCACACCGTTGCAGGACGGATCTCGACGGGGGGACCCACATCCGGAATCCTTTGTGACACGCCTGCTACTAATGCCCCTTGAACAACTGAACGCCCTCCCGGAAGTTGGGGCTTACGCTGAGTTGTTGAAGTGCTGCGGAGCAACGCGCTGGGTTGAACAACTGCTGGCGAGGCGTCCGTTTTCCGATGTAGAAAGACTACACCAACTGGCCGATGAAATTTGGGCGGGGATGACCGAATCGGACTGGCTGGAAGCCTTCGCCGCGCATCCGCGTATCGGAGGCAGTAAGCCTCCGGAAGTAGCAAAGGACACCGCTTCGTGGACCTCCAAGGAGCAATCCGGAATGCAATCTGCCGATGAGTCTCTCAAGTCGAAGATGGCTGAAAAAAATGCGGAGTACGAGCAGCGCTTCGGTTTCATCTATATTGTCTGTGCCTCCGGAAAGAGCGCTCCGGAGTTGCTGGACATGCTCACTCGGCGGTTGTACTCTGACCGCGACACCGAACTCAGTACCGCCGCCGGAGAGCAGCTCAAAATCACGCACCTGCGTTTGGACAAACTCATCAACGGAACGGCACACTCCGGTTCGTTTCAATAGGGAACTCTTGATCCCCTGGGTCAGGCCGCTATGGTGCTTTTGTGCCCTGTGCAATCCTGGACCCCAATCGGAACCACCATGCAGATCACGAAAATCACCACCCATGTCCTGAAAACTCCCCTCGGCAAGGAACGCTTTTACTCCTCCCAAGCCGCGTTTCCGGAGCGAACCAGTCTGCTGGTGCGACTGGAAACGGACACGGGTTTGGTCGGCTGGGGCGAAGGCGGACAGTACGGCCCTCCTGAGCCAGTGGCGGCGTGCATTCACGCGGTGCTGGGTTCACAGGTGCTTGGCTCCGACCCGCGCAACCCTGCGGTGTTGTGGGAACGGCTTTACAGCATGATCCGCGATTTTGGACAGAAGGGTCCATACCTTGAGGCGATCAGCGCCATTGACATCGCCTGCTGGGATTTGCTCGGTCAGGCAACGGGGCTGCCCATCCACACACTGCTGGGAGGTGCGTTCCGGGAGTCGGTGACGGCCTACGCAACGGGCTGCTACTACCGGGGCGAGCACGCATTTGGTGTCAGCGAGGACGCGCTGCAAGCTCTCGCGGACGAGGCCCGCTCTTACGTTGAGGATGGCTTCCGGATTCTCAAGATCAAGCTCGGTCTGCTCTCCATCGAGGCGGACGTGCGACGCATCGAGGTGATCCGCGAAGCGATTGGCCCCAATGTGACGTTGCTCGCTGATGCCAACCACGCCTACAACGTCAGTAACGCCCTGCGCGTCGGACGCGAGTTGGAGCGGCTGGACGTGCGCTGGTTTGAGGAACCGATCGTTCCGGAGGATTTGGAGGGCTACCGCCACCTGCGGCAGAAACTCGCCATTCCTATCGCAGGAGGCGAGTGTGAGTACACCCGCTACGGCTTCCGAAACCTGTTCGCACAAGGCTGCGTGGACATTGCCCAGCCGGACTTGTGCTGTGCCGGAGGTTTTTCAGAATTCCTGAAAATTCAGGCGCTGGCACTCGCACACCACACGCCTGTGATCCCGCACGTTTGGGGTTCTGGAATCGCGCTTGCCACCGCCCTGCATGCACTCGCCGCCACTCCGTGGCAGCCTTACACCTACCTGCCCGTTGCCCTCCAAAACGAGCCGGTGGTCGAGTACGACCGCAACCCCAACCCCCTCCGGGACGACATTCTTGAACAGCCTTTCAAGTTGGTGGAAGGCAAGGTCGCGGTACCCTCCGGACCGGGCTTGGGTGTCATGCTCATCGGCCCCAAGCTGGACAAGTTCACCGTCACTCGGCAGGAATCGAAATCATCCTGAGAATCCCGCTTGATCTTGCAATCCGGATTGCCGACTCTTATCCTTGCATGGTGTTCTTGCTGTTGATCAACCCCAAAAACGGAATCGTATGACAGAGCCACGACTGGTGATTTGGGTGGAGTTCACACTCCAGCCCGGGACGCGAGAGCAATTTCTGGATTCGGTGAAACGCAACGCTGCGTCCTCGGTGCAGGGCGAGCCCGGATGCCGCCGCTTTGACGTGATGGTGCCGCAGGAGGGCGAGGACACCGTCAATCTCTACGAAATCTATGATGATGAAGCCGCCTTTCAGGCACACCTCCAGACCCCACACTTTGCCGAATTCAAATCCACAGTAACCGAGATGATCCTTGACCAAAAGATTGCCCGGCTCAACGTCTGGGAAAACGTCTGAAACCCTTTTCCTCACCAACCACGGAATTGAAATGAAATCTTCCTGTCTCAATTATG
>CAJWCD010000032.1:0-28303 GCA_913020725.1 uncultured Pseudomonadota bacterium
GGCCTGGCTCAAGGCGGCATGAACCCCGAAACCGAAACGGAAAAACTCCGCGCCGGCTCACGCGCTTATTTGCGATAAGGTCTATTGGAGCCGCCCCACTCCGGGATGATGCTGGAGCCGTGACTGGCGCGGTTCTCACCTTCCGGGACATCAGCACCCGCCATCAGGCCGAACTTGTCCTCGCCGAAGCCTGCGATACCTTCGACAAACTCCTGACTCCCCGGGAAAACGAGGTACTGCAACTCATGGTGGACGGCTTCTCCACCAAGGAAATCGCCTCCGATTTCAACATCTCCCCACGCACTGTGGAGTCCCACCGACAGAACATGATGCGCAAATTCGGGCTGCACGACATACCCATGCTCATCCGCTTTGCCCTCGTCCACCGCCTCGTGGAGGTTCCTCCCGGAAACTCCGTGGCGGGATCGCCTAAATCTCTAAAATGAGCTTCCCTTTGGTGAAGCCTCCTTCGATGGTATCGTGGGCGGCACGGGTTTCAGCGAGGGGGAAGCTGCGAGCGATGGTCACTTGAGGACACCAGAGAGGATTGCTGTTAACCGTCGTAAGTCCGCGCACCAGAGTCTCGATGCCATGTCCGGTAGAGGTGTCGTTTGAAACGAGGATCGGGGTGATCAGTGAAATGGCTCCGGTAGTGCCCCAACTCATGATTGTTCAGAAACTGCACCTGTCCTCGCTCCAAAGGCGCTTCCAGCCACAAATCCGGGGAGTTGGCCACATCTTCCACGACCTCCAGAGCTTCTGACAGGACTACGTCCATTTCGAGGTTGGCGACTTGGTAGCCCTTACGCACTAGCTGAACATTGGCCCGCGCCATCAATGATTCGCCATTCCAGATGAAGAAGGGTGCCCACGCGGTTTTTGGCGCGGTATCTGCGTGTTCTTTTTGGCGGTCAAACAGCATGGGCTGGTAGAGGCGTTCCAGTCCTTTGGGGTGCTGTTCCAATAGGCGATTGTGGATCGAGTAGAAGCTGCAAAAACGACTGACTCCCCCCTCGGGTGCGGGGTATTTGCAGAGCAAGCCCACATAGTTCGGCACCCGCACTCCAAAGGCGTTGTCGGTGTGAAAAACCAGTTCGGCATTGGTGTGTGACCCCCGCACACCATAGCTGAAAGATTTTCCTGTGTCGGTGACATTGTACACCATCGTTCCGTCCCACTTTTGGGCGACTGTCCGCCCAATCAATTGCGAAAGCACCCAATAGCACGACACGATCTCCTCGTCCTCCATCGGCATCCCCTCCAATATGCAAAACCCACAACCCTTGTCGAGAATGAACTTGGCCTGAATCGTGATTTCACGCAAATGGGGAATCTCGAAATCGTCCGGATGCCGTAAAATCAATGGAAGCGGATGCTCCCACAAAACTTCCAGCATCGTCTTGATTTCTGCTAGGGTTGAGTCAGAAATACGGATCGTCCAAGCCTCCGGAACCAGTTGCTCCGCAAGCCACGCTCGGCCATCGCTGATGGAGTGAGACAGGATTTGCGGTGCGGCCCCAGTGGTCAGGTCTAGGCTCCCCGGAGGAACAGGACAGGAGAACATCTCAAGAGGTAGAGTGTTGCGGTAGAATTGCAGCGTCAGGTGGTTAGGCGGACGATGGGAAAACACCCGGAGCAACATCATCACCATCCCCGCTTTGGCATTTCAAGCTGAAAGGGGCGGACGCTGGAATGGACGGTTTCGTGTTCTTTGATTCACTCGTCCTCATTGAGGTGGTAGAATGGGACGGAGTCGAACCCCAAGCTTTTTCAAACAACCTGACGCAGATGGCCTCCCTGTCGTTTTCCCTGACGCAACTGCACTACTTTGTGACCGCAGCCCACACGCTCAACCTGACGCGGGCTGCACGGGAGTGCCCTGTCTCGCAGCCCTCGATCTCCGGAGCCGTGCATCATTTGGAGGAGATGTTTTGTACCCAGCTTTTCCATCGTGATCCCTCACGCGGGTTGTCGTTGACGACTTCCGGAACGCAGTTGCAGGAACTTGCAGAATCCTTGCTCGCTCAAGCCCACCAGCTTGAATCCCAAATGAATCCGGGAACATCGGAGGAAGCCCTCAAGGTTGGTTGCCTGATGACACTGGAGGCACTCATCATGCCCGCCATGATCCAGTTGTTTCAAGAACGATCCCCCGGAATCATGCTGGCACATGAAACCGCACATCAGCAGGAACTACTGGAATGGGTTCATCGTGGAGCAGTGGAGTTGACCTATGACATGCAGATTGCAGAGGGCATGGGTTTCACACCACTGGGCGAGGCGCAGTTACCGCCCTACGCGATTCTCGCGCCAGACTCCTCTTGGGCACAGCAAGACGCCGTTTCCCTGTTTAGAATTGGCGGAGCAACCACTGGTGCTGCTAGACCTTCCGATGAGCCGGGATGACTTTTTACCCTCTTCGAGGATTTGGGGGTGCGCCCCAAGATCGCCCATCGGGAGGCATCGCTGAATATGGTGTGCAGCATGGTCGCCAACGGGCTGGGCTATTCCATCCTCAACGCCCACTCCAAAACTCAAACCGCACAGGACGGCAAGCCGTTTGTCGCCCGCTCCTTTGTGGAAACACTACGCCCCCTGCGTTTTGACGCAGTTTGGTCGGAACGGCGACCGGGTTTCTGGACTTTTGCCGGGAAACGGTTGCGCAGTGGATGCCCGATTTCGAGTAATTGGCCTCCTAGCAAAAAACAAGACCGAGGCGGTCTCTTGCTTTGCATGAAAAACCATGAAGATCATCGACGCTCATCAGCACTTTTGGGACATTGAAACCAACCATCACCCGTGGTTGTGCGACCAGCCGGTGCCCTTTCGGTACGGGGATTACTCGGCACTCCAAAAGAACTACCTGCCGGAGGATTACCGTGATGATGCGAAATACTTTGACCTCGCAGGCTCTGTCTTCGTTGAAGCAGAATGGACTCCAGACGATCCACAGGGGGAAGTGTCGTGGGTCTCACAACTGCGTAAGCAAGCACAACTCCCTTCGGTGATGGTTGCGCAAGTTTGGCTGCACCGGGACGATGCCGAGGCCGTGCTGTCCAGCTATGGACAGGTGGACTTTGTGCGCGGGATCCGACACAAACCGACATCTGCAACGGCTCCCGGCAAGGTCGTGCCGGGCACTCCAAAGTCCATGAGTGACCCGAATTGGCGTCGGGGCTACGCCTTACTTGCTCCAAACGGGTTGAGCTTTGACTTGCAAACCCCATGGTGGCAGCTTGCGGAAGCTCGAGAGTTAGCCGAGGATTTTCCTGAAACCAGCATCTTTCTGAACCACACCGGACTGCCTGCGGATCGTTCCAAGGAAGGGTTATCAGGCTGGCGCAAGGCGATGAAGCATTTTGCTCAAGCACCGAACACTGCCGTGAAAATCTCCGGACTGGGATGCAGGGGTCGGGTCTGGTCGGTTGCAGAAAACCACCGTGTGGTGCTGGAGACCATTGAGATTTTTAGTCCACAACGTTGCATGTTCGCCTCAAATTTTCCTGTGGATGGACTGGTGGGCAGCTACAAGACGATCATGGGCGGCTTTCTAGCGATCACCGAGCCGTTTTCTGAAGCAGAGCGCAATGCCATGTTTCACGACAATGCCGCTAAGTTCTATCGAATCAATCAACCTCTCTTTCCTAAAAAGGCTTTGTGAACACAACCTCGCGTTTTGTCCCACCCACCCGCATTGGATTTGTGGGGCTTGGCATCATGGGCGTACCGCTGGTACAGCGGTTTCTGGAAAAGGGCCTGTCGGTCACAGTTTGGAACTTGGAACCGGAGCGGTTTGCTCTGGTTCAGGACGCAGGTGCAGTTTGGGTAGATTCTCCCGCAGCAGTTTGTACGGCATCTGAGGTTGTCTTTGTCTGTGTCCTTGGCGATGATGCTCTTGCAAGCGTCTGCTTGGGAGAACACGGATTTGTGCAGGCCAAAGGAGCTTCGCTGCTGGTTGATTTCTCAACCTCCTCCCCTGCAGCTACCTTGCGGGTCGCTGCACAGTTGCAGGAAGCCACCGGCCTCGTATGGTTGGATGCTCCCATGTCCGGAGGCCCGCAAGCAGCACGGGAGGGCAAGCTAACACTGCTGGTTGGTGGAGACTCCAAAGTCTATGAGCAAGCAAAATCCCTCTTGTCACTGGTGTCCTCCAACCTCACCCGTATGGGTGGTTTGGGTTCAGGACAAAAGACTAAGATTCTCAATCAGTTGCTCGTTGGCGTGAATTATGTCCTCATGGCAGAACTGCTGACAACCGCAAAGGCCGCAGGCATTGACCCGCATCAGCTTCCGGAATGCTTGAAAGGGGGCATGGCAGATAGTACCATCCTGCAACGCATTTTTCCACAGATGGCGTCCGGCGACTTCAATCCTCCCAAAAGCTACGCACGGCAACTCAACAAAGACCTCAAATCTGTTAAGGTGTTTGTGGAAAACCTGAAATTGGAGCTGCCTGTTGTCGCCACTGCCATTCAACAGTATCGCAACTACACTGAAGCAGGAAATGAGATGGAGGATGGGGCTTCCGTCTCTCGCCTGTATGAAGAATAACAAACTGACCACTACCAAGGCATCATTGTTGCTCTCTTCAAAGCCATCCGCATCATGATCGAGATCGACAAGAGCATCGACCAACGCGGCAGTTGGCCTGATACAATTCAGTGAATCAGGAGATCAACAAGTTTGAAGACGCAGGAAACATGGACCCAATTCTTGTAATCAGAGCGGCAAATAATTTCTGAAACCTCAAACCTTCAAGGGAGCAAAGCATCATGACCGGAATCACTCGCCAGCTTGCAGAATTTGCAGCAAATCTTAAACCTAAGGACATTCCCGAAGAGGTGGTCGCACGTACCAGACTGCTCATTCTAGACATCACAGGAATCATGGTGCGTGCTCGTCATGACGCAGAGTCGACTCCGAGCATGATGGGCGCTATCCAAAGGCTCGGGCTGAATCAAGGACGCTACCTTGTGTTGGGCGACCCCACCGGCTACGCCTCTTCAGCAGCGGCGCTGATCAACGGGACTCTGGCCCATTCCCTCGATTTCGACGACACCCACGCCGCCGCATCGCTGCATTCCTCCGCACCCATTTTTCCTGCGGCCCTGACCGCAGCGGAAATGACTTCGGCCTCGGGACGGGATCTGATTGCAGCTTGCGTGGCAGGCTATGAAGTGCAAGTGCGCCTTGCCCTCGCGCTCAACCCCTCCGATCACTACGACCGTGGATTTCACCCGACCGCGACCTGTGGCGTTTTCGGGGCCGCCGCAGCTGCGGGCCGTCTGCTCGGACTCGACGCAGAAGGCATCCAAAGTGCTTTCGGCATCGCCCTCTCCCAGTCCGCCGGTTCCATGCAGTTTCTTGCCGATGGCGCTTGGACCAAGCGTTCCCATGTTGGACAGGCGGCCTCCAACGGACTGCTCTGTGCGACCTTTGCCGCAGAAGGTTTCCGCGGACCTGCTGAAGCCTTCGAGGGCAACTGGGGGTTCCTGAGAAGTTATGCCCCGCACGCAGAGCCGGAGAAGGCCGTGAAGGCCCTCGGAGAAAAATGGGAGACTCTCGAACTCGCAGTCAAACCTTATCCCTCCTGCCGCTACACTCATGCTCCGATGGATGGTCTGGTTGCGCTGAGGAACGAGCAAGCTCTGGATCCGGACGCCATTGAATCTGTCGAAGTCGGGGTTTCCGCCACCGGACACAAGCTGATCGGAGAGCCGCAACATCTGAAAACCCACCCGGTGAGCATTGTTGACGGGCAGTTCTCGATGCCCTTCTGTGCCGCCGTGGTTCTGCGTCACGGCAATCTGCTGTGGGACGACTACCCCGTCCAACTCAAGGACCAGGAAACCCTTGCCCTTTGCCGAAAAGTAAACACAGTGGTGGACGAACGCGCCGAAGCCACGTTCCCCGACAGCATGTCTGGTGTCGTGACGGTGAAGACGGGTCAGGGCAGCTTTGAGACCTTCGTCGGGCTTCCGAAGGGCGAACCTGGCAACTTCATGAGCGAGGATGAGTTTCGCGCCAAGTTCAGCGGACTCTGCGAACCCTATCTCGAAGAAAACCGGCTGGAGCAGCTTGCGGATGCGCTGCTCCAGCTCGATGGAGCAGCCAACGTGACGGAGGTGTTCTCCCTCAGTCGTCCCCAAGCAGGGTAACCATGGTTGCCAAAGCAAAGGAAGTCGGCAAGCAAAGATACCGCGAATCCTACGGACGTTCCCTCGAGGATTTCGAAATCGGGGATGTTTACGAGCACCGCCCTGGACGCACCATCACTGAAAGCGACAACACTTGGTTTACCCTGCTCACCATGAATCAGCACCCCCTGCACTTCGACGCGGAGTACGCCGCCAAGAGTGAATTCGGGAAACCTGTCGTCAATTCCTGCCTCACCCTCTCCATCGTTGCAGGTATGAGCGTTTCTGACATCAGCCAGAAAACCATCGCCAATTTAGGCTGGGACAAGATCCGACTGACGGCACCGGTTTTCGTAGGTGACACCCTCTATGCCGAATCGGAGGTGCTTGCAATCCGTGAATCGAAGTCCCGTCCCAGTCAAGGCATCGTGAAGGTTCGGACAACAGGCATGAAGCAGGACGGCACCAAGTTCATCAGCTACGAACGCACCATGCTGATCCCCAAACGCGGCTTTGCCGTGGACGACAAAGCGGGCTACTGAAAACATGGCTTCTTCGCAGAGCAGCACACCAGACGAGGAGGCGCTGATCCTCGAGAGCATCGGAAAATTCCTAGAGCGCGATGTCCGACCCAGTGTCCGTCGTCTGGAAGCCGCCGATGAATACCCACACGAAATTGCGGACAGGCTCGCCGCACTAGGGCTTTTTGGCGCCACCATTCCTCCTGCATACGGAGGCCTTGGCCTGAACGCGACAATCTACTCACAGATCGTCGAAAAAGTGGCAGCGGTTTGGATGGCCGTCTCAGGCATCTTCAACTCCCACCTCATCATGTGCAGCGTCATTGAGCGCTTCGGCACCGAGGCGATGAAGCAGGCCTGCCTGCCACGCTTCGCCACGGGCGAGCTGCGCGGAGGGATTGCCCTGACCGAACCCGACTGTGGCACCGACCTGCAGGCGATCCGTACCCGTGCCGTCCGGGAGGGTGATGAATACATCCTCAACGGTGCTAAGCTGTGGTGCACGAACTCCGTTGAGGGGAATGTGCTCGCGGTGCTTGCCAAGACGGAGCATCTGCCAGATACACCAAGGCACAAGGGGATCAGCCTCTTTCTCGTCACAAAGGAGATGGGCTACCGGGCCAGCAAGCTACAGAAGCTCGGCTACCGGAGCATCGACACCGGTGAGGTTTTTTTTGAAAACGTCCGGGTTCCCGCTGATCACCTGATCGGCACCGAAGAGGGAGGGGGGCTGAACCAAATCCTGAGCGGATTGGAACTGGGGCGGATCAACGTTGCGGCACGGGGAGTCGGCATCGCACGGGCGTGCCTCGAGGAATCGGTGGCTTATGCTCAGGTGCGACACACTTTCGGCAAACCGATTTGCGAACACCAAACGATCCAGATCAAGCTCGCCGACATGGCCACCCGTGTCGATGCCGCACGCCTGCTCACCGAACAAGCGGCCCGTGCCTACGACCGTGGGGAACGGTGCGACATGGAGGCCGGGATGGCGAAGCTCAATGCCACCGAGGCAGCACTCGAGAATTCGCTGGAGGCCATGCGAATTCATGGTGCCTACGGCTATTCACCGGAATACAACATCGAACGCTACTACCGTGACGCCCCCCTGCTCGCCATCGGGGAGGGGACCAACGAACTCCAACGGCTCATCATTGCACGGCAGCTCGTGGAGCGGAATCCCGTTCAGAACTGAAAAACTAAGAGACCGTCATGACCCTTCCGCTTGCAGGTCTCCGTGTTCTGGCAGTCGAACAGTACGGCGCAGGCCCCTTTGGCACGCAGTTTCTTGCAGACCAAGGTGCCGAGGTGATCAAGATCGAAAATCCCAATGACGGTGGAGACTTCGCCCGCGCAGTGGGTCCCCATTTCTTCACTCCGGAACACTCCCAATTCTTCCACGCCTACAATCGCAACAAGAAAAGTCTGACCCTCGACCTTTCAAAATCCGCAGGCACCGAGATTTTCAGGGACATGACGCGGACTGCCGATGCGGTCGTCTCTAACCTGAGGGGTGATGTTCCGGAGAAGCTGGGACTGACCTACGCGGCACTGAAAGAAGTCAACGAAAAGATCGTCTGTGCTCACCTTTCGGCTTACGGACGCAGCGGATCCCGTGCAAACTGGCCGGGCTTCGACTACCTGATGCAAGCGGAGGCCGGCTACTTCTCGCTGACCGGAGAGCCTGGCGGGCCGCCGACACGTTTTGGATTGTCGGTGGTCGATCAGATGACTGGACTCGCTCTTGCCTACGCGGTGCTGGCGGGTATCACTGGAGCCAGAGAGACAGGAAAGGGACGGGACCTCGACGTCAGCCTCTTTGATGTGGCACTTTCCAACTTAAGCTACCCCGCAATTTGGTACCTCAACGAGAACCACGTCACCGGACGCCTCGAACGTTCCTCCCATCCCGTGTTGACCCCTTGCGCCCTTTACCGCACTGCGGACGGCTGGATCTACATCATGTGCAACAAGGAAAAATTCTGGCCCGCCCTCTGTGGGGTGCTGGGACAGGACGACTGGGCGGAGGACAAACGCTTCATGGATTTCAAGAGCAGGTTGGAGCACCGCGAGCAGATCAGGGAAATGCTGGACGACGTGCTTTCTGGACAAACCACTGCCCACTGGCTCGAGCTCTTTGCCGGACAGATCCCCGCTGCCCCAGTCAATTCCCTACAGGAGGCTCTCGAAAATCCTTTTGTGAAAGACGAAAACCGCTTGCAAGAACTGGAGTTGGAAGGATACGGAAACTACCGGACCATTGCTTCTCCTGTGAAATGTGGAGAGCCGACCCCAGCACGTCCTGCCCCAGGACTCGGACAGCATACTGAAGAACTGCTGACAAAACTGGGTTACAACCAGACACGACTTGCCGAACTAAAAAAAATGGGGGTCATCTGAAGTCCTGCTCCAGATGACGACCACCTTGACCCGCATACGGAGTATCTAGGAAGCCCTGCCTAGGAACGGGTAGCTGCGCACAGCGCACAGCGCCGCTACATTTAAGACGATCAAAAGTTCTGATGACCCTATCAGTTAATCGTATTTCACAGCATCGGAAAAATCGCGTACTTTTGTTGAGCATTTTTTAGACACGAGTCCCCCTTCTCTTTTCCACCCAAGGAGCCGCATGATACGCACAGGAGCCGAATATCTTGAATCCATCCGGGATGGACGTGAGGTCTGGATTGACGGTGAGCGCGTCAAGGACATGTCCACGCATCCAGCCTTCAAGCCGATCATTGACGTGCGGGCGCGGATGTACGACATGGCGCACGAAGCCCTGTACCAAGAGCAGTTGACGTACCAAGACGAGGAAACCGGCGAACTCAACACCACCTACCACAAGCCTCCCCGCACCCGTGAGGATTGGTACGAGAAGGACGTGGCGCTGGACGCGCTCATGAACGACATCGGCGGCGTGGTCATCCGCATCAGCGACGAATCGGTTGGAGAAATGTGGTCGCTGTTTGACGGCAAGGACGTGCTCAACGAGGTCGATCCGCAATTCGCCACGAACATCGAGCAGCACATCCTCCGGACCACCCGTGAGGATCCCTTCCACGTCTCGGCCAACACGGACCCCAAGGGCGACCGTTCCAAGCCTCCACAGGAGCAGGATCCGGACATGCTGCTGCATGTGGTCAAGGAAACCGACGCTGGAATCATTGTGCGTGGTGCAAAGTACGAAACGGCCGCAGCCTATTCCAACCAAGCGTTCGTGAAGCCGACCATCGCAGCATGGTCCGGGAACGAAACGCTTTCGGATTACGCGGTGAGCTTCATGTGCGACATGGGGGTTCCGGGCCTCAAGCACATCTGCCGCAGCGGATTTGCCGGACGTGCGCCCGTTGAGGATTATCCGCTCGCCAACCGTTTTGACGAAGTGGACACCCTGCTCGTGTTCGATAATGTTTTGATCCCATGGGAAAACGTCCTCTTCTATCGCCACACCAAAGCAGCGGCGTTTATCCGTGCGACGCTCCATCGCTACAGCGCCTATCCCTTCGTGTTGCGCATCCGCTACATGGCTGACATGATGATCGGTGCGGCACTTTTCAACGTGAAGCAGACCGGGCTGGACAAGAACCCGGCGGTCTGCGAAAAGCTGGCAACACTGGCCTGTTATCGTGAAGGCATCCACGCGCACCTGACGGCCTCCATCGCGCTGGCAGAGCAGAGTCCAGGAGGGTTGTTGATGCCCAACCAGTCGTTGCTCTACACCGGACGGGTCCACGCCTGCTCGCGGCTTCCGGAGATGATGCACCTCGCCCGCGAACTCTGCGGCGGGCAGATTTGCATCACGCCGAACCACGCCGCCTTCCAAGACCCGGAGTCCGGACATTGGCTGGAAAAATACTACACGGTCAACGAAAACTGGGTCGCGGAGGATCGCCGCAAGCTGCTCGCGCTTGCACGGGATCTGCTCAACTCGGATTACGCCGGACATCGGCTCACCTTCCAGTTGTTCGCCCAAGCGCCCCCGTTCGCACACCTCAACGCGGTGTACAACAATTTCGACTTCTCCGGGCCGCTGGATTTTGTCCGCAATGCCGCCGGATTGTCGGAGAAGGTCATGCAAACTTGAACAGGTGATTTGATGGCACACGAACGCATCCGAAAATTCAACACCAAGGACACCTATCCGGATCAGGACTTGGACAACGACCTCTGCCAAGTGGTGCGGGCGGGAAACATACTCTTTTTGCGGGGACAGGTCGGCACCGATTTTGACGGCAAGCTTGTCGGCCTCGGCGATGCGGAAGCCCAGACAGATCAGGCGCTGCGGAATGTCCAACAACTGCTCGAAGAAGCGGGAAGCTGCCTCGAGCACATCTGCAAGATCACGATTTACTTGATCGATCGTGGATACCGGGACCCGGTGTATCGCACGGTCGGCAAGTGGCTCAAGGGCGTGTTTCCGGTCTCCACCGGAGTTGTGGTTGCAGGGCTTGCAAAACCTGAATGGCTGATGGAGATTGACGTGATCGCCGTGATTCCGGAGGAAGGAAAATGACGCTTTCCTTAGTCGGACGCTGCCCGGAAACTGGAATGCTCGGTGGGGTCATCACCTCATCGAGCATCTGCGTTGCAAGCCGTTGTTTGTGCACTCGTACAGGCGTTGGTGCGGCACTCACGCAAAATGTCACGGACCCGGCCTTGGGTGACAAAATGCTCGACTTGCTGGAGTCCGGAGCCGATGCAAGCACGGTGATTTCCCAAGTTGTCGCAGAAGCCGATTACATGGCGTGGCGACAACTCGTACTTTTGGATTCCGGGGGAAACTCCGCAATTCACACTGGAGCAAAAGCCTTGGGGAAACACGCCTCTGCGCAGGGGAAGCAGTGTGCTGCTGCCGCAAATCTCTTGGCCGATGAGCAGGTGCCCCAGGCAATGGTCACGGCCTTTGAACAAAGCTCCGGACACCTCGCTCTGCGGTTGATCACCGCCCTTGAAGCCGGAATCAAAGCTGGAGGCGAAGCAGGTCCGGTGCGCTCTGCCGGAGTGCAAGTCGTTCATAAAGTTTCGTGGCCCATTGTTGATTTGCGAGTTGATTGGGACGACGATCCCATTCCCAAGCTGCGCACGATTTGGAACGAATACCAGCCGCAACTCGAACCCTATGTCACCCGCGCCCTCAATCCGGAAGCCGCTCCGTCTTACGGAGTTCCGGGGGATTTGTGAACTGCATTTTCCTTTCCTGAGCGACCACCTTCACTCCAGACGATCTCTACGCCGGAAAGCTTCCGCAGGGGCGGGTGATCGTGTACGATGACGACCACTACTACCTCGGCGGGGTAATTGCGGAACTCTGCCGCAATCACGGTTGCGAGGTCACGCTGGTGACTCCGGCGGCCATTGCATCGTCGTGGACCATTCACACGCTGGAGCAGGACCTCATTCAGGCCGACCTCTTGAAAAAGGGCATCCAAATTCTGCCACATCATTTTGTACGTCCCGGCAAAAACACAAACCCGGAAGCCGTTCACATTTACACCGGAGCAGCAAATATTCTGGATTGTGATGCTTTGGTGTTGGTCACGGCCCGTTTGCCCAATTCTGAACTCGAATCCGGCTTGGAACAAGTCCAGAGTTCATGGGCCGATGCCGGAATAAAAAGCGTCACCCGCATCGGCGATGCTTTGGCTCCGGCCACCATCGCGGCTGCGGTCTATTCAGGACACCGCTACGCCCGCGAGTTGGACGAAGTAATTGATCCAGATGCCGTACCTTTCGAGCGGGAACTGACCGAACTTGCTCCCGAATCGGATTGGAATACATTTTGGCAGTGCGGATTCAACTCGTAAGTGCAACAGCGGATTGAAGCCGCGTGCCTTTTTCTCAGCCGCTCAGTGCCTTTTACAAAAGAGGTGTGCCACACTGCTTGGAAGAGCAACTCTACAACTTGGAGAATCCGATGGCACAAGAAATCCCGACCGGCGAGGGCTTGAACTTTGAGCAGGTCTGGCTGATGTTTTATGATTTTTAAAATATTCTAAAATATGAAACAACCTTAAAGGATTTGAAGTCTTTATGGAAAACGATTATTTCATAAATCATTTAAAAATCTAAACTGGCAAAACCATGCAGTTAAAAAATAGAGAAACACTCCCAGTTGATTCCCATTCAGCCTGTCTGGTTGGACGTGCCTGGATTCCAAATAGCCCGCAAGGTCCCTCACCCGTATGGATCCATGATGGAAACGTCTATGATCTTGCACCCTTTTCGCCAACCGTCAGTGAATTACTTGAAAAAGAACCCCTGGTGGAAACCCTTCAGAGTTGGTCTGATCTTGAGCTTATAGGATCTTTAGAAGAGCTTTTGGACAACACGCCTCATGATCAGCGTGATTCTTCAAAACCTTGGTTTTTAGCTCCATGTGATTTGCAGGCAATCAAGGCCAGCGGTGTGACCTTTGTCTCAAGCATGCTCGAACGGGTCATTGAGGAGCAGGCTCGGGGAGACTGGACCAAGGCAGAAGAGATTCGTAAACAGATTCATGAATTGGTTGGTGACAACCTTGCTGAGATCCAGCCGGGTTCTGCTTCAGCAATGAAGGTCAAAGAGGTTCTCATCAAACAAGGTGCTTGGTCTCAATACCTGGAAGTCGGGATTGGTCCAGATGCCGAAATCTTCACCAAAAGCCAACCCATGTCTGCCGTGGGAACGGGAGCAGAAGTTGGTATTCATCCAGGATCACATTGGAACAATCCTGAACCTGAGATCGTATTGGCCGTTAATTCCAAAGGTAAAATCGTCGGTACTGCTTTGGGGAACGATGTAAATCTCAGAGACTTCGAGGGACGCAGCGCCCTCCTTCTCGGGAAAGCCAAAGACAATAATGCATCGTGTGCGATCGGACCATTCATAAGGTTATTTGATGATCAATTCAGTCTTGATGATGTTCGTCAGGCCAATATTACTCTCTCGGTGGAGGGCCCTGAGGGTTTTACACTTGAGGGCAGCAGTTCCATGAAGCATATCAGCAGGGATCCTTTGGAACTGGTTCAACACTGTGCTGGATCGCATCATCAATATCCCGATGGATTGATGCTTTTCCTCGGCACCATGTTCTCCCCCATCCAGGATCGCGATGAGCCAGGACAAGGGTTCACCCACAAAGTTGGTGACATCGTCTACATTCAGACTCCCCTACTTGGATCATTGATCAACCGTGTCAATACATGCGATCAGATCCCACCTTGGACTTTTGGAACGGGAGCCTTGATGCGGAACCTTGCGCAACGTGGGCTTCTCTGACTCAAATGGTTCCAGCTCAGGAGACTGACAAGAAGTTTCAGGAGACCAACAAGAAAATGGACCGCTTGGATGAGCAAATCGAGGAAACCAACCGCATCATCGGACGCTTGGGGAATAAGCTCGGTGAGTTCGTCGAAGGGCTGGTGCGTCCGGGACTGGTGCGTCGCTTCATGCAGCCGATGCCTCCTTTTGTGGAGTGTGTCGGCTTTTTTGTGGAGGGAAACGTTAAGGGGCTACGGGGAGCAGCACAATTTTTGGGGCGGGGGAACGACCCCTATTGAGATCAGAAAACGCGGCTGAACCTTCACTCAGTGGGCGTTCCTCAACCCAGATGAGATCGCCCAAGACTCCGGAGTGCAACGCCTGCAACGCAGCTTGCAAGTCTGTGGGCGTGTAGGTGTAGGAACCGATAACCGTGATTTCGGAGAGGGTAATTTTGCGGAAATCGCAAATGCCGGAGCCTTCCTGCAAGCCAATGTGCATGAGGACGCCTCCGGGGCGCACCGCCCGGATTGCGAGTTTCCGGGTTGCCTCCATGCCCACCGCATCCACGACCAATTCAAAACGGTTTTCAAGATCGACGGGTTCCTGTCCGGGATCGAAGACGTCGCAACTGCCTGTGCGGAAAGCGGTTTCGCGGCGCAGGGGATTGGTGTCGCAGAGCAGGATTTCCGGACAACCGTGAGAGCGCAAGATTAGCGCGGCCAGCAAACCGATGGAACCTCCGCCGATCACGAGTGCCCGACCTTCGGAAACAGGGCGGTGCAGGGCTCGTTCCGCCAAATGAACTGCATGAAGCGAGGTCGCCGCAGGTTCGGTGAGTGCGGCGTGGGTGGGTTTCATCCCTGCGGGCATCGGGATCAGGTTCTGTTCCGGAATCGTGATGAACTCGGCAAAGGCTCCCGGATAGTTCATACCGATGAGTTTGCGGTTCGTGCAGAGGTTGCTGCGTCCGCCCCGGCAATCCTCGCAGGTTCCGCAAGCAATCAGCGGATTCAACACCACCTGCTGCCCCGCTTGCTTTCCGGAAACGATAACCCCGGCGGCTTCGTGCCCCAAAATCAACGGTGGCACTCGACGGGTATCCTCGCCGTGGTAGGCGTGCATGTCTGAACCACAAATGCCCACGGCCTCAATGCGGATTTGGGCTTCGCCTGCGCCAAGCTCGCGCAACGGTTCTTCCCGATACATCACCTCATTGGTATTGGTGTAAACAAGGGCTTTCATATCGTGATGCTTCAGTTGACGGATTGGAAAGATTCGTTTGGAAAATACTTGCGCAATCGTTCATCGCCGGTGCGGGCGTGGGCTTCCATGCCTTCGAGTCGGGAGATGCGGGCGGTAACAGCGGCAACTTCGCGGTTGGCCTCACGACTCATGCGCTGGTAGGTGACGGTTTTAATGAACTTACCGACGGACAGCCCTCCGGTGTAGCGAGCCGCCCTTTTGGTGGGAAGGATGTGATTGGTGCCGGAACACTTGTCGCCAAAGGCCACGGTGGTTTCTTCGCCAAGAAAAAGCGAACCGTAGTTGCGGAGGCGTTTCAGCCACCAATCCAGATCGTCCGCCTGCACCTCCAGATGTTCTGCAGCGTAGTGGTCGCTTTGCTGCGCGGCTTCCTCGCGGTTTTCGCAGAGTACAATTTCTCCGTAATCTTGCCAAGCGGCTTCAGCGGCTTGGGATTGCACCTCCGGTAAATCTGCAATCAAGCCGGGCATTCTGGAAATAACCTGTTCTGCCAGTCCACGGTTGGTCGTGATCAGCCATGCAGGCGAGTCCGGTCCATGTTCGGCTTGTCCGACAAGGTCTGAGGCGACAAGGTCCGGGTCTGCATTTTCATCGGCAATGATGGCAATTTCGGTAGGTCCGGCGAAAAGGTCAATGCCCACTCTTCCGTAAAGAATGCGCTTGGCTTCAGCGACAAAACGATTGCCGGGGCCGACGAGGATGTCTGCCGGATTTCCGCTGAACAATCCGAAAGCCAGCGCGGCGATGCCTTGCACTCCGCCGACGGCGAGAATCGTATCGGCCCCACACAAATCCATCGCATAGAGAATTGCGGGATGCACTCCCTCTCTAGGCTTGGGAGGCGAACAGGCCACGACATTGCCGACTCCGGCAACCTTCGCTGTGGTGATGCTCATGATCGCCGAAGCGACATGGGCGTAGCGGCCTCCGGGGACATAGCATCCGGCGGTTTCCATCGGAATCAAGCGCTGTCCACAAAACAACCCCGGTGCGATTTCGGACTCGAACTCGGTCATGCTCTCGTGTTGCCGCTCCGCGAAAGTACGCACTCGGTCGTAAGCAAAGCGTAGATCGTCCTTGAGTTGATCCGGAACTTTGCAAGTTGCCTCCGCAATTTCTTCCGGAGTCACGATGCTGTTGCCTGTGTAATGATCGAGTTTTTCAGCATACTCCCGCACCTTGTCCTCGCCTCCGGACTCAATCGCACTCAGTATTTCCGTGACGATGCGGCGCGTGTCTTCTTCACCGGATTGTGGAGTTTTGGCAGCTTTTTTCAGAAACTCAATGGCCATCAGTCCTGCTCGGAATGTGGAAGGCGAGGAAAACCGGGAAAACTCTTGTGAACAGACAGGTTGGGGGACAATGTCCTTTTCCGTAAATCAGTTCTGGGAGCCAAAGTGCGATTTGCGGGAAGATCATGATCATGATGAGTCCGAAGACTTGAATCACCATGAATTGCTCATGCCACCGTAAATGTCCTTGAGGTCCCATTCCGGCACCACCCCCTTGAGAAAGTAGGCCGAAAGCGCGACCGGAGGAGAAAGCCAAGCGGTTTGCAGATTGACCGCCACAAGGATGCCAAACCCCCTGAACGAAACCCCACGCAAGAGCGGAACGGAACGCGGGAAAAAATTGGGTACTCGTCAAAAAATCAACAACTGATCACGCACTCCGGAACAGTTTGGTCAGCACAAACTCACGGTGGCCGAGGGCTTCGGCACAGGTGTGGCGTCCGTTGGCCGTGCGGATCGTGCAGTGGACCAAGGCGTTTCCAGCCTGATCGAGGTTCAACTCACGCTTGAGGATTCCGGAGACATCAAGATCAATGTGTTCGCTCATGGTTGCCGCCGTGTGTGGGTTGGCCGTGAGCTTGATCACCGGCTCAATAGGATTGCCGATCACATTGCCCTGCCCGGTGGGGAAGAGATGCACCGTGAAGCCTGCCGCCGCTTGCAACGTTACGCACTCGGCAGCGGCAGAAGAGGTGTCCATGAAGTACAGCCCCGGACCTCGTGCAGGTGCTTCGGCAGGTTCCAGCACATCAATGAAGTTGGTTTGCCTGCCGATTTTCTGGAGGTTCCCGAACGCCTTTTCCTCGATAGTCGTCAAACCACCCGCGATGTTGCCCTTGGTCGGCTGCGATTCGGAGAGGTCGTTGGTCTTGTTCTCTAGGATGAAATCGTTGTAGTCGTTCCAAGTCTTGAGAAATTTCTGCTGCGCCTCCGGATTTGCCGCTCGTGTGGCACAAACCTGCTCGGCTCCTGTGAGTTCCGAGGTCTCTCCGAAACAAAGGTGCACTCCGAGCGGATCGAGCTTGTCCATCAGACTGCCGACGGTTGGATTTGAGCCAAGTCCGGAAGTGGTGTCCGATTCCCCGCACTTGACGGAAATCCAGAGCTCCGAGAGTGGACATTCCTCGCGCTGAAGTTCGGTCGCCCATTGCACATACTCTTGGGCTTTGCGAGCCGCCTGCATTGCTGTGGCGAGATCGCCCCCGCCTTCGATGCTGAATCCGGACACGGGCTTGCCCGTTTCGGCAATGCCGTCCACCACGCGCTTGGTCCAGCCCGGCTCAATCCCGATCACGATCACCGCAGCAACATTCGGATTACGCCCTGTGCCGATGATCGTCCGGAAGAAGAGTTCAAGGTCAGCACCGAACTGCAAGCGCCCGTAGCTGTGCGAAATCGGCAGTGTGCCCTTGATGGTGTTTCCCACCATCTCGACACAGGCATTTGAGATATCATCCACTGGCAAAATGACAACATGGTTGCGCACCCCCACGCGCCCGTTCTCCCGTCGGTAGCCTTGAAAGCTTTGTGGAAAATCAGCCATCACCACCTCTTCGTCTTCACATTGTGGACATGGACATAGCCCCCCTTGGGAATGTCCGCGATGGCGCGACCGATGTCGTTGCCGTACTTGATGATGGTGTCGTCAGCCTTGATGTCGGCGAGTGCGAGTTTGTGGCCCAGCGAAACTTCTGCAAGAGCCTGGACCGAGACGGTTTCATCTGTCTCCATGATCCAGCCCATCGCCTGCTGGCCCGCTGTGACTTTTTCCACCACGACCACCCCAACGGTGTCGGCAGGTTCGTGGGCAATAAAATGTGTGGTCATCCGTGTGCTTGCTGGTTGTAGGTTGTGGTCAACACCATGACGAGCAACTTTACCGCAGTTTGAGCGTGGAGTCAAATATTCACACGCAGCACTTCGCCGACAAGGTGGACAAGGTGGTGCTGCGTTAATCCCGGCTTGAGAGTTCAGGCCACCCCGCTATTGTTTTGGAATTGTTCACCGCCTTCCGTCAGGCTTGATGCTGGAGTTCCTCAGTCGCCGTGGCCGCTTTGTGGTCGCCCTCACCCTGCTCGCCGCACTTGCGGTGGCGTTGCTGTTTCTCCACGACATCCTTTTCCCGTTCTTAGTGGCTCTTTTCTTGGCCTACGTCCTTGCCCCGGTGATTGACCGGATGCACACCTGGAAGGTGCGCGGTCATCTGGTGCCACGCGGGCTGGCGGTGATCCTCGTCTATCTTGGCATTCTGGTGATCCTGATTGGCGGGGGCACCTATGTCGTGCCAAAAGTAAGCGCCGAACTTGCAAAAATGGTGGGGCAGATTCCACAAACGGTGTCGAAACTCACCCACGTGTGGGTGCCTAAAGCAGAAGCCAGTTTTGAGAACCTGTTCTCCCTGCTGCCAAAGCCTCCGGAACCCGTTGCTTTTCCAGTGCCTGAAGTGGCCAGCGAGGAAAACACACCCGTTCTGCCGATCAGTGGTGTTCCTCGCGAGTGGATGGATTTGCTGAACACCTACACCTTTGAAATCCGGACGCTGGACGGCGAGCGGGTGGAGGTGATTCCCCGGATCAGGGTCAATGGCTCCTCAACGGTGACACAAAGCCCATCTCCCGCCAGCTTGCAGGAACAGATTGATGCGGCGGTCGCCCAGGCCACGCAGCGCATCCAGCAGGACATCGCCAAATTGGTGGTGTGGGGTCAGCAACTGGTTGGAGGCGTGCTAGGTTCTGTGTTCACCTTCTTTCTTATTTTTATGGTTGCCGGTTTCATTCTTGTAGACACCAGTCGTATTTTGCATTTTTTCCGCACCCTGATTCCAGAAGTGCATCAGGGGCGTTACAGAAATTTGGTTGCACGTCTGGACACCGGACTCAATGGCGTGGTGCGTGGGCAGTTGCTGATTTGTCTGGTCAATGGCATCTTCACGCTCGTCGGGTTGGTGATCATTGGTGTGCCCTTTGCGTTCACCCTTGCCCTTGTGGCAATGGTTTGCTCACTGATCCCAATTTTCGGAACGATCATCTCCAGCATCCCGGTCGTGATCATGGGAGTAACGGTGTCCTTTGGCACGGGGTTGCTTGCGCTGGGCTGGATTTTGTTGATCCACTTCATTGAGGCAAATTTTCTCAACCCCAAGATCATGGGCACCGCCGCCCAAATTCACCCGGCGTTGATCGTCTTCGCACTCGTCACCGGAGAGTACATGGCGGGGATCGCTGGGGCGCTACTGGCGGTGCCGATTTTCTCCATTCTCCAAACCCTCTTCCTCTCCCTCAAGGCGCTGGCCGAGGAATTGGAACCAAAACGCTTTCAGCATGTACCACGAGAAGTTGCCGGAGACTAAGCTGAACTCAACCTTTCCCACTTTGAAGGTGCTGGGTTGGCTCGCAGTGATCCTCACGCTCATCACGGGGGCGTACCTGCTTGGCCCGCAGGTGGAGGTGGACGAAGCTGTAAAAACCCCAGAACTTCCAAAAAACCTCAACTCCTACCTCTGGGTTACAGAATCGCAGTACGCACTGCGCCCGGGCACCGAGAAGAAGATCGTCTGGAGCAACCCCCGCGCCCCGCAAATCACGCCCTACTCGGTCGTGTACCTGCACGGCTTCTCTGCGAGTCGTCAGGAGATCGACCCCTTCTGCGAGCAGCTTGCCTTTGAACTGCGGGCGAACCTCTTTCTGACACGACTTGCTGGACATGGACGGGATGCCGAGGCGATGGCGGAACCGGAGGTGAAGGACTGGCTACAGGATGCTCTGGAAGCCTATGCGATTGGAGAACGCCTTGGCCGCAAGGTGATCGTGGTGGGCACCTCCACTGGAGCCACCCTCGCGCTCTGGCTCGCCCTGCGCGAGGAGGCCAAGAACCTACAGGCCCTTGTGCTGCTTTCCCCGAATTTCAGCCCGCGCAACAAACTCGCCGGCTTGACGGCAGGACCGTGGGGTGATCAGATCATGCGGCTGTTCGTGGGCACTCACCGGGAGTTCATGCCGGAAAGTCCCGAACACGCCCGAGGCTGGACCACCCGTTACCGCTCCGAGGCCATTCCCACCCTGATGGGACTCGTCAAGCTGGTGGAACGGCTCAAGCTGAAAAAACTGACCACCCCAACCTTCATGGCCTACTCTCCCAACGACAAGGTGGTGGATGTCTCTCGCATCGAACAGCGCTTTGCAGAATTGGGAGCCTTGCTGAAGGTCTTGGTGTCCTACGATGAACCGGGGGATCCCTCCTACCATGTGCTGGCAGGACGCATCCTTTCTCCCCGCAACACTGAAGCTCTGCTTGCGGATGTTACTCAATTTCTCAGAAAGCTCGAGTGATGACCCAAGCTGTGGACCGCTGGCGTGAGGTGGCCGAGCAACTGGCAGACCTCGCTCGCAAAACCGTGCGCCCCTACTTTCGCAGTGGCTTGAGCGTGGAGGCAAAAGGCACGGCAGGCTTCGATCCTGTCACCGAGGCGGATCGTCAGACAGAAACCGTGATGCGCGAACGGCTCGAGGTCGTGTTTCCAGAACATGGCATCATCGGCGAGGAACACGGGAAACTGCGTCCGGAGAGTCGCTGGCAGTGGGTGCTGGACCCGATTGACGGCACCCGCGCCTTCATCATGGGCAGTCCGCTGTTCGGCACACTGATCGCGCTCTTGGAAGACGGCGAACCACTGGTCGGCGTGATTGAGGCTTCGGTGCAGGGTGAACGCTGGATCGGGGTCCGGGGGCAGGGGACAAGCTACGTCCGGGAGTATCCGGAACCGTTAAACCTCCAATTGCAGACTTCCCAAACCACCGAACTCGGGCAAGCACTCATTGGTTCCACCGACCCTTCGATGTTTTCCGGAGCGCAGTGGGAGCGGGTGCAGAGGCTTTACGAAAAAACACGGATGCGTCGCTATGGCGGGGATTGCTACCTGTACGGAATGCTGGCGCTGGGCTGCGTGGACGTGGTCGTGGAAGCGGATTTGGCGTCTTACGATGTGATGGCGCTCATCCCCGTGGTGCAGGAAGCCGGAGGGGTGGTGACGGACTGGTCCGGAAACACCGTGACGCTCGACTGGGACGGCACCCTGCTTGCCAGCGCCAACCCCGCCCTGCACGAACAGGCCCTCGCGGCCCTCAAGGGAGCATCACACTTGGGTTGACGGTTCCAACAAGTTGCCGTAAGGTGAGGGCATAAAGTTCCATGCTCTCTGACGAGACCCCATGCGCTTACTCCTTTTCTGCCTGTTCCTGCTCCTGCCGACCCTGACTCTGGGGCAGTCGGCTTGCTACCTCTTTGTCGGGGGAGAGCTTGGCGGCAACTCTTCCAAAATAGACTCCATCATCCGACCCCTGCTGGCCGCCTTCGTGGCTCCCCTGAAACAACTTCCAGCCGCAGGAATCTCTGAATCCAAACTGGCGTCCTCCTGCTTTTATGAGGTTTCACTGCTGTCCTCCGAAAACGGACTCGATCTCTCGATCACTGGCCAGCGCACTCCGGTTTCCCTGAACGGGGCTTCACACTCCAAACGTCCCTTTCCCGACAATGTGCGGCACGCCACGCTGCGGATTCTCCACAAGGAGTTGTCACAACCACAGAAAGATCAGATTTGTCGGAAGTATGGAGAGTTGTTGGTTGAGGAGTGTCCTCAGACTCAAAGATTGATCCTTGTTTTCAGGGAGAAACGTGATTCAGAACGAGAGTCCTTGTCCAAGGAACCAAGAACCATCCTCAGTTCAGAACTGGAGTCCCTGTTCGAGGAACTGGATTCCATCGAGTTCCTTGGAGTCTCCAAGGTCATGTCTGGAATTTCCTTCCAGCAAGCCCTTGGCAAGACCATGAACGAAAGGGGTTCCAACGCCAGTCTGGTCATTTCCACGGACTGGGAGTTCCAAAAACAACAGACCAGTATGTGGAAGGGTCTGGTATCAATGACCGTCACAATGGAATCCTACTCTTTGAAAGATGGTGAGGCGATCAAAAAGGGAAGTTACTCCGTTGATCCTCAAAAGGTTCCCATTCGCAAGTGGGGAAAGTCCCAATCCTTCAAGAGGAAGAGTCTCCTGAAAATCTCAAAGAAGGTCACTCAGAAGTGGTCTGAAGAAGAGATCCGGGAGTTCCTCCAAGCAACCGACACTTGAGTGCAACACCATGAGATTCGTTAAACTCCTCGTATTCCTGCTGGTCTTCCTTGGCGCGGTTGAAACTCCGTTTGGAAAAGACGCTCCTAGTTTCTGGATAAAGAACCTTGAAAGGCAGCGGTTCGACTCCAGAAAACAGGACCAACCCTACGTCCTGAGCTTCTTCTTTGTACACTGTGTCCCCTGTATCAAGGAAATACCAGCACTTTATAAATTGATGAAATCAGAATTCCCTGAGACTCCCCTCCTCTTCATTGATCCGGTCAAGGAGGATTCAAAAAGAGACATTGTGAAGTTCTCCAAAAAACTGAAGGTTCCCCGGTCCTATTTCTACAGAGACAATTTCGGTTCCGTGTCCAAAAAATTCTTTGCCGGAAAAATTGCCTTCCCAACAATCATCGGAATTAGAGATAAGGAATTCAAATTTCAAAGCAACAAATTTGATGATGAAACTGCTTCAATGATTATAAATCTAAATTAGTCACAAAAAACCGTCCTTGAAGAAGGCAGGGAGTTGTCTGCCATCTGACTTGCCCCTGCTCTCCTGATCCTCAAAGCGTCCAACTCACGCCAACCCGCAGTTGGTGCTTGGCAAAAGTCAACCCGGAGGTTTGGGAACTGCGCTGAGTGCGGTGGAGTTCGCCGAACACTTGCCAGCCGGAATCCAGCACAAGCGCGGCTCCCACGCTGAGTTGCTGGCGGTCCACCGTCTTGCCCTCTGGGTAACTGCGGTGATTGCCCTGCAACTTCGCGGAATAAATCCACTCGGCGTCGGGGTGTTGCGTGGCAAGGCTCCACTCCTGTTCCGAACGGTCGTATTGGGTATTTTGCAGATCGACTGCGGCCATCCGTCCTGCGAGTTCAAATTCCGAGGAAAACGCGGCAAACCCCACCCTGCTGCTGAAAGCCGTCACGCCGCCTTTCAGGTTGGCGTTTGCAAGTCCTTGTAGGCGTTGATGTTCGAGTTTGTTTTCAAACAGCAGGTGAAAGAATGGTTGATCCCAGCCCGCTTGCAGGGCATAGACCTGCTCTCCTGAAGACGCAAAGTAATTTTTCAGAAACGAAACTGTGCTACCCAACGACCAGCCGTAGCGGCTGGGGTAGCTCGTTTTCCACTCGTAGCCCAACAGGTAGTTGTCGCTATCGTGGTTGCGCAGTTGCGTTTTTTGGTACCAGTCCCGCATCCCCACCACCTGCACAGACCAGCGGTCGGTCGCGTTCAACTTGCGGACACGCTCCACTTGCCAAGCAAAGTGGCTGCGCCAATCCCCGGTTTTGGTCTGGGTGTCCGCCACCTCTGCCACATTGTCCTCATACGCGACGGACGCCTGCACCTCGGCGTGGTACTCGACCGGATCGCCCCGGTAGCGTTTCACCTCATTGGTTTCCCGGAAGACCCGCAGGATGCGGGAGTGTTCTTGCTCCTGAGTCCGTACCCTCACCAAAATCTCGTTCTCCCCCGGATCAAGTTCAAGGGGGATGGTCAGGTCCAACTCAAGGCTTGGAACCTTGATGCGCTGTTGCTCTGCGTTGATCCAAACCTCCTTGATTGGAGCAAAGGCGGTGATCCGCAGGGTGAACTCCAGCTTTGCAGCCGAGCTTGTGGTATCCGTGAGGGGCACAATGAGGATTTGCGGCTCCATCCCTTCCGGAGCAACAGAACGGATCTCATCCCCACAAAGCTGCGCGATGGTCTGCGCACTGACCTGCTTGCGCGCCAAAACCGCGCGATCCTGAACGCCGCACTGCACCACGGCCCCTGCCGAGTTGGTCAGCAGCACGCCCACCACGCCAAGGCAAACCGTTAACTTCCGGATCACGGTGCCCCCTCGCTGGCCGTGCGGGCTTGATCCGTAGCCATGCCCCGCAGAATCGCAAAGGTCTCCTGCGCGTGATCCGCTGAGATCGCCAGCGCCGCTTGCGAATCCGCTTCAAGGTCTCCGAGCGGTGCAGCTTTGGGGAACAGAATTGCAGCCACGAAGTCTTCCGGATCGTCCTGAGCGCTCACCTTGTTCTGCACGAGTTTGGACACGGACACCGCCGGAGAAGGCGCGTAGCCCGCTTCCTGAAGCGAGGCTTGGGCCTTGGAAACCGCAACCGCCTGCTTGGGATGCGAGAGGGGCGTGAAGCGCACACTTCCGGAAACCACCAGCACGGCTATGCGGGAATCGGTGACGCCCACGATGAAATCGGCATTTCCGGACCCAAGACTGGCCCGCAGGCTTTGCACCTCCAGCCGTTGGCGTTGACTGGACGAGGAGGCGCCGCCACGAATCTTGAAACGGCCTTTGCCCGCCAACAGCCGCACCAAGCTGAGTTCCGGGGTCAGTTCTCCCAACTCCAAGTAGGACTGGGATTGCAGCACGACGGAGGCAGGATGCCCCCTCAGCTTGACCGTGACCACACTCTCTGCTCCTGTCCGGATGCGGTCGCCCGCCAGCATCGGCAGCACACTCCCGGCTTTGTGCAGCAGGCGCTCGCGCTTTGCGTTCTGCACCAGCACCACACCCTTTTCAAGGATGATGCGCCCCACCTGTGGGGGTTGCGCCCCGGATTGGAGGGGCAGGGCCAGCAAGAGCAAGCCCAGCAAGAATAATCGCAAAGGAGGTCGCATTCGTTGGTTCATGCCAAGGTCACAAGTGATTCGCACACCATGTCGAATTTTTGTGCAGGGAGCAAGTGGGGTTTCCATGACAAGTTGCTTCAGAAGCTCAACCCCAGCCCGAACAGCACCTGCGAAATCTGTCCGGAAAGCTCGTGGTTGATGGTGTAGGTGTAGCGCCGCCTGAGGTCGCGGTGGGTTTACCGTAACGGATGCTGCTCACCCGTGCGCCTGCAGTCCACTCGATACTGAAGCTGTCGAACTCCAGCGTTTCCCAGCCGTAGTAGAAGAAGCCGCTCTTGCCGCTGAACTGCTTGGTTTTGAAGGTCAATCCAAGGTAATCCACCTCAAGGCTACCCTCCGTGGACTGGCCGTCCAATCGTCAACCCGGCATCCTGATACTTCATGTTGAGCCGGTAGTTTGTCAAACCGGCAGCAGCATTGGCAATCCCGGACTTGAGAGTGTAGCGCATCTCGGTCGCTCCCGCCCCTAGCCAATGCCAGCTCACAAAGGCGCTGTACGGTTTTGTTTGGAAACTGTAACCACTGAACTTGCTCTCGCGTCCATAGTAAGCATCGTCAAATTTCGTGCCGTCTACGATTGGAATCAGAAATTTGAGCCGCCACGTCTGTCCTTGCAGGTACTTGGGATTGCGGCTGCGTGGCCGGGTTTTCAACAACTGCAGAAGCAAATTCAAACGTCGCACCTCCAATCCGGTCGTGCGGGCATCAACGCTCGGAGCCTCGCACAGCATCGGCAGGGAGCAGCCCCGTTGAAAATTGGCAAGCAACCCTCCGGAAACCTCTGGAGCCAGTGGCGCACCCAAGACAATTGCAGAAGCCTCCGGACGCAGCAACGGCTCGGTTTGGGCACACCACGGCACCCCTCCTCCGAGCAGCAGCAACAGCAGTTCCAACGTTTTCCGCCTTAGTGGGATCCCGCCAAAAACCTCCGTGGCCTGATCACCCACGAAGCCTGGTTTCCATTCCGGAAGCTCCCTCAGCCTACAATTGACCGAGTCTTCCCAATCTCTGCATCGGCTTGAATGAAAAAAACTTTAGAGTGCTTGTCGAGAATTGTTAAAGAAAGTGAGGCACCTGCCGATAAAGATACCGTGGGGATTGGACCTCATAGTGTTTTCTCATTGGACGAATGCGAATTAGAAACAACCTCGCCTCGCTGAACACGCTGCGACACACCACCCGGAGTCAACAGGGGGTGCAGGACTCGATCGAACGTCTCAGTTCCGGGAGAGTGCTGAACCGTGGCAGTGATGGCCCCGCAGTACTGGTTGGGGCCGAAATCCTCAAGAACCGCAAACTTGGGTTGGCGCAGGCGACAAAGAACATCGAAGCCCAAGTCAATCTGGTGCAGTCCGCCGAAAGCGGGCTGGGCGAGGTGGCGAAGCTGCTCAACAAGATGAAGCAGTTGGCGGTGCATGCGGCCAACGAGGCAGTCAACGATGATCTCATGCGCAAGGCCGACCAGCTGGAGGTGGAGTACCTGCTAGGGTCGCTGGATCAGATTGCCAAAACCACGACCTACGACAGCATCAACGACCGCTTGCTGGACGGCAGCCGGGGGCATCGTGGGGTTGTGATGGGCGAGGGCTTGCGTTTCGTCGAGGCTCAGTCCAACACTCCAGCCTCGCCGCCCGCAGGCTTCGAGGTGGACATCCAAGCCCTTGCAGAACCCGCCAAGATGTTCGGATCCGCTCCCATCACCATGGACTTGCTGCGCGAGCCGATCACCCTGCTCATCACCGATGACAACCGCAACGTCAGCTTTGACACAGGCGCGGGTTATCTGGGGGAATCCATCCGTGAAATCACCAAACACCATGAGGAAGACGCGGAACTCTACACCGCTGAAACCGCAAACCGCGATCTTCAGGAAGTCCTCGTCACCTACCTCAACAAGGCGTTTCTGGACAATCGTTTGGAGTTGGAGGCGGAAATCCTTGATGACGGACGACTGCTGGTGCAGCATCAGGAATATGGAGACCATGTCAGTTTCTATGTGAACGCCTCGGCTCCCGGACTGCTCACCGATGAGGCAGACGCCCCGACAATGGCCAACCCGGGCAAGGACATCAAGGGCACCATCGGCGGAGGCAGCGCCAACGGCAAAGGCAAGGTGCTGACCGCACGTCCGGGAACCCCGGCGCAAGGAGCAGCGGTCGCCTTTGATCTCGTGCCCGAAATTGTGGAGGTGTTGGTGCTGGACGAAAACGGCAACCAGGTGGGCGTTGAAAAATTCCAGCAGCGTCCGGATGAACTGATCGACAGTGCTGATAACCCCAAGATCGAGGGCTACCTGCACCTCTCCCAGCAGTCCGTGAATTTCCAGCTAGGCGACAAGCGGGGTGATCACGAAAAATTCAGCTTTGCAGATGTCCGGGCCTCCTCGCTGGGCAAGGGCGTGGAGAACGTCAGCCGCTTTGCAAGTCTGGCCGACATTGACCTCACCGACGTCGAAGGAGCGCAGGACGCTGCCGAACTCGTTGACACCGCGATTGATGAAATCGCCAACCTGCGGGCCGACCTGGGCGCGTTCCAAAAGCACACGCTGGAGCGCACCAAGACCGGCACGCAGATTTCCTCCGACCACAACCTCGCCGCCGAATCCCTCCTCCGCGACACCGACATGGCCGCCGAGATAGCTGAGATGACCAAGCATCAAATCCTGCTGCAATCCGGACAGTCCATGCTCTCGCAAGCCAACCAGAAACCCCGCAACGTCCTCCACCTCCTGCAAGCAGGGTGAGCCAAAGAGCCTCTTCCCTGACCCTCAATCAATCCGCTCCGGACTTCGCGCTTCCGGACTAGGGCGGCATTTCCCGTTCGCTTGCCGAAATAGTTACCGCCGTCACCCACTCCAAACTTCTCCAAGTGGTACGCAACTTGAAAAAATAAAACAGGACACCCTCTGCAGGATGCCGTTCTGGAGCAGTCTCCACGGACTCAAGGCACCCTGCGTTTATGCTTCTCAGTTTCCTCCATTTTCGTTGCCTTGGGCGGCTCTTGCTTGCAACAGCCCTCGGTTTTGTTTTCCTTTCCGGCTGTGGGCATCCTCTACCAGAGCGAGACGAGCAATTGATGGGCATTCCACAGACTT
>CAJWCD010000033.1:0-28119 GCA_913020725.1 uncultured Pseudomonadota bacterium
TTGGAAACGAGCAGGTATTTTGACAATTCCGACATTGTCATTGGACGAGCGGCGCGGTCGAGTGCAGCCAGCAAATCGAACTGAGGCAACGTGATCCCGAAATGGGTGCGCAGCCGCTGCCGCAGGTGATTCTCGATGCGCGTCGTGCAGCGCAGCGTCTTGAGCCAGAGGCGTAGGCGTTGTTTGGCAACGGCTTCCGGAACCGTGGGGTCTGCCGCAGGCGCTGTGGATTCCAGAGTTGCCGCCGATGTGTCTTCGGAATGGTCCATGTTCAAATCAGTCCGGCTTGCGCCTGTGCGGCCGCACGGGCGAGGTTGCGCTCGAGTTGATCCTTGCCGGAAAGGTACTGCACGGGCCATGGCTGATCAAGATAGCCTTGCTCAGCGGCGGCATGAAGCGTCCAGTACGGATTGCTCAGGTGCGGACGGGCGAGGCAGCAGAGGTCGGCACGTCCGGCAGCGAGGATCGAGTTGACATGGTCAATCTCGTAAATGTTGCCCACCGCCATCGTCGCCATGCCGATTTCGTTGCGGATGCGGTCGGCAAAGGGGGTCTGGAACATGCGTCCGAAGATCGGCTTCGCGTCCGGATGCGTCTGCCCGGAAGAAACGTCAATCAGATCGCAGCCTGCCTCCTGAAAGGCTTGCGAGATGCGCACGGCGTCTTCGGCATCAACGCCACCGTCCATCCAGTCGGTTGCAGAAATCCGCACCGACATTGGCTTGTGCTGCGGCCACACGGCCCGTAGCGCCCGGAACACCTCCAGCGGGTAGCGCAGCCGGTTTTCCAGCGAACCACCGTATTCGTCTGTGCGCTGGTTCAGGAGTGGAGTGAGGAATGCGGAGAGCAGATAGCCGTGGGCGCAGTGCAGTTCCAGCCAGTCAAATCCGGCGATCTCGGAGCGTTCGGTGGCTCGCACGAAGTCGTCTCGCACGGCATCCATGTCGGCACGGGTCATGGCGCGGGGCACTTGGTTCACCGATGAGTACGGAACTGCTGAAGGACCGAGCAGGGGCCAGTTCCCGGAAGCGAGCGGCTGGTCCATGCCCTCCCACATGCGTTTGGTCGAGCCTTTGGGCCCGGCATGTCCAAGCTGGATGGCGATTTTGGCAGGTGTTTTTTGATGCACGAAACCCACGATGCGCTGCCATGCCGCAACGTGTTCATCGGTGTAGATGCCTGCGCATCCGGGAGTGATGCGGGCGTCGGGGGAGATGTCGGTCATTTCCGTGAACAGCAGCCCCGCGCCGCCTTGCGCCCGCGCTCCGTAGTGGACGAGGTGGAAGTCATCCGGAATGCCGTCCGTGGCACTGTACATTGACATCGGCGAAACGACTACGCGGTTGGGGAGTTCGAGGTCACGGACCCGAAACGGCACAAACATCGGCGGCACGGGATTCCGCAGCCGTTCTGCGGTTGCTGTTTTTGCAAACCATGCTTCCACGCTTTCCAGCCAGTTTTGATCTCGGAGTCGCAGATTTTCGTGGCTGACGCGCTGGCTGCGCGTGAGCAGACTGTAGGCAAACTGGATCGGTTCGAGGTGCAGGTAGCGCTCGACTTGCTCGAACCACTCCGTGCTGTTGCGGGCACTGCTTTGTATCCGGAGGACTTCCAGCCGACGACGCTCCTCGTAATCCCGGAGGGCTTGTGCGAGCGACTTGCCCTGGTGAAGTTCGTCGGCGAGATCGATTGCGTCTTCCAGTGCCAGCTTGGTTCCGGAGCCGATCGAGAAGTGCGCGGTGTGTGCGGCATCGCCGAGCAGCACGAGATTCCCGTGCGACCAGCGGGTGCAGTTGATGCGCTGGAAATTGATCCAACTTGTCGAGCCGCGCAAGTGCTTCGCGTTGCTCATCAGCGCATTCCCGTCTAGGTACTTGGCGAAGACCCGTTCGCAGGTGGCGATGGAGTCCTCGGCAGACATTTGCTCAAACCCGAAATTCTGCCACGTCTGCTCCGAGCATTCGATGATGAAGGTGCTGGTTTCCAGATCGAATTTGTAGGCGTGCGCCCAAATCCAGCCGTGTTCGGTGTTCTCGAAAATGAAGGTGAACGCTTCAAAAACCTTGTGGGTTCCGAGCCAAGTGAACTTGTTCAGACGAACATCAATGTCGGGCTGGAAGTGTTCGGTGTGCTGTTCCCGGAGAGCGCTGTTGATACCGTCGCAGGCGACAATCAGGTCCGCATCCGGAAAGGTGGAAACGTCTTCGACCTCGTGTTCGAACTCCAGCCGCACATCCAACTCCCGCGCCCGTTCTTGCAGGATGCGGAGCAGGTGCTTGCGGCCCAATCCGCAGAAGCCGTGGCCCCCGGAAGTGACGACTTGCCCCCCGTAATGCACGTCAATGTCGTCCCAGTGCGCGAAGTTGCTGAGGATGCGCTCGGCGCTGACGGGATCGTTGACTTGCAGGCGCTCCATTGTTTGATCCGAGAACACCACCCCCCAGCCGAAGGTGTCGTCTGGACGGTTGCGCTCCACCACAAAAATGTCATGCTCCGGGTTGCGGAGCTTCATGGAAATGCCGAGGTAAAGTCCCCCCGGACCTCCGCCAATGCAAACAATTTTCATTAGAATTTTCCTGTCCCTTAGCGCATCCTATGCCGAAATTTCAGGAAAAGCAATAAAATTTTAGGCTTAAAATAACTAGGTGCGAAAATGGAGATCGCAGCAGTGCGGCAGGAAATTTCAGGAGGAACGCAGAAGCAGAAACCGGAAGCGCATCCGCGCTCCCGATTGCTTAGGGATGGACCTCAAGGATGGACAGGGAAGCGATGATCCTGCGAACACGAATATGCAAGCGTGGACGTACTGCGGTTAAGGTGCGCATGTCTAGTTGCAACTGTCCATCAGGATGCTTGAAGTGATACGTCATGCTACTCCTTGGATGGGGTGGATGATCCGAGCCTATATTGAAGATCAGCAACTTGGATGCCAAACTGGAGATTCGGAGAAGTTGAGCACTTGGATAAATTTGGTCATAGCTTGTTGAATTAAATGCGTAAATGCGAAAACATGCACCCCGCCTACTTTGATACGCAGTTTCGGACTCCGGAGATTGTGGCGGTTTGGCCGCAGGAATTTGTGGTCGTGACTGCCTTTGCGACGACCGGAACGCAGTGGCCTCCGGAGCAGAACGATGCTGCGGATCAACGGCTGGAATCCGAACTCCGGGAGCGTGGTGGTTGGCTGGTGCGGGTGACGGGGTTTTCGCCCTCCACGGGCCACGCGGAACCAGGTTGGGCGTTTGAGATGTCCTTTGAGAAAGCATGTGATTTGGGGATGTGCTACCTACAGGACGCGCTTTATCATGTTGCAGGTGATGCCCTGAGCGTCAGTTTCTGCAACGCCCGCCGCAAGCGGGTTCTGCTCGGTTCGTTTCGGGAACGCTTGCATCTGGAAATTTTCGAGACCTGAATTTTGTCCGATTCCCACGCAGCCCTCCTTGTGAGAGTTTGGCATTGCCCCGCAGATGCGTTAGAATTTCCGCACGACTGTTGCCCCCGAACTCTGCTAAGGAAAAGCTCTCATGCCATTTGCCAAACCCGTCCGTCAGGAACTTGCCCGCATCTGCGGCAAGGAATGGGTCAAGGATGATGCGATCACGCTCTACGCCTACCGCAGCGACGGCCTGACGCTCTACACCGCCCCGCCGCTGGGGGTGGTTTATCCGGGCAGCACCGGGGAACTGGTGCAGGTCGTCAAGCTCTTCCACCGCGAGCAAATCAGCTTCCTGCCGCGTGGCGCGGGCACGGGGCTGTCCGGAGGGGCGGTTCCTTGTGAAGGCAGCGTGATCATCGAAATGGCGCGCTTCAAGGAAATCCACGAGGTGGATTTCGTCAACCGCACGATCACGGTTGGTCCCGGAGTGGTCAACCTGCGCATCTCCGAACACGTCAAACCGCACGGCTACCACTTCGTTCCGGACCCTTCTTCTCAGAAAGCCTGCACGATCGGTGGCAATGTCTCGGAGAATTCTGGCGGGCCACACACGCTCAAGTACGGCGTGACGGTGAACCATGTCCTCGGACTGGAATTGGTGCTTCCGGACGGAGAGTTGGTGGAATTCGGTGGCAAGCACCACAACCTGCCGGGACCGGACATGCTGGGCTTGCTGATCGGCTCGGAAGGCACCTTTGGGATCATCACCAAAATCGTCTGCCGCTTGACCCCGAACCCGGAGAAGGCAGTCACGCTGCTGGGAGTGTTTGACTCGGTGCGCGGGGCGTGCGACGCGGTGTCCGGCATCATCCGCAACGGCACGATTCCGGCGGCGATGGAACTGATTGACAAGACGGTGATCCGGGCGGTTGAGGCTACGCTCAAGCCCGGATTTCCACAGGACGCCGAGGCGGTGCTGATCGTGGAACTCGAAGACCTCGAAGATGGCATTGGGGAAGACGCGGAACTCGTTGAGCGGCTGCTGCGGGAGAACGGAGCGCAGGATGTGAAACGCGCCAAGGACGATGCCGAACGCACCCGCATCTGGCGCGCCCGCAAGGAAAGTTTTGGGGCCATCGGGCAGCTTTCGCCAAGCTACTACGTCCAAGATGGTGTGATTCCGCGCAGCAAGCTCCCGGAAGTCGTTGATCAGATTGCGGCCATCGGCCAGAAATACAACCTCACCGTCGCCAACGTCTTCCACGCCGGAGACGGCAATCTGCACCCGCTGATCCTCTTCGACTACGAAGACGCCGAGCAGGTCGAGAACACGCACAAGGTCGGCGAAGAGATTTTGAAGGTCTGCATAGGCTACGGCGGAACGCTTTCCGGAGAACACGGCATCGGTCTGGAAAAGCGCAAACTGATGGGCGAACTCTACTCGGAGGCTGACTTGGAGAACATGCAGAACCTGCGGGCCTTCTTCAATCCGGACGGACGACTCAACCCTGCGAAGATCTTCCCCACGCCGAGTCGCTGTGCCGAAACGAAAGGAGTGTCGTCGCAAATCCCCCCCGGCTCCCCTTTGGTGGGAAAGGACGAATCGGATGGGCTGGATCACGCCAAGCTAGTCGCACACAAGTCCGGCATTGCCGTATGAAACATGTGTTTCTGCCAGAAACCATCGAGGATGCTCAAGCTTGGCTTCGGAAACGCCTTGCCGCCCAACAACCGTTTGCGGTGCGTGGTGCGAATTCCCGCTTCCATCCGCAGGAAATCCCCCCCGGTCCCCCTTTTCCAAAGGGGGGAGATGAGGTCGCCACTCCGGAAATTCTCTCGACTGCAAAGCTGACGCGCACCAACTTCTTTGATCCGGATGACATGGTGGTCGGGGTCGAGGCGGGCATGACGGTGGCTGCGTTGCAGGCGTTGCTCGCCGAACAGGGGATGGTGCTGCCCGTCAATCCGTGGTTTGCAGAATCCACCATCGGTGCGGCGTTTGCCTGCAACGACAACGGCCCGAACCGTCTCAACATGGGCGGCTTCCGGGATTGTGTCATCGGCATCGAGTACCTCAACGGCAACGGCGAGCGCGTCCACGCTGGAGGCAAAGTCGTCAAGAACGTCTCCGGATATGACCTCTGTCGCATGCAGATCGGCAGCCTCGGTGGGCTGGGCGTGATCACGGCGCTTAACTTCAAGGTGATACCGCAGCCGGTCGCCCCGCACGGCCTCTACGGACGTTTTCCGGACAGCACCTGGCAGCAGCGGGTTGCAGAATTGCACTCGGCCCGAATTCCAGTGGATTGGATTCAGGCGTTTGCTCCTGCCGAATCCGGCAGCATGGACTGGCTGCTCGGTATTGGTTTTTCTGGAAACGCTGCTCGGCAGCAGCGCATCGAACGCGAAATCCAAACAATCTGCAGAGGCGATTTGCAGCTCGTAGCCGCTGGCGAAACGCCTCTGGGTTTGTCCTTTCTTCCCGGAACCGACCGTTTCACGGGTTGGGTTCCGAAGCTGCGACAGCTTTGGAAACTCCCTGCGCAGCACCTGCACCTGATGACCCTGCTGACGACGAGTGCAGCACTACATCCCACGCACTTGGAGTCCATTCGCAGCGAGCAAACCCGGATGGTTGTACATCCCATCGGCGCGGATTTGCACTGCTTCCTCGACAGCGAAGACGCAACCACGCAGCGCGAGTTCATCGCATCGTTGCAACCCATGCTGCGCCAGATGCAAGCCAAGCTGGTGCTGGGTAACGCGGCATCCGCAATCGGCTACTCCGATCTCGGTGAGTTCGCCCAGCCTCCGGGGTATGCGCTGGTGCAACGGCTCAAGCGTCACCTTGACCCCGCAGGCGTGTTCCACGCACCATTTTACGAGCAGCCATCAACATGAATTTTCGCGATCTCTCCTTCTCGGAAGTCACCAGTGAGCGGTTGACTTTCGGTTCCGAAAACAAAACCTCGCAGCAACTGTTCCGGGAAGCAGAATTCGACAACATCCTCAAATGCGTCCACTGTGGATTGTGCCTCGACAGTTGCCCAACTTACCGTGAACTTGGCGACGAGAAAGACTCACCACGCGGACGACTCTACCTGATGCGCGGGTTGTGGGAAGGGGAACTGGACCTGACTCCGGAAGTCACCGCACCCCTCAGTCGTTGTCTCGACTGCCGTGCCTGCGAAACCGCGTGCCCATCTGGAGTACCCTACGGAGAATTGCTGGAAAAAGCGCGAGGCGTGATTCACGAAACCCAACCGCAAAGCCTGAAGGAACGGATGCTCAGGACATTGCTGCTGAAGGGACTGTTCCACTCGACCTTCCTGCTTACGCTGGCCAGCAAGTTGCTGAAACTCTACGCCGCCAGCGGCTTGCCTCAACTGATCACCAACACTGCATTCGGCAAGCTGTTGCCGTCGCAGTTTGTGTTCCAGCAGCACCTGCTTCCGGACTGCTCCGGGCAGTCCTTCAAGCAGAAGTACGCCGATCAGGAACTCGGTTCCACGCACGGAGCCGCAAGCCTTGGGCGAGTCGGCCTGTTCTCCGGGTGCATCATGGATGTCTCGGAGGCGGCGATCCACGAAGCGACGCTGAAGCTGCTGCGGGGCATCGGCTACACGGTGGTGGTTCCCGGCAAGCAAGGCTGTTGTGGAGCACTCCACGTTCACAGCGGCGACCGCAAGACTGCCCGTGGTTTGGCCCTCAATAATCTGGATGCGTTTGAGGAGCGCGAGTTTGAGGCAATCATCACCAACGCCGCCGGATGCAGTGCCCAACTCCGGGAGTTCCATCACCTGTTTCCGCAAAACCATTCTGGCCATTCCAGGAATTGGAACGCCATCGAAGGCCGGATTGTGGACATCCTTGAATTCCTCTCCCGGCATCTGGAACCAATCCAGCGGCTGAACTGGCGAACCGATGAAAATGTGGTGCTGTATGATGCACCTTGCCACCTGATGCATGCCCAGCAGGTGGATGATCACCCGCGAGCACTGGTCAACAGCCTGCCGGGGGTAACGCTGGTTCCGCTCACCGAGTCGAATTGGTGCTGTGGCTCTGCGGGAATCTACAACTTGGTGCACCCCGACTTGTCCAGTGCCGTGCTGGAGCGTAAAATGGCTTCGGTGCGGGAAACCTTGCAAGCCAACCCGCAGGCGACCACGCTGGTGACGGGCAATCCGGGCTGTCTTTACCAAATCCGTGCGGGCATCCGTGCTGCTGGGCTGCCGTTGCGAGTGATCCATCCGGCAGTGTACCTTGCCGAACGACTGAGGGGATGAATGCCGGAAATCAGTCGTTTTCTGGGAATGGTCATCCAGATGTACTTCAATGAGCATAATCCGCCACATTTTCATGTCCAGTACAACGAGTAGCAAGCTGCTATTCTGATTGAGAATCTTGGTGTGATGGAAGGGGAACTCCCCGCAAAAGCCCTGAGCTTGGTTGTAGAGTGGGGACAGGAACACCAAGAGGAACTGCTTGCCAATTGGAACAGCCTACGAAAATCGGGGCAGTTCCATAAAATACAACCCCTCGCCTGAGAATTAGATGATCTCGATCAAAACCGCTGAACATTTGAGTGATTATCGAGTCCGCCTCAAGTTCAGCAACAATCTGGTGGGCGTGGCAGACTTAGAGGACACAATCACCAACGATCAGCGGTCGATGTTTCACGAACTCAGCAATCCCGTCAAATTTCAGCAATTCCAAACGGATGGCTATACGATATGCTGGAAAAACGGGCTGGATTTGGCTCCAGAGTATTTGTTTTTCCTAGCTTTTCGCAACGATCCAACTTGGCAACAACAGTTTTTCGATTGGGGTTATCTGAAGCTGGAAGCCACGGAAGCAGCCGCATGACCTCGCCCACTGCATTCCTGCATTCCCTCTTTGAAACGGCGGTCGCCAGTACGCAGCCCGCACAGTGTGTGCCGCCTAATCTTCCGGAACCACCCAAGGGTCGCACGCTGGTGATTGGTGCCGGGAAGGCGTCCGCAGCGATGGCACGTGCCGTGGAGCAGCACTGGCCCGGAGACCTTGAAGGGCTGGTGCTGACGCGCTACGGCCACGCCGTTCCCTGTGAGCGCATCGAGATCGTGGAGGCGGCTCATCCGGTTCCGGACGAAGCGGGACGGCAGGCCGCAGAGCGGATGTTGGAGCTGGTGCAAGGACTGGCTGCGGACGATCTGGTGCTGTGTCTGATCTCCGGAGGCGGTTCGGCGTTGCTCACCTTACCTGCGCCGGGGTTGACGTTGGAGGACAAGCAGTCAGTCAATCGGGAACTGCTGCGCTCCGGAGCCACAATCCACGAGATGAACTGCGTCCGCAAGCATCTCTCCACGATCAAGGGTGGACGCCTCGCTGCTGCTTGCCATCCGGCGCGGGTACTGACGCTGGCAATTTCGGATGTTCCCGGAGACGAGCTTTCCGTGATTGCCTCCGGGCCGACCGTTCCGGATCCATCGACCTTTGCCGAAGCACAGGACGTGCTGGAGAAGTACACGATCACCGTGCCGGAGGCTGTTCGTACTCATTTGGAACAGGCCGAGGACGAAACGCCAAAACCCGGCGATCTGCGTCTCGTCAACACCGAGACCAAACTGATCGCCACCCCGCAGCAAATGCTGGAAAGTGTTGCCGAGCAAGTCCGGAAGGCGGGCCTCACGCCGTTGATTCTCAGCGACCGCATCGAGGGCGAAACCCGTGATGTAGCAAAAGTTCATGCGGCCATCGCCCGTCAAATCCAGACGCATCAGCAGCCTGTCGCGCCTCCGGCGGTGATCCTCTCCGGAGGTGAAACCACGGTGACGGTGCGCGGCAAGGGCAAGGGCGGGCGCAACTCGGAATTCGCGCTGGCCTTGCTGGACGACTTGCGCGGGCTACCCGGAATTGCTGCGCTTGCCTGCGACACCGATGGCATTGACGGTTCCGAGGACAACGCGGGCGCCATTCTCACTCCGGAAACTTTTTCACAGGCGGAAACCCTTGACCTCTCGCCTGCCGAATTTCTGAGCCGCAACGACGCCTATTCGTTTTTTCAACAGGTGAACGGACTGGTGGTTTCTGGTCCAAGTCTGACGAACGTCAACGACTTGCGGGCGATTTTGGTGGAGCCAGCTTAACAGTCACCACCACCCTCCAGACGAGTCTGTCGATGAATGTTTCAGAAAGCTGCTTGAATGTTACAGGAGAGTATGGCTAGAGTAGTATCTGCTCTGGGGTGAAATGGACGAGTCCGGGACTTTACGACGGTCTGTTGGGCTCACTTCATGGATTCATCGCGTGGATTCAGGCGGAAGGAAACCGCTCCCCAGGGCTTTACAGAACCTCAGCAACTTCCATGCCCGGACCCCGGCCTTCCGGGGGGCGAAGCGCATCTGCCCAAAATGGCCAAGCTCTACTTCTACTACTCCGCGATGAACGCGGGAAAGACCACCACCCTCTTGCAGTCTGCCTACAACTACCGCGAACGCGGGATGAACACGCTCGTCCTCAAGCCGCGCCTTGACGACCGCTACGGTGCCCGTATCCATTCTCGGATTGGGCTAGAAACGGAGGCAGAGAATTTCACTCCGGAGCAGAATCTGTTAGAATTGACCAACTCCCGATTGGCGAAGGATCCGTTGCACTGCGTGTTGGTTGACGAAGCTCAGTTTCTGACGCAAGCGCAGGTGTACCAACTCAGCGAGGTCGTGGACCAGCGGAAAATCCCAGTCCTTGCCTACGGATTGCGTACCGACTTTCAGGGAGAATTGTTCGAGGGCAGTCGTCATCTGCTTGCATGGGCCGATGAATTGTGCGAGATCAAGACCATCTGCCACTGCGGACGCAAGGCGACGATGGTGGTTCGGCTGGACGAGCAGGGCCACTCCGTCCGCGCCGGGGCACAAATCCAGATTGGCGGCAACGACTCTTATGTTTCGATGTGCCGAAGGCATTTCAAGATCAGCCTCTACGAGGAGTGATCCGCCTTAAAAACCGAAACCAAAAACTTATGACTCCACGAGTAGTGATTGCCGGGGCGACCGGCGCGGTGGGGGCCGAATTCCTCAAGTTGCTGGAAATTCGGAACTTCCCCATGCAAAGCCTGCGGTTGCTGGCCTCGGCCCGTTCCGCAGGAAAAACGCTCCAGTTCCGGGGAGAGAGCCTTCCGGTTGAAGAACTGACCCCGGATTCCTTCAAGGACATTGACCTCGCCTTCTTCTCCGCAGGGGGCGATCGCAGCAAGGAGTTCGCCCCGCATGCGGTCAACGCCGGAGCAGTCGTGATTGACAACAGCAGCGCTTTCCGCATGGATCCGGAGGTGCCACTGGTGGTTCCAGAGGTCAATGCCGAAGCCGCCAAACAGCACAAGGGCATCATCGCCAACCCCAACTGCTCAACGATTCAAATGGTGGTCGCGCTTAATCCACTGCACCAAGCGGCGGGACTCAAGCGCGTGGTGGTTTCAACTTATCAAGCCGTGTCCGGTGCTGGGACCAAGGGCATGGAGGAATTGCAGGCGCAAGTGCGGGCGTGGGCCAAGGGCGAGCTAATGGAGGTTTCAGCCTTTCCGGCGCAAATCGCCTTCAACCTTGTTCCGCACATTGACGTTTTTCAGGAAAACGGCTACACCAAGGAAGAGATGAAGATGGTGCTGGAGACGCAAAAGATCATGTCGCTTCCGGACCTGCCGGTTTCAGCGACGTGTGTGCGGGTTCCGGTGTTGCGGGCGCATTCCGAAGCCGTCTGGATCGAAACCGAACAGCCCCTTGCTCCGGAAAAGGCACGGCAGGTGCTGGAGCAGGCTCCCGGTATTCGAGTGTTGGACGAGCAGGTTCCGGGGGGGTACCCGATGCCGTGGGATATTGCCGAAACGCTCGACACTTATGTGGGGCGCATCCGCAAGGATCTCTCTCACCCCAACGGACTCACCTTCTGGGTGGTCGCAGACCAACTCTACAAGGGTGCGGCGCTCAACGCCATCCAGATTGGCGAACTACTGCTGGATTAAGGTTGTAAATCCCTGCCAATCTTGGAACAATGATAAATTGCCTTCCTAGAGGTGAGTCTGTCGGATTCACCTGATTTGTGCTTAAGAAAAGGAGCCATGCCCGAAACCATCCAGCCTGTCATTGACCTTGCTAAAGCTGACCGTGAACTGATCCAACTCCGAGGTCAAATCCGTACGCTCGATGAGCAGATTGGTATTGCCCGCAGCGAGCATGACCGGCAGTTGGACATTGTGCAAGGAAAAGAGCAACACGAGGGGGTGCTAGCAGTACAAGGCCGAGAACTGCGCGGGAAGTTGGAACTTCAAGATACCTTTATCGCCAATCTGGAGCAGCAGGTTCCACGCATCCGCAACGAGAAGGAGTTCGTTGCCAGCAAGAAGCAACTCGAGGAAGCCCGCAAGCACCGCTCCATCATCGAGGAGCAGGTGCTGGAACTGGACATCGAGAAGGAAGGGTTGGATGAGACTCTCTCCACTCTGCGCTCCGAATTGGAGGTGGAGAACGTCAGGTTTCAGGAAGCCACCACCGAACTCGGACAGGTTCGGAAGCAGTCTGCTGGAGAACTCAAGAGCTTGGAATCCCACCGCACCGAGCTGTTTGACGAAATCCCGGACACTGTGCAGCGTTACTATCAGCGGTGCCAGACGAGTGGGCTGAGGATGCCGATTTGCGAGGTGAACGACAAATCATGTGGCGGCTGCCACATGGTGTTACCGCCGCAGTTGCTCAACGAGATGCTGACCGATCCGGAGAATTGCCGCAACTGCCCGCACTGCCAGCGTCTGCTCTACCTCGAAACCACTGAGGTCGCGGCGGATTGAGATGCTGTTGCATCATCGGCTCCTGCGTGCGCTTGGCCTGCTGTTCGCCATGGGGTTAGGCGCCTGCCAATCCTCTCCGGAACCCAAAAAACTTCTTTATCCCACTCCTGCCGAACAGGGCGTGAGCTACTACTGCCGCCGCCCCTTTTACGAACCCTACAACCTCAACCAACGTTGGACCAACATGCGTCCGGCCCTGCTGGTTGTCTCCGCAGTGCAGGCGGTGGTTTACTTTGAAAACGACGAAGCACAGGTGCTGCCGCTCGATTTTGACGACACCATCCCGTCCGGATCGTACCGCTGTCCTTCCTGATTGGAGTGATCCACCACAGATTTACGTGGAGGTTACGGGTATTTTTTATCCGTTGCGGATTCAACCGATCTGTTGCACTTTCGAGTTGAATCCGCGAATCACTAGAGCAGGGCTTACGCAAAATGTGGGGAAGTGAGGTTGCTCCCCTTCAGTGGTGATCCTCGTCCAGCATCTGCTCAAACTTCCGAGCGCGGATTTTCTTCACAATGAAGTCAATGTTTTTGATGGTTTTGCGCAGTTCCTCGTCTTTCTCTAGGCTCCGCTTGACTTCAGTCATGCTCTGGATGATCACTCCGATCACAAGGTTGAGGATGACCAGCCCGCTGATGACGATGAAGGAGATGAAGTAGAACACGGAGGCCACCGGCAGTTTGGACGGAGAGGTGCACTGCTCCGCAGCATCTTTGTAACCGTAGGTGTCGCATCCGTACATCTGGATGTACATCAGGTCGGTCCAATCCTCGAAGGTGGCTGCCCTGAACAGGGAGATCATGCTGATGGGCAGGTTGCCAAAGTGGATGGGGTCGTTCTTGGAGAAGGTGGTGGTTCCAATGACTCCGTAGATGTAGATCAGCAGCAGCAGCAGGATGCCGACAAATCCAATGGGTTTGGTGCTTTGGAACAAGGAGATGACGATGATCCGCAGTTGCGGGATTCTGCGGAAGATCCGCGTGAAGCGGAGCAACCTCACCACTCTCAGCACGAAAGGGTAGGTTCCGAAGGGCAGGAAGGAGAGGAACACCAGCAGGGAGTCGAAAACGTTCCACCCGTTGGAGAGGAACACCAGAGGTCGGTTCCACTTGGGAATGAGGCGGATGAGAATTTCGACAAGGAAAATGTACTTGATGCCAAGATCGAGGACGTGAAAGGTCTGGGCATACTCCCGGACAAGTTCCTCGCTGGTTTCCAATCCGACCACGATCCCGGCCAGAATGATCATCAGGTTGATGAAGTTGGAGAACAGCGGATGCTGCTCAATCTCCATCAAGCATTTGCTCAGCCGGAACCCGGAACTCTCAAAGCTGAGACCGGACTCGACTCCAAGGTTCTCCAGCAACAGCTCATAGACGATCTTTTCTTCATCGGTGAACTCGTTATCTGAAAAAATGACCTCCTCCACCATCGTCCGGATGCTGATTTTCTGGTCATGGTCGATTTGGTTGAGCTTCCTCAGTTCTTCCCCCACCTTCTGGATTTGGGATTCCAGATCGAGATCCTTCAGGTTTTGGTAGGCTTCGTTGTAGTAGATGCGGATGTCTGGTCCCATGTACTTGATCCAGATTTCCGCAAACTCATCGATGCTTGCAAAATCAGAGCTGGAGACGTAGTTGAGCACATGGAGGTACTCGAAGAGTTCCAGAGTCGGATTGATGGCATAGACGTTGACTTGGAGGTAGCGTTTGGCAAGATCATAGAACTTGCGCTCGGTCGAAAGCACCTCAGCATCGGCAAAGATGATCTCTTCAATCATCAGCAGGATTTCCTTTTTGACGAACTCATCTTCTTCCTGCAAGCGGGAAAAGCTCTGTTTGGTGCGGTTGACCTTTTCGTCGTCGGCTAGGTCATCCAAGACACGAGCCGCCTCAGTTTCCCAAGCTGCGAACTGACTCCCCAGATGCGTCTTCAGGATGCTGTTGATGCGCTGTTCGGACTCTTCATCAGAAAGCGAGATCACGTTCAGCAACTTCAGGCAGATCACCAAATCCAGCGGATTCTGCAAATTTTTGATCATCGGTGCTGTTCAGAATTGTGGTGCATCTAGAAGGGAAACATCTTGCGCCAACCCTACCCGAAACTCCCGTCTAGCGCAACGGGAATTGTTGAAGTTTGCTAGGCAGGACAACTAGGGCGATCTTTTCCGGAGACGCTCTTGTTGCGGTTGAACTTGCGCTTGAGCGTCCTTGTACTCAAAGCTGCAAGACAACTGAGAAACGGTTCTCAGAATCAACCCTTGTTCAGAACATCTTATAGTCAAAGCTACTGGTTCTAGGACACATTTGGACTGGGATGCAAACAGCCAATTCATTAATATTCAACAATATTTATTAGATGTCACCGCTAGTTCATAGTGTTCGATTTTAATTTGAAATTTACTCTGGAAGAACTCTTTGGCAAGAAAGTAGATCTTCTTCAAGAAGGTGCGATTGACAACCCCTATGTCAAAGCATCCTTAGAAAAAGATCGGGTGTCCGTCTATGTTGCATAATACGAAGGCGTACCGGTATGATATTCTGAAAGCCTGTGATGCGATCATTGACTACAGAAGCGGAAGCTCATCTCAAAGGTGAGTGTCAGAAATTATTACAATAGTGCTACTTTGAGGAGGAAGTGGTCAGTGCGCCGACTTCTGTAACAATCCAATCCAAGCATTGATTGGCTTGCGGCATCAGCCCAAGGTTGGTGATGAAGCCGTGGATCATGCCTTCCCAGCAGCGTTCCACAACCACCACGCTTGCTGCGCTCAGTTTCTCGCCGTAAGCATGTCCTTCGTCAAGCAGCGGATCGAAGCCAGCGGTGACGAGGACTGTAGGTGGCAAATCACGGAAATCGGAGGCGAAGTGTGGGGAGGCTTCCGGATCACGACGGTCGTGCCCTACAGGCAAGTAGTGTCCGAGGAACCAGTCAATCGAGTGGCGGGTGAGCAGGTAGCCTTCGCCATTGCGTTGGTGTGACTCAAGAGCGCAGGTCATGTCGGTGGCAGGATAAATCAACACCTGCGCGGCGAGCCGAAATTCACCACGATCCCGGGCGCGGTGGGCCACTACGGCAGCTAAATTCCCGCCTGCACTGTCTCCTCCAACAGTGATCTGTTCCGGATTCCCGCCCCGTGCATCGATGTTTGCGTAGACCCACTGCACCGCCGTCCAACTGTCCTCAACTGCCTGTGGAAACGGTGCTTCCGGAGCCAGCCGGTAATCCACGGAAACCACCACCCAGTTTCCGTTTGTGCAGAAATGGCGGCAAACGCCATCGTGTGTGTCCAGGTTGCCGATCACCCAGCCACCGCCATGCAGGTACACCAGCACCGGGCGTGGGGACTCCGAGGATTCCGGAGGCGTGTAAATGCGCACGCCAAAGGAACCGTTTTGACCGTCGAGTTGTAAATCCTCCACTGAACCCACCTCTGCGGCTCGCCCTTGCAACCACGTTGGCATGGAGGTGTAAATGTTGCGGGCTTCTTTAACCGTACAGTCGGCGATATCCGGAGCACCGAACTCCTTACGGATTTGCAGGAGTTGTGCGGCTTCGGGATCAAGTTTTTGGGGCATTGATTGCGAGGTTTTGAGGTTTATACTCTGCTGCTTGCTGAATTCGGAAAAGCGAGAAGTATTGCCCTGAATAGAGCAGTATTCAGGAGCCGGTATTCAGGAGTCAGGATAACCCATTCTGACTTCTGGCTCCTGACTCTGGATTCTATTGTTACAGTTCCACGAGTGTGCCCAGGCCGTCTCGCTCGGCGCAGTCCAGCACGATGCGGGCGGCGACTGCATCCTGCACGGCGACTCCGCAGGATTTGAAGACGGTGAGCTGTTCCGCAGTGGTGCGTCCAGCTTTGGTTTGGTTGACGATTTCGCCGATTTCTGCATGGATGTGATCAGGTTGAATCACGCCCTGGGCAATCGGGATCACCAAGTCTCCGGTTTCGGCAAGAGCGGATTCGCGGGCATCCACCACGACCAAGCCGTTGCGGATGGTTTCGTTGTCAATCTCCTGCATGTCTGGACGGAAAGAACCGACCCCACTGACATGACAGCCGGGTTTGAGATCGTTGAAGTTGATGACGGGAGTGGTGGAGGTCGTGGAAGTGCAAACAATGTCGGCGTCACGCACCGCTTCCGTTGAGGAATTCACGGCGGAGACCTCCTCCGGAATCGGGGAGCGCCCTCGCATTTCCTCGACAAAGGCACGAACGTGTTCCGGATTCGGACTGAAAACGCGCACTTTGCGGATGGCTCGCACCGCGCACATCGCTTCAAGCTGCGCACGGGCCTGCACTCCGCTACCAAGGATCGCCACCGACTCCGCGTCCGGACGCGCTAGCAAAGCGGCGGCGGCTCCGGCTCCAGCTCCGGTGCGAGTGGCCGTCAGCGCCTCGCCGTCCAGCAGGGCTTGAGGAACCCCGGTTTCCGGATGCAGCACCAGCACAACCGCATGGATCAGCGGAATGCCGCGCTCGCGGTTTTTCCCGAACACTGACACCAGCTTAACCGCCAAGCTGCCCTCTCCGGGTACGGAGGCAGGCATCGTCAGCAGCACTCCTTCCTGTTCTGGAACCTGAACCCGACTGCGCAACGGAGCCTCGGTTTGTCCTGTTGAGAGCAATCCAAATGCCCTTTTCATGCCCGCAATGGCCTCGGCCATCGGCAGGGCTTGCTCAACATCACTGCGGGAGAGAATCCGAAGCTGCATCGCCGGGTTCAAAGGATGCTGTTGCGAACTATTTCCAAGGCCTCGTCAATGCGCTCCCGGAAGTAGTTGCGGTTCGGAAAATCTCCCGTCTGGAGGTAGTCTTCCGGGCTCAGGGACTGCTCCAGTTCTCGGGTTTTGCGGCGCATTTTCACATAGTTCTCCTCGCGGCTGAAGACCTTGACCTTGAAAAAATAACGCACTTCCAACTGTTCTTCACGCACCCGCAAGTGGCAGAGCAGGTGATCGAGACTGGAGTATTCCTGTGTATCTGGAGGGTTCAACTTGGCTTCGGCCCAGCCTTTCACATGCTTGCGGTGTTTTTCTAAGAATTTGAACTGCGTGGTGAAGGTTTGGAGAAAACTCTGAAGCAGCGGATGCAAACGCACTTGCAGGTCAATGCGCCCTCCGTTTTCCAGCACTTCAGTGCCGCCGAAGAGCAGGAAAAGCGTTCCAGATTTGTCCGTGAGCGGGCAATCGCTGGGAAGCGGCAAGGTCCACTCGGCAGTATGCTGGGCACCCGCATCCAATTCTGGGAGGTCGAAGTTGAGCGTTTCCCGCACCTGCCACGCATCCGCCTTGCCGTCCTTGAGTTCCTTCTTGAGGGCATAGGCCAACAGAATTTGAACAGATTGGGTGGACAGGGAGTCGCCTCCGTTGTTACGCACCCGTAGTGTTCCGGAGAGGGAATCCCCTTGATTCCACTCTTCTCCGCTGGTTTCGATCTGATACTCAAGGGGCCGCTGAAAAAAAACGCTGCGCATGGGAATTCAGGTTTTGGGTGAATCAGGAAAGGATTCGTTCTTGAAAACAGGCCACCACCTGTTGGTGGAGGGTTTCGATGTCAGAATTTCCGTCAAGTCGGACGAAACGTTCGGGATTCGCTTGGGCCAATTCCGCAAAGCCTGCCTGCGCTCGTTGGAAGAAGCCGAGCGTTTCAGCATCCAAGCGGTCGAGCGCGTTGGCGCCCCGTGAGTGTTGCAGACGTTCCAGTGCCATTTTTGGAGGAAGGTCCAGCCAGAGCGTTAGATCGGGGAGATTCGGGGTGATGTGATTTTGAACAATCGAGTCGGTTGCTGTCAAGTCGAGTCCGCGCCCGTAGCCTTGGTAGGCAACCGCTGAGTCGTGGAAGCGGTCGCACAGCACCAGTGTTCCGGAAGCCTTGGCGGGGAGAATGACCTCCTGCAAATGCTGGATGCGGTCGGCGAGGTAGAGCAGGAGTTCACTGTCCGGACAGAGCTTGTGGTTCGCAGGGTCCAGCAAGACTTCGCGGATTTTCCGTCCAATCGGGGTGCCGCCGGGTTCACGGGTGCGTAGCACGGGGATGCCTGCTGTCTCCAGCCAGTCCGCCGCTCGTTCCAGTTGCGTGGACTTGCCGCAGCCGTCAAGACCCTCGAAGGTGACAAAGGCACCGTTTTTCACCAACCCACCTGCCATGGTGTTCGGCAGTGGCCCTCACCGAATCCCGTACTCAAGAGGGGGGTGTTTTTTCGTAGACCGTATACACCTTCTCCTTGATCTCCTGATGCATCTTCTGCGCGTCGCGGATCACCGTGTTGCAGGCTTCCTTGAACTGCTCTATCGTCTCCGGATTGTCATTGGCGCTCTTGAAATTCTTGTACTGCTCGTAAAGTTGCCCCACGTCCTTGGACATGTTCTTCTTGAGGACGATGGCGACGGGAAGACTCTGCTTGAGTTCTTCCTTGCTGCCGCTGCTGAGGACTTGCTCTCCGGCAAGCTTGAGGGAATTCCTCTTTGCGGCCACGGCTTGATATTGTTGCTGGGTCTCTTCCGGAACCGACTGTACTGCGTCAGGGACACTGGTCTCCGGAGCTGCTGCCGATGCGAATTTTCCTTCAGTGGCAGGGGCTTCGTCGGGGGCAGCTCCTGCGTCTGCCGTTGCCTCTTCTGTTTCTGGGGCCGCAGCATCGGTGGCAGGGGCTTCGTCGGGGGCAGCTCCTGCGTCTGCCGTTGCCTCTTCTGTTTCTGGGGCCGCAGCATCGTTGGAGTTCTCGGCAGCAACGGCCTCGGCGGCTTCGGCCATTTCCTCTGTTACGTCTGCTTCGGTCTCTTCAGTAGAGATATCGGGGGTTTCATCGGCCATGGTGTCTCCTCGGATTCCGGTGGCTTGCTCCAAGCGAGCGGCTTGAGTTCACTAATGGATTACTGTAAATTAACAGGCACTTCAAGCCATTTGACGTTTGAGCCTAAAGAATTGACCACCGAATGCAGAAATTGAGACAGCGCAAGCCCGAAAAAATTTTACTTCAGGATGACCTCTACATCCTCTGGCGCGACGGGCGCGAAAGCCATTACAAATTTCACGACCTGCGCTGTGCGTGTCCTTGTGCAAGCTGTGTCAACGAACTAACGGGTGAGCGGGTGCTGAAGCCGGAGTCGGTGCCAAAGCATGTCCATGCGTCTGGCAGCGAATATGTGGGCAACTACGCCCTGCGCATCCACTGGAGTGACGGCCACAATACCGGCCTCTACAATTTTAAACACCTGCGGGCACTTGACGAGGCTCGCACTTCCCAAAGCGAAACATGACCGAACTGGACGGCGACCTGATCGCCACTGACCTTTCCATCGCGATCGTGGTGTCGCGCTTCAACGAATTCATCGCGGAACGGCTGTTCGAAGGTGCAGTGGACGCTTTCGTGCGTCACGGTGGAGACCGCGAGCGCCTGACGATTTCCCGCGTTCCCGGAGCCTTTGAGTTGCCGCTCATTGCCAAGCGGCTTGCCCAGAGCGGTCGTTATGATGCAGTGGTTTGTCTTGGTGCGGTGATCCGGGGGGCGACTTCGCACTATGATTACGTCTGCTCAAACACGGCGAGTGGCATTGCCTCGGCAGGCTTGGACACGGGGGTGCCGGTGAGCTTTGGTGTCCTCACCACGGATACTTTGGAGCAAGCTATCGAGCGTTCCGGGGGCAAGGCGGGCAATCAGGGACGCCACGCCATGGCGAGCGTGATCGAGATGGCGCGGTTGCTCCTGAAAATTCCGGTGGAACGCTAACTGCATTATCGTGGGGTGAGAGTTAGCCACGAGTCCGGCATGGGGTCGGTTTTGGTTTTTGCTAACGTCACTGCCGAGAGGTATCATGCAATCACTCCTAAAGTGCGCAATTGCTCGGCTGGAAGATCTCTCCCGTCAAAATGTCTCCATTTCTAGGGGACTAGACCTCCTTGAAGCCTCAGCTCAAAGCTGCGGGGAATTGGTGGTCATCAATGTCATGCGGGACTGTTTCCAGGAACTCCTACAGGAGCAACATTGCCACGCTTAATTCCTTTCGGGTGAGGGGGGACCGCCTCTCCTCACCTCGATCCTCCAAGCACCCGTCTCTCAGCGGTTCCTTCAGATCACCAGACCCCAACTCCAAAACGTTGCTGAACTTTCCGGCGGTTGGTGTTCCGAATACACATACGGATTGGATTTCTCGCAAACCAGTTTGCAGGTTCCCCCACAGCCCGATAGTTTGTTGAGTTTAGACGAGACCACAACACAAGAGGCTTAACGGTGCTGGAGGGCAGGAGGGTGGTGCTGGTGCATGACTGGCTCAACGGCATGCGCGGCGGGGAGAAGTGTCTGGAGGTGCTCTGTGAGTTGTTCCCGGAGGCTCCCATCTACACGCTCATCCACGAAGAAGGACGCTTGAGTGCGACCATTGAGGCGCATCGGATTGTACCCTCGTTCATTCAACATCTGCCGCACGGCATCTCACACTACCGCCACTTCCTCCCGCTCTTTCCAACCGCAATCGAACAGTTCCGTTTCGATGCCTACGATCTGATCATCAGCACCAGCCATTGTGTCGCCAAGGGCGCAAAGCCGGGACCGGAAACCTACCACTTTTCTTACGTCCACGCGCCGATGCGCTATGTGTGGGACCTCTTCGACACCTACTTCCGGAGGACGCAAACCCATCCGGGAGTGCGCATCGCGGCTGAACTGGTGCGGCCCTACCTCAAGAACTGGGATCGCCGTAGCACCTCGCGAGTGCACACGCTGCTCTGCAACAGCCGCAACGTGCGGCGCAAAATCCGGGAGTACTACTCCCGCGAGGCGCAAGTGATCCATCCACCCGTGGATGTTGAGCAGTTCCAGCCCGGCTCCCGGAAATCCGACTGTTATCTCATCATCAGTGCCTTTGCTCCGAACAAGCGCATCGACCTCGCGGTGGAAGCCTTCAACCGGCTCAAGCTTCCCCTCAAAATCGTGGGCAGCGGACAGGACGAAGCCTACTGCCGGAGCATCGCCCAAGATCATATCGAGTTCTTGGGAGAACAATCCTCCGAGGCACTGGTCGCGCTTTATCAAGAAGCTCGCGCCTTCGTGTTTCCTGGAGAGGATGATTTCGGCATCACGCCTCTGGAAGCGCAGGCCTCCGGAACGCCAGTCATCGCTTTTGGAGCAGGCGGTGCGTTGGAGACAGTCAATGAGCGCACCGGACTTTTCTTTCATGAACAGCGCATCGACGCGCTCTGTGCCGCAATCGAGGAAATGGAGCGGCGGTATTCGGAGTTTGATCCGGACGACCTTGTGCGCAACGCCGCCCGTTTTGGACGCGAACGCTACAAGCAGCAGATGGCTCATGCCATTGAGTATGGCTATCGGCAGTGGAAGGACGGGCTGGCAGAACCTGCGGTTCCAGAATCCATGCAAGCACCCGAATCCTCAGAGGTTTCATGAGTCGAATCCGGATGCTGGCGGCACTGCTGCTCATGCTACTTTTGGGTGCCGCCAGCACTCCCGCGAACTATGAGGCGCGGCTGGCCCACGCATTTGGCACTCGCTGGATTCACCAACTCAACGCTCCGGAGCTTGATCAGCGTGTGCAGGCGGTGCAGGCGTTCTTGGCGTTTCCGAAATTGGGGCTGCCGCATCTCAGAAACTCGCTGGCTACTTCTGAATCCACCACCGGACGTTGGCCCGCTGCTTTCCTGCTCGGCTTGCTTGGTGAACGCAGAGATGTTCGTTTTTTGCTGAATCCCCTGCAATACCATCGGGAGCAACTGGAGCGCCCGGAGGTTTGGCGTGGCGCACTGGAGCGGCTCTACTTGCGGACACGGACGCAGGAGTCGTTTGAACTTCAACTCACCAAGCTCTCGCTCAAGGTTCTTGGCAACGAGATTATTGAAGGCAGGCGAGTGATCTCTGTGCAACTGGACTCGGCTTTGCTGAATCGCGGCAAGAATTCCGGACTCGTCGAGATTTCTCTGCACCTGTGGGGAGCGGGAATCACCGTAGCGCCTCAACCTCGACTCGTATGGCTGGTTCCGGAAACCTCAAACCCGCAGACGTTCTCGCTGGAAATGAGCATGGCAGCCGAAGGTGATCCCATCCGTCTAGATTTCTGGGTGCATCACATTGGCTCCAGCGAACGGCTGCTCCACCAAAAGGCACTGCTTCCCTTGCGTCCGAAACTGGCTCCGGATAATGCCACCGCAACGGCTGCTCCTGCCGACTCGGAAAGCCCTACGGACACTCCCTCTCAGTAGCTTTCAGCAATCAGCACTGGATTAGTGCTATTTTTTTATTGAATTAGGACCAATCTAGTGCTAGTCTGAATAAGACGAAGATTTGAATCCCATGCTGAAGCTTTCAAAAAAGACCGATTACGCAATCATCCTACTCACACACCTTGGCGCAACGCACGCGCCGGTGAGTGCGCAGGAACTGTCCGCGCACTACCGCTTGCCGCATCCGATGACGGCCAACATTCTCAAGCAGTTGGTCACGGTTGGGATAACAGAATCAATGCGGGGGCAGCACGGCGGCTATGTGCTGGCACGACCAGCGGCGAGCATCACCCTTGTTGAGATCATTCAAGTCATGGACGGCCCCTTCACTCTGGTCGATTGCGTCCACGAGGAAGGGTGCTGTAAGGTGTCGCAACACTGCCCCACGCGAGGGCCGCTCACTGCCTTGCATCGTCGCATGGAGCAATTCATGGAGGAAACCACCCTCGCGTCTATCATCGCGGAATCACAACTGAACCTCACACCCCAGCCATCCCAGGATCATGGAATTACCCATCTATCTTGACTACAACGCTACTACGCCGACTGACCCACGGGTGGTGGAGGCGATGCTGCCGTATTTCACGGAAATCTATGGTAACGCTGCCAGCCGCAACCATTCCTTTGGCTGGACTGCTGAAAAAGCTGTTGCTAGCGCACGGGACATGCTCGGTAGCCTGATTGGCACGAGCAGCAAGGAGATTGTCTTCACGAGTGGAGCTACGGAATCGAATAACATCGCTATCCTTGGCGCTGCGGATTTCCACAAGGACAAGGGACGCCACATCATCTCCAGCCCCATTGAACACAAGGCAGTGATTGACCCCTATCACTACTTGGAACAGCAGGGCTACGAGGTCACTTTCCTCGATGTTGATCAGCACGGTTGCATCAGTCTGGAGCAGTTGGAGCAAACGATTCGTCCGGACACGATCCTCGTTTCGCTGATGGGCGGGAACAACGAGATCGGCACCGTCAATCCGCTGGAGGAAATCGGACGCATCACCCGCAAACACGGGGTGCTGTTCCACACGGATGCGACTCAGGCGTATGGCAAGATTCCGCTTGATGTCGAGCGCATGAACATTGATCTGCTCTCCATGAGTGCGCACAAGATGTACGGTCCCAAAGGCATCGGTGCCCTGTACGTCCGCCGCAAGAAGCCGAGGGTGCGGCTTTCGCCGATCGTCTTCGGAGGGGGACACGAGCGGGGCATGCGCTCCGGAACGCTCAACGTCACCGGCATTGTCGGCTTCGGCAAGGCGGCGGAACTCTGTGCGGAGGAAATGGCGTCCGAGGCCGAACGCCTGATCGGCTTGCGGCAGCGGCTCTACGAAAAACTCACGACGGAACTCGATTATGTGTTCCTCAACGGCCACCCGACCGACCGCCTACCCAACAACCTCAACCTCAGTTTCGGCTACGTTGAAGGCGAGAGCTTGATCATGGGCATCGGCGACATCGCGGTTTCGTCCGGATCGGCCTGCACCTCCGCCAGCCTTGAGCCGTCTTACGTCTTGCGCTCGTTGGGCGTGGGTGACGATTTGGCGCATTCCTCCATCCGCTTCGGCTTCGGACGCTTCACCACGGTGGAGGAAATTGACTACACCGCCGAGCAGGTTTCCAGTGCCGTCAAGCGGCTCCGGGAGATGTCCCCGCTTTACGAGATGGTGCTGGAGGGCATTGATCTTTCAACCGTGCAGTGGGCCTCCCACTGATTCATAACCTATTTCTGAGAAGACCAAATGGCATACAGCGAAAAAGTCGTGGACCACTACAGTGCTCCCCGCAACGTGGGCAGTTTCATGAAGAATGATGACGCCGTGGGTACCGGACTTGTCGGTGCTCCGGAATGCGGTGATGTGATGAAGCTTCAGATCAAGGTGGAGAACAACCAGATCGTGGATGCGAAATTCAAGACCTTTGGATGTGGCAGTGCTATCGCATCTTCTTCCCTCGCCACCGAGTGGGTGAAGGGCAAGACACTGGACGAGGCCATGACCATCAGGAACACGGAGATTGTCGAGGAACTTTCCTTGCCGCCCGTGAAAATTCACTGCTCTGTGCTGGCCGAGGATGCGATCAAAGCCGCCATCGCCGACTACAAATCCCGGAGCGCAGCCTCCGCTGACTGAGTTGGCATTCTTCCTTGCCTGACCCATCTGTCGCTTGCGAGCAGTGCCGCGCCCCGCTGATTTCGCTCCTGTACTGCTTCGGATGCGACGCCCTTCAGTTTCCGTCCGGAGAGGTCACCCCTCACGAGGCCCTTGGCATCCCGGAATCCTTTCAGGTGGACCTTGATTTGCTGGAAGGGCGTTACCAGCAACTCACGTTCGAACTGCATCCGGATTTCTACGCCAACGCCAGCAAGCGCGAACAGCGGCAGAGCGAACTCGCCTCAGCCGTGCTCAATCGGGCCTACAACACCCTCTGGAATCCCGTCGCCCGCGCCAATGACCTGCTACCCCGATTGGCGCAGGGCACGGTATTGGACGAACGGCAACTGCCAGCGGGCTTCTTGATGGAAATGTTTGAAGTGCAAGAATCCCTTGACGACTTGCTGGATTCTGGAACTCCGGACGAAATCGTCCAAACTCGTACAGATCTAGCAGAACGCCACGCATCCTTGATTTCCGGACTTGCCCTGCACTTTGCAGAAGCGGCAGCCACAGCCCCTCCGTCCACACTCCAAACTCTGCAAACCGACCTCAACGCAGAACGCTACCTGCACCGCTTGCTGGAACGCTTTCCAGTTTGAGTTGGTGAGTTTGGTGAGTCTGCTGCCTACTGACTCGTGCCTTTTAAACTTTGGAACTTTGCCCCTTTGGAACTCTGAAACTTGAAGATGGAACGCATCATCGGTATTGACCTTGGCACCACTAACAGCTTGGCGGCAACGGTGATTGAAGACGGTCCGGAAGTGGTGGCTCCGTCTGGAGAAAACCCCATCACCCCTTCGGTGCTCACCCGCAGCTCCGGAAACTGGATCGTGGGAGAAGCTGCCGTTGCACAACGCTTGACGGCTCCGGAGCAGACCGTTTATTCCGTCAAGCGACTGATGGGGCGCGATGTTGAGGAACTGGCGGAAGAAATCAAGGAGTTGCCGTATGCCGTGATTCCAGCGCAGCGCAAGCTCGTGAAGGTCCGCATCGGCACTGAGGAATTCACGCCCCAAGAACTCTCAGCGGAGATTCTCCGGGAGGTGAAGCGTCGGGCGGAAACCGCACTGGATGAGACAGTCTCAAAAGCTGTGATCACCGTTCCTGCCTACTTCGACGATGCCCAGCGCCAAGCCACCCGCGATGCCGCGAAACTCGCCGGATTGGAAGTGGTACGCATTCTCAACGAGCCGACCGCCGCCGCCATCGCCTACGGATTGGACGAGCGCAAGGACGGGTATGTGGCTGTGTACGATCTTGGTGGCGGCACCTTTGACCTCTCGCTGCTCAAGCTTTCCGGAAAGCTCTTCAAGGTCATTGCCACGCATGGCGACACACGGCTGGGCGGGGATGACTTCGACCGCGAGTTGATGACTCTGCTCCGCGAACGGCTGCTGGCCGAACATCCGGAAGTTACATTTGAGCGTGCAGAAACCCAGCAGCGTCTGCGGAAAACGGCGGAGGAGATCAAGATTCGGCTCAGTGGCTCTCCAGAAACCGCATACACCCTTGAACTTCCAGAATGTGGAATCATGCCGCAGGGCTTGGTGACGCAAGCGGAGTTTGAGGAACGCATTGCTCCTTTGATTGAGCGGACGCTGGCAAGCTGCCGGAAGGCACTCCGCGCTGCCGGATTGACCGCAGAGCAGATGGATGAGGTTGTCTTGGTGGGTGGCTCCACCGTGGTTCCGGGAGTCCGCAAAGCAGTGGAGCGCTTTTTCGGACGTAAGCCGCATGTTGCCATTGATCCGTACAAGGTGGTGGCCATCGGAGCCGGGATTCAGGGACACCTGCTCGCCGGGGGCCGACGCGATTTTCTGTTGCTGGACGTCATCCCGCTTGCGTTGGGGATTGAGACGCTAGGCGGTACCTTCAGCAAGCTGATCACCGCGAACACGACAATTCCGGCAGAGGTGGCCGAAATGTTCACCACCAACGTGGACAACCAAACCGCCATTGACGTCAACATCTATCAGGGCGAGCGCGAACTCGTGGAGGATTGCCGCAACCTCGGACGTTTCAAGCTCCGGGGCATCCCGCCAATGCCAGCGGGATTACCGCTGGTGGAAGTCACGTTCCGCGTTGATGCGAACGGCCTGCTCATCGTTTCCGCCAAGGAGCAGCGCAGCGGCACCGTAGCCGAAATCGAGGTGATCCCCTCGCACGGACTCACCCAGTCCGAAATCGACCACATCCTAGAGGAGTCCTTTGACCACGCGATCAGCGATTTCAACACCCGTCAGCTCATCGAATTTGGGCAGACGGCCGCACGCATGTTCCGGGGGATCGAGCAGTGCTGGACTGTTGCCGAAGCAACGCTGTCCACGGAGGAGCGTCAGGAACTCCGGACTCAAATGGACGTGGTTCGCAGTTCGATGCAGGGAGGTGACGCCGCAGCTCTCAAGCGGCAGATTGACGCACTAGGGGAACTCACGCGCCCACTCGCGGACACGGCAATGGGTCGAGCAGTGCTAGAGGAATTGCAAATATCGGCGGGGTGATCGGGGGGCAGAAATAGAAAACCTCAGCCGAAGTCGTCAGGGGGCTGACCGACTTCAACCGGGGTTGAAGACAACCGTCAGACGGTCGTCTTAGGCAGCGGGAGAGACCACTTCAGCGGCGTTCATCCACTCGTTGGATTGCTTCCGCATTTCCTGCCAAGTCTTGCGGATTTGCGTGTACGACTCGTCCAGAGCGTTCAACTGCATCGGCTTCAGACTCAGGGCCGCTTCCGTTGTAGGCAGCTTCTCGATAGCACTGTAGGTGTTTTCCAGCATTTGCTTCTGGAACTTCTCCGCTTCACCAAGTCCTTTTTCCCACTGTTCGCACCAGTCATTGTACGCTTTTATGACCGGGGTCAGCATCGTCGTTTTCTTAACCATCTGATATCTCCTGCTTATTTGATTGGGGTTGAGGTGACCACTAAAGAAACGTCAGTTTAGCACTAAAAACAAAAAAAGAAAGTATAATTGTAATTTTTATGTAAAAAAGCTAAAAGACACCTAAATGTGGATCACTCCCTCAAGTTCTTGGGGCTGGAAAGCAGTTGGCCCGCCGCGCCGTAGCAGAGGAAGTGGTCGAGATGGACCGAAACCGCGTCGTCCGGAGCGCAGGCAGTTTGTGGAGGCGTGGTGGCACACACGACTTCTCCGGATTCCAGTTGGACTTCGACGGATTGAGACGCCCCCCGGAATTCCACCTGACGGACAACTCCCCGAACCCCTCCTGAATTGGCAGCTTGGAGCCGCAAGTTCTCAGGACGCACCAAGAGCGTGGCCGTCGGCTCTCCCACTTCCGGGGGCACGGTCACGACACCGAGCGAGCCGTGGAGCTTGCCTTGAGCCCAGCGCACAGGTAGCTGGTTGGCTTCACCCACAAAGGTTGCGGCCCAGAGCGAACTTGGCTGCTGATAGACCTCTTTCGGAGTTCCGGACTGCACCAGTGTTCCCCGATTCATCAGCACCATCTGGTCCGAAAAGGTGATGGCCTCGCTCTGGTCGTGCGTGACGAGGATCGTGG
>CAJWCD010000034.1:0-28036 GCA_913020725.1 uncultured Pseudomonadota bacterium
GCGTCCGGCGCTCTCTTGGACTGCACAAGAGCGGGAAATCCTCAACCAGATCAACCCCCAGCGGAAGCTGTTGCTGGCATAGCCTTATCCAAAACTCACGTTTATTAATAATTACTATATGTATTTGATTTCAAAAGACTTTTTTAGTTTTTCCGTCAATCAGGATTTTTTAGGTTGAACTTTTTCAAATTTAGGCCATAATACTTGAGTCTGGAGTTCTCTTTTGAGCTTCAGGTTCATGGTGTCACCGGATTTTACTTCTCTTGCTAAGGAGAATAAATCCCATTTTCAATCCCATCAAACCTTTTTATGAGGAGAGTCTCATGAATTTGTTTAAAAAAGTACTATGTTATTCCACTCTGATCGTGCCGATCGCCGTTTCAGCCTCGGAATTGCCCCAAGCCACGTCCAAGTGGTACAAGGATGCTGATGCTATGATGAGGAGAGTCATGGCCAAGGCTCCGAATCTGAACAAAGCCAAGAATGTGATCCTGATGGTCTCCGATGGAGCCGGTGTCACCTCAGTTACCGCGACCCGAATTTTTGAGGGTCAAAAGTTTGGTAAGTCAGGGGAGGGACATGAACTCCCCTACGAACAATTCCCCTATCTGGCCTTGTCTAAAACCTACAACACGAATGCTCAGACCGCGGATTCGGCTGGTACCGCAGCGGCTATGGTTACAGGCGTCAAAACCCGTCAGGGGGTGGTGGGAGTTGACGAGAACCTGGAACGCACTGACTGCAACGGCGTACCCAGACACGCTTTGCCTTCAATCCATCATATGGCCCAGGATCGTGGTTACGCCACCGGTGTTGTCAGCACCGCAAGGGTAACCCACGCTACACCAAGTTCGGTTTATTCCAGCACAGCCGACCGAAACTACGAAGATAACTCTAAGCTTCCTAAGGATTGCACCGGGCAGAAGGACATTGCTGCACAACTGATCGACTCCTCTCTTGATCTAGCCATGGGTGGCGGACGGCGGCACTTCATACCAAAGTTTAATACAGATCAAGAGGGCAAGAGTGGCAAACGCACCGACGGGAAGGATCTGATCGACGCTTGGAAAAAAGCAGGTGGCCAATACGCTTGGGATGACAAAACCCACGCTTCGCTTGATTTGAGGGGCAGCAAGATACTTGGTTTGTATGAATCCTCTCACATGAAATATGAGCATGACCGGACTGGCGAACCTTCGCTGGCGGAGATGACCAGAACAGCAATAGAGTTTTTGAGTGCAAGAAGTGAAAAGGGCTTCTTCCTAATGGTTGAAGCCGGTCGTGTCGATCACGCCAATCATGCCAATAACGCCCATCGCATGATAACCGATGGAGTAGCCTTTGCCGATGCGGTCAGGATAGCAGACGAGATGACGGATGACGCTGAGACACTGATTGTCGTCACTGCCGACCACTCGCACGTGCTTACGCTAGCTGGTTACACTAAGCTTGGTTCACCAATTCTTGGTCTTTGCTACCAACTTGACAAGAAGGGCAACCCCACCGATGAACTATGTATCGCTGCCGACGGCAAGCCTTACACCACCATTGGCTACGCCAATGGATCGTCCTCGGTTCTAAAAAAAGACGAAAACGGCAACTACACCTCCAACGGCAGGCCAACATTGACTCAGGAACAGGTCCTTGATCCGGACTACGTCCAGGAAGCATTGATTCCACGAAGCTCTGAGACCCATGGTGGTGAGGATGTGGCGATCTACGCCAGGGGTCCGTGGGCGCATCTGTTCCAGGGCACAGTGGAACAGAATTACATCTTCCATGTGATGAAGCAGGCCTTTCAATTCTAAGCAACACAGGCTTCGGTTCCACTTGTTGTAACAGGGTCGGTCGTACGACCCTGTTACCCCTTCCTGAAATAGTGTTTGAACAGAAGAGGCTTCATGCTGACAAGACGACAAGTTCTAACCGGTTTGTGTGTCCTCCTCCTCAGTCCTTGGCCATTACGGGCGAAACCCCAAATGGTGAAGATGAGAGATCTTTACAACAAGGATCTGTCTTTCTCCACGCAGGCCCAGAAATTTATCGGCAAGGAGATTGCCGTCTACGGCTTCATGGCTCCCCCGTTGAAGGCTGAGTCGAAGTTCTACGTTCTGACAAAGATGCCAATGTCGGTCTGCCCTTTTTGCGAAAGTGAGGCAGACTGGCCCGATGACCTGATTTTGGTCTACACAAAGGAAACTATCCGTGTGGTCGCGTTTAACGTTCCAATCGTGTCGCAAGGCATTCTCGATCTGGGAACAAAACTCGATCCCGAAACAGGATTTGTCAGCAGGGTACGGCTTCTCCAGTCTGATTTCGAGAAGTTCAACTAAATCAGTTTGAAGCCCTTCATGGCAGAATCCGCTTCTTGCCTGTTAGCTCTAGATTCTCTGCGTATTACGTTCAAAGGTCACTCCGGAAAATCGTTCGAGGTGTTGGACGGGTTGTCTTTATACCTGTCGGCAAAAGATGGTCTTTTAATCGGCGGGCCTTCAGGGTCGGGCAAGTCATCGCTGATCTACGTGCTGTCCGGATTGTTGCGACCTGAACATGGCACGGTTAAATGGGACGGAAAGGATATCTGGAACCTCACTGAAGGCCAACGTGATCTGTGGAGAAGGGCGACCTTGGGCATTGTTTTTCAGGACTTCCACTTAATTTCGGAATTATCACCCCTTGAAAATGTGTTGTTTCCAGCCACTTTCAGTCACTGGCGCACTCCAGCTTGGTTGCGCGAAGCCGGATTGCGGTTGCTCGAGCAAGTTCAAGTACCTACCCATAGACAGACTGTCTCAGTATTATCCCGTGGAGAACAGCAACGAGTAGCGGTGGCGCGCGCCCTGTTGTTCGATCCTCCGGTATTGATTGCTGATGAACCTACTGCCAGCTTGGACAAGGAGACCGGAGAGGCTGTAGCATCACTGCTAATAAAAATGGCGAGTGATGGAGGAAAGACCCTGATTGTTGTTTCACATGACTTGGTTTTCCAAGATCAACTGTCCCATTACCTAACACTGAAGAGGGATGTTACTTTTGAAACTGACTTGCCACCTTTTACAGAGGGTCTATGAATCCATTCGTCTTCATTAAGGCAAGCATGAAACGGCACAAAATGATAAGTTTCGCTTTTGTCCTGCTGGTGGCGGTATCAGTGGGACTTGGAGTCGGAATCTCGTCCCAGGAACGAGCTCTTCGTAAGGGGACCGCCCGGTCGGCGGACAAATTTGACTTGTTGGTCGCTGCTCCCGGAAGCAAGACCGAGATGTTGTTCAACGTCGTGTTCCTCGAATCTTCAGCGGTCGAACTGCTCAAGCCGAAGCAATGGGCTCCTTTGCTTTCAGAAAAACATGCGGTTTTCGCCGCACCTTTTGCCTTCGGCGACAGTTATCACGGTTTTCCGGTTATTGGTACCACACCTGGTTTTGTTTCATATCTGGTCGATGGCAACATTGAAGGTCGCATGTTCAAGTCACTTGATGAAGCGATGGTGGGAACAGGAGTGCCCTTATCGGTTGGCAGCACGTTCACTCCTGCCCACGGACAAGGATTTTCGGCTGACGCCGAGGGCCACGAGGGTAAAGGCTTCAGGGTGGTCGGGCAACTAGCCTACACCGGCACCCCTTGGGACCGTGCCATTATCTTACCGGTTGAAAGCGTCTGGAACGTCCATGCAATGCCCAACGGCCACGATCCGGAGGGTACATCACCGGACCGTATCGGCCCACCTTTCGATCCCGATTTTCTCACAGGCGTTCCTGCGGTCATTCTCAAACCGGACAGTGTTGCAGCTGCTTACGGTCTGCGTAACAAGTACCGCACGGAAGAAACCATGGCTTTCTTCCCGGCCGAAGTACTGGTCCAGCTTTACCAATACCTTGGGGATGTGACCGTCATCATCAGAGCCATCTCTGTGGGCACTCAGCTTCTGGTAATGCTGGCTATTATCACTGGTCTGATCATCCTTATGCAGCTTTATCGCCGTCAATTCGCAGTCTTCCGTGCCCTAGGGGCCTCAAAAAGCTATGTTTTTTGTGTTGTCTGGACCTATGCCTTTGTACTGATCGCCATTGGCAGTGGGCTGGGTTTGGCCCTCGGCTATGGTATGGCACATGGGGTCTCCCTGTTCTTTATCGAAGAGACTGGGATTTATTTGGAAGCTACAATCGGGAAAAAAGAGGTATTGCAGGTACTCATCACGGTCTGTCTCGGTCTGGGTGTCGCAACGATCCCGGCTATCAATCTGTATCGTTTGCCCGTGATTGAAAACCTAAAATAACGTGATTTTTGGATAAGAATCTTAGAAAACCCTTATCAATCAGTGGCTTGAGAGGAAAAGATCAGGCCTTTCTTTGAAAAAGCTCACAAGCAGTGAGTCCAATGCTGGTAGCGCGGGGTTTCGCCCCCGCGACAACGCCCCCAATCGCTTGCGTCCCAAGGCATCGGGACAAAACCCGCTGTTGCCGTGATTGCTCCTTATCCAAAACTCACGTTAATAAATTTCCGGCTCATAACCCCTCATGGGGATTCGGAACCGGAACTTATCAAAAACACCTTCCTCATATTCAAATACTCATAACCCCTCATGGGGATTCGGAAAGCCGTGTCGAAGGTCGTCGCGTCAATCAAGGAATTTCTCATAACTCCTCATGGGGATTCGGAACCATCTCTTTCATGCTGAGCATTGCTACTATGTGAGAGCCTATTGCCACCTGAGCAAGGGGTACCGGAACTTCGGGATTGGGCGCATGCTGGAAGCCGAGGTGCTGCCCTCCCCTAGCATGAGGGAAATTGAGAAACATGCTCCGGAGGAATTCGCCTCGGACATAGGAGACTTCGAGTGGCGAGACATGGTCAACATTCGGTTCCGGGCAAACCCGGATTTGCCGGAGGAGGCCCAGCAAGCCTTGAGACTCGACTTCAACCTCGATGCGGACGATACGCTTTCGTTGCACTGTCGAAAGGCGCTCATCTACTACACAAAGAGGCGGTTCAGCCTGATCGATCCGGAGTTTAACCTGCCACGGTGGATTCCGCACAGCGTCACGCCGGACGACGATGAAAAGAGGGAGTAATGCGCCAGACGTGTTTGGCACTCTGACAATGTGCTCTTCATCCGCAGTCAGCGCAGCAACAATTCCGTGATTTCCGAGCGTCCGCTGGCCTCGGCCCAATCGAGTGCGGTCTGCCCATCAAAATCCTCGACGTCCCGCAAGGCACCCCGTTTCAGCAGCAGCCGGACGGTGGTGAGGTGTCCGCGTCGTGCTGCCAGCATGAGCGCGGTGCGGCCCGCCTGATTCTGTGCGTTCACGACCGCCCCCGACCGCAACAGTCGCCACATCACCTCGGTGGCCCCCTTTTCCGCCGCCCAGTGCATCACGGTCCAGCCCTCGCGGGTGCGGAGGTTGATGGTGGGCTGCGCTGCCAGCAGTCGTTCCAGCATCGGCAGTTCGTTCTGGAGCGCGGCCCACATCAGGGGCGTGAGGTGCCCCTTGTCCGGATCAGCCCCCTGCGCGAGCAGCAGATCCACCAAATCCAGCCGCCGCTGCACCACCGCCCAAGTGAGCGCGGTGTCGCCAAACGGATCGTTCGCATCCGGATCAGCCCCCTGCGCGAGCAGGCGTTCCACAGCCTCGGCATCGCCAAGCTGCACGGCCCGCATCAGCGGGGTGCGGTGTTGGGCATCCCGAATTTCCAAAGGACTCCCGGAAGCGAGCAAACGTTCCAGCGTGGGGATGTCTTCCGCGAGTAAGGCCGCGTGGAGCGTGGTCGGAGCCGGAGGTTCCTCGTCCAGCACAGGGACTGCAGATTCTGACTCCTCTGAAACTTCAGGCTCGGCCACGATGGGTGTAAGCAACTCCACAGTTTCCTCCACTTCCACAACGACCGGGGATGGCGCCGAAGTTTTCACAACCGCCGGTTCATAGCCTGCCAGTGCAAGAGCGATCAACAGCAACCCTGCCAACACAAAGACGACCATACGCTCCGGTCCGGTGTTTTTCTGAGAGGAAACTTCTGGAGTGCTGGCTTGTGAAGAAAAGTCTGTGGGCGGGTCACTAGCAGAGGACGCAGCCGGAAGCGCAGGCGGAGCCAAGGATTCCACTGCCGGGGCCTGCCCAAAAAACGAATTTTTGGAGGTTCCAAAGAATCCAGAATTTTTGATCGCAGGTGAGGTCAGCATGTCGGGCGTGTCAGTTTTGTAATTGCGAAAGCATCAAAGGCAATCGGCTTGCAAGTCGAGCCAAGATCGTTTTTACTAGAAACACTTTATGAAACGCAAACTCTAGCAGGAATTACAATGTTTGGCTTAGGAATTTGGGAACTGCTGATTATTTTGGCGATTGTTGTGCTGCTGTTTGGTTCCAAGCGGCTTCCGATGATAGGTGAGGGGTTGGGAAATATGATCACCAACTTCAAGAACGCTCGCAGCAAAGACTCGGAGAAGCCCTCCGAGGATCAGACCACCGTGATTGAGCCGGAACAGAAGCAGGTGGGATAACCCGTCAGCGCCTCGCTTTCGGACGAATCACCAAGTTCATGCTCACGCCCGCTTCTTTGAGGCGGGCGATCACTGGCACCAGTTCCCCATAGCGGACCTGTTCATCGGCCTCCAAATCCACGGATTTCAACGAATCCTGTGAGCGGGCAAGTTCTTGCTGAAGGCGGTCCTTGAATTTCTTCTCCCACTTTTCTTCCGCGATCGCTCCAATTTCCACATCTCCCCAGTACAAGACTCCTTTCCGGTCAATCACGACTCTGACGGGCTCCTGCATCGGTTTCTGCTTGTCTTGGTTGTAGCTGTCCTTGGGCAGTTCGACCTGCACGACACGGTTGATGATCGGAGCCGTCACCATGAAAATGATCAGCAACACCAACAGCACGTCCACGAAGGGCGTGACGTTGATGTCGCTCACCGGCTCATTTTCTTGCCATGACGAACTGTTCATACAGAATCCACTCGATACGGTTGGAGAGTTCTCGGCTGAAATCCCGGAGGTCATTACCCAGACTGCGGGCCTGATTGCGGAAGAGGTTGTAGGCGATCAGGGCGGGGATGGCCGCGAGCAACCCGGCGGCGGTGGCGATCAAGGCTTCTGAAATGCCGGGTGCGACGGCGGCAAGGCTGGTGAGTCCGGAAGTGCCGATGTTCTGGAAAGAGTCGATAATGCCCAGCACCGTTCCGAACAACCCCACAAAGGGAGCGGCGCTGGAGATGGTCGCAAGCAGGTTGAGGCGGTTTTCGATCTGCGTGTACTGTTCGTTGAAGCACTGCTCCATGGTCCGCTCTAAGCGCGTGTTGAGATGCGGCATCATGGTTGTCGCGAAATGCTCCAGCCCTTGCCGATTCCGGAGGCGTCGGATGGTCGTCTCCACTTCAGCGTAGGCACTTGCGAACATGAGTGCCATCGGCGAGCGCGGACACTTCTCCTGAGCAACATTGCTGACGCTTGCAAGGTTTTCTCCGCTACGAAACAACACTTGGAAAGCAAGATTTTGCTGCCGAACATAGCGGAACTGCCGCCACTTGAGCACAATGATCGCCCACGAGAGCGAAGACATGAAGATGAGGACGATGAGCACAAGGAGGCCGACAATGCTGCCTCCCAGTGCCAAGGAAAGGATGCCCTGCCCTTGCAGTAGTTCGGACATGAACGATGCTGCGAACAGGGTGGAGTGGGTTCAGAGGTGCTTCAGCTTCAGAGTCGGGTGAATTCGACGCGACGGTTCTTCCCCCAAGCCGATTCGGTGTGGCCGAAATCGGTAGGCCGCTCTTCCCCAAAACTGATGAGGGTGAACTGGTTGGGGTTTGCGCCGAGTGTTTTGACGAGGTAGTCGTAAACGGCCCGCGAACGCCGCTCGCCCAAGGCGAGGTTGTACTCGTTGGTGCCGCGTTCGTCACAGTGCCCTTCCAACTGGATGTGAGCTTCCGGATGCTCTTCGATCCACTCGAAGTTGCGGTGCAACGCTTTGGCGAACTCCGGCTTGATGTCGCTCTTGTCAAAATCGAAGTACACGGTGCCCAAGTCTGCAATAGGTGCTGAGGCTTCCTCGGTCGGTGCCACGATGATGGTAACGGGCTGTTTCCGTTTAGCCGGGGCAGGTTCCTCGGCTTTTGGAGCCTCCACCTTGGCAACAACCACAGGTTCCGGCTCAGGCTCGGGTTCCGGCTCAGGCTCGGGTTCCGGTTCTGGGGTGAACTCTTCAACCTTGGCCACCACGATCGGCTCGGGTTCCGGGGTGACTGCTTCTGCCTTGGCCACCACGATCGGCTCGGGTTCCGGTTCTGGGGTGACTGCTTCTGCCTTGGCCACCACGACCGGCTCGGGTTCTGGTTCTGGTTCTGCTTCATCCTTGACCACGATCACTGGGCCGATCTCCGCCTGCTTCTGCTTGATCTCTTTGCTGACATCCTCACCCTGCTCGGCTCGCTTCAAAATCTCCTCGGCCTGCTTTTGCTCTTCAGCGGTACGGGCCTGCTCAACAATCGCTTTGGCCTCTTCTACCATTGCGATCTGTTTTTGCTCCTTGGTCACCGGAGCAGGTTGTACGGGTGCGGGGGCCGCCTGTGCGGGGGCCGCAGGCTGTTGCGTCGTGGCAACCGCGGCTTTTGGAACTGCTGGTTCCGCTGGCGGTTTTGGAGGTTCGGTAGCAGGCGCAGACGGCTCAGGTGCGGGTGTGGGTGCTGCTGGCGCAGGTTCGGGTTCGGGTTCGGGCTCGGGCTCCGCCGCCGCAATCTTGGTTTCCGGAGCAGGCTCCGGTTTAGGTGCAGGAGTCGGCTCCGGCTCCGGCTCCGGCTCCGGAGCCGGAGCCGGTTCTTCTTGTGCGGGAGCCGCTGGCTCGACGGCTTCCTCTTTCGGTGCGCAGCCTGCGAGAATCAAGGCGACAAAAAGCAGGACGAAAAGGCTGATGGCGGATAAATGTCTCATGAGTCGCGGCGGTTTATGGGTTTGGATACCTTTACGGAGTGCGGTCTGACTTCAGACAGGCAAACATTAAAGAACTATCATTGAAATTATCCCATGTCAATGCAAAGCTCTCCTTTTAGCTACCTGTACACACCTGAGAGTCCAAGAACCATGCCACCTGCCCGGATTACCTGATGACGAACGACCTCCTGTTTATTCTGCAACCGCACCTTGCCTTGCTGGGAGTTGGCGTGGGTTGGCTGGTCTTCCGGAAACTCTATGGGGCTGCTGGCGTAACCGCCTTGCTCTTAGCGGTTCACCTTATGGGGCAAGCGGCGGAAACGCGGCAGCTTCGGACGTTGGTGGATTCGACGATTGCCAAACAGGAGGTGCTGCATGTCGAAGGGTGGGTCGCTGGACACCAACTCGTGGGCGAGGGGGTACGGTTACACTTGCGGCGGGTGGAAGTCGATGATGGAAAGGCTGAAGCTGCGGAACTTCCGGAACTCACGCTCCACCTGCCTAAGCGAGGGCGGATGCGACTTTATCGGGGACGGTTGCTGCATGTCGATGGAACGCCATCCGGACTGCGGTTTTCAACGGGAGTGTCCGAATTGGCCTTTGTGCGGGCCTATCTGCGGGAGGCCCAACCGCTCCCCAGTGGCTGGCAGACGCAGCGGAATTCGTGGGTGGAACGTCTGAAGGCACGGGCGGCGTTTTATCTGAATTCGGAGTCACTCTCCATCTTCTTGCCCCTAACCTTGGCCCAACGTGGCTACCCCAGTGAGTCCCAGCGGATCTTCCGGAAAACCGGACTCGCCCACCTGCTGGCAATCAGTGGGTTGCACATGGCGATGATCTATGGCCTACTCGTCACGCTGTTCCGAAAACTTGGAGCCTTGCGCTTGACGTGGCTTGAGTCTGCACACTTTTCAAACATCTGCCGAGGGTTGGCATTGCTCGGACTCTGGGGGTACCTGTTTGTACTGGGGTTCCCAACTCCAGCGTTGCGAGCCGTGGTGATGCTGACGGCGCTGGCCGCCGCGTGGATCACTGGACGGTCGTGGATGATGCTCTATGTGTTAGCGGCCACTGCCACAGGTTTTGTACTGCTCGATCCCGCCTCACTCCAAGACCTCTCCTTCCAGCTTTCCTTTCTGGCCGTGCTGCACATCCTGCTCTTTTTGCCGCTTTACCCCAAGTCCAACCGGGACTCCGGGAGTCTAGGGCGAGTCTGGCGTTTTTGTAGGATAAGCCTACTGATAACCACTGCGGCAACTCTAGGCACCTGGCCAATCATCGCCACCGCGTTTCAGCGGGTTCCGCTCGAAGTCTTCTGGCTCAACCTCGTCATGGTGCCGCTGATGGGAGCGGTGGTCTTGCCCATCTGTTTGGCGGTGGCCTTGCTCAGTGCCCTTCATTTGGGAATGACACCCTACGGGTGGCTGGAACATCTCGGTTACAGACTGGCGGAGCTTGTGCTAGACGTTTGGCTGGTGGTTCTGCGGACGCTTCACGGCTGGGGAGCGTGGGCTACGCTCGAAATCAAACTGGAATGGACCGTCTGGCATTTTTTGGGCTATTACGCTGTGACCGTGCTTGGTGGGGTTCTTGTTGCGCGTTGGGTGCAGAATCGTCACCGAATCCGTAACACCCAAGACTGATCAGCCTTCTTCCCACTTGCGAATATCTGTTTCTAGGTCCACGCCCAACCCGTCAGCGATGCGGTTGATGTAGTTGAAGTAGGCAATGACCTGTGTGGCGTCGTGAATCGCTGGGTCTGACCAGCCATGATCCCGGAGTTCCTGAACATCGCGTTCCGACATGGATTCCGGGGTGCGGGTCAGTTTGTCCGCATAAGCGCACAGGGCGCGGTCCGGAAGCTTCAGATTGGCCTTGTGCCAATCCTGAGAAACCTGTGCGACCAAACGGTCCGCTTCCTCGTCATCGGTGATGGAGAAATCTTTGGCGACCTCAGCCCGGAGGTCGTTGGCGTGTGCCCGCACTCAATAGGTGCAGCGGTTGACCGCTGAAACGATCACCGCCAGCAATTCCCGGTGTGCCCGCGTGAGTGGGGATTTCCCGAACATCGCCTGACGGTACAGCTTCATTGAGGCATCAAGTACCGGCGGGTTCAGGCTCATGATCCGCACGATGTTCCAGATGCGACCCGCTCGCTGCATTGCGGCGTCATACTGCTCCTTGAGCCGTCCGGTCGCCTCTTCCAATCCAAGGGTTTTAATCCAGGCCATGTGGTCCCTCATGGGTGTAGGTTCATGTTCTCCTGAATGATGTCCGGAATTTCCTGGAATTGCAACCCCGGCGTGGGTCTGTCACAATCTCTGAACTGGCAACCCGGATTTGGAGTCCCTCAAACATGCTTGACGATTTTGACCCCAAGGAGAAGAAGGCGATGCTAATTTTCATCGCGTTGCTGCTACTGGGACTGGTCTATGTTTCCACGCACAACCTCTCATGGGAAACACCGCAGCACCAACAAATGGGGGCAGGCGAGGTCTTTGCTCCGAAACTCGAGCAACGCAGTTCTGAAACCTATTTTGAACCCTCTGAATCAACCCTTGTGGGCAAGCAAGGCCGAGGTGAATAAATAGTTTGGAACTCCAGCTCAATTCTCATAAAATTTTGCCCAGTGAGACCTCTTTCCAATTTCCAAAACTCAAAAAGGCTGAATTATGACGAGTACAACGACAGGGCAGATGGATCGTGTTTGGCGTCCGATGACTCAACACCAATCTTTGCGGGACAAGCCGCAGAAGCATATGGTGACGGGCAAAGGCTGCTACCTTACCGATCAAGAGGGCAACACGCTATTGGACGGGGTTGCCGGCCTGTGGTGTGTGAACATCGGCTATGGCCGCAAAGAACTTGGAGAAGTCGCCAAAGAACAGATGGGGAACCTTGGCTACCTTGCTCCGGTGATGACGCACGGCCCTGCGGTAGATTTGGCTGAAAAACTTCAGCAGATGCTGGGGTTGGAAGGTCATGTTTATTTTACCAGCAGCGGCTCTGAAGCCAACGAAACCGCTTTCAAGATCGCCAGGCAGTATCACCTGCAATCCGGGATGCCCGGAGGTGAGCGGCGCTACAAGATCATTTCCCGGCACCGCGCTTACCACGGCAACACGATGGCGGCGATGGCGGCAACCGGGCAGGCCGAGCGCAAGATCGGCTACGATCCCATGCCTCCGGGCTTCCTGCACATCATGCCGCCTTACCCCTACCGTGCCCATCCGAAACTCACCGTTGCGGAGCATGGCGAAGAGTGCGCCCGGATGCTGGAGGAAACCATCATCCACGAAGGCAAGGAAACCGTCGCGGCCTTCATCATGGAGCCGATGATTTCCGGAGGAGGCATCCTCGTGCCACCAGACAATTACCTTCCGCTCGTCCGCGAAATCTGCGACCGCTATGGTGTGCTGCTGATTTTTGACGAAGTGGTCTCCGGATTTGGGCGCACCGGTCGTATGTTTGGACACCAGAATTGGAACACTTACGCCGACATCTTCTCCTTTGCCAAGGGTATTTCCAGTGGCTACATGCCGTTGGCCGCAACGATGGTGCAGGAGCATGTCTTCGAAAAGTTCTATGGCGACGCCACGACCCTTAATCATTTCCGCCAGATCAACACCTATGGCGGACACCCGGTATCAACTGCGGTTGGTCTCAAGAATATCGAGATCATCGAAGCCGAAAAGCTTGATGAGAATGCCCGCAAGCTGGGCGAGTACATCCTCGGACAACTCCGGAAGTCAGTTGGCGATCATCCTTGGGTGGGAGACATCCGGGGCAAAGGTTTGTTAATCGGCGTGGAACTGGTTTCGGATCGGGAAACCAAGGAGCCTCTCGAGGATGCCAAGGTTGGTGGCGTGGTGGCGCACTGTTTACAAAACGGTGTCATCATCGGACGCAACGGGAACACCGTTCCCGGACGCTGCAATGTGCTGATCATGGCACCACCGCTGGTGATCCAGCCAACGGATGCAGACCGCATGGTGGACGCGCTCAGGAGCGCACTCAATCAGGCCCTCAACTAAACTAACGGGGTGCGGCGTTCGACGCACCTCTTCCGTTCATTTTCCAAAAACAAAACCTTGGCCGAATTCACTTGGCAAAAGCAAACGTCACTCCCGCTGTGTGGGGAAAACACCTTGCCCGGACTCAACTGAAGTAAGCCCCAGACACATCATATTTGGAGATCATTATGCGTATTGGAGTACCAAAGGAAATCAAGGTGATGGAAAACCGGGTTGGCATGACTCCGGGGGGGGTATCAGACCTAGTCCGTCACGGCCACACCGTTCAGGTGGAAACCGGTGCCGGAGAGGGCAGCGGATTTGCGGATGAGGAGTACCGCAACGCCGGAGCCGAAATCGTGGCCACTGCCGCTGAGGCGTGGTCCAGTGAAATGGTCATCAAGGTGAAGGAACCACTGGAGCCAGAGTATGCTTACTTCCGGAAAGACCTGCTGCTCTACACCTACCTGCACCTTGCTGCCGAAGGTTCGCTGACAAAGGCACTCGTGGACAGTAAAGTAACGGCGATTGCCTACGAAACGGTACAGCTGGCCGATGGCAGCCTGCCATTGCTGACCCCGATGAGTGAAGTCGCTGGCCGCATGGCCGTGCAGGTCGGCGCTCGCTTTCTGGAGAAACCACAGGGTGGACGTGGAGTGCTGTTGGGCGGCGTTCCCGGAGTCGCCCCAGCTCGGGTTTCCATCCTCGGCGGTGGGATTGTTGGCATCAACTCCGCAAAAATGGCTGTGGGTCTAGGCGCTTCGGTGACGATCCTCGACACCAGTGCCGCTCGCCTACGCTACTTGGATGATGTCTTTATGGGGCGTGTTAAGACACTGATGTCGAATGCACACAACATCGCTCATGCCGTCCGGCACGCCGATCTTTTCGTGGGGGGGGTGCTGATTCCCGGAGCGAAGGCGCCGCACCTCGTCACCGAGGAAATGGTCCAGACGATGCAGCCCGGATCGGTGATCGTGGACGTCGCGATTGACCAAGGTGGGTGCATCGAGACGATTGACCGCGTGACCTATCACGACAATCCGACTTACGAGCGGCACGGAGTGGTTCATTACTCCGTCGGCAACATGCCCGGAGCTGTGCCGCGCACCTCGACCTTGGCACTGACCAATGCCACCTTGCCCTACGCCGTGCAATTGGCGAACAAGGGCTGGCGTGCTGCTTGTGTTGCGGATCAGGCGCTGGCATTGGGCATGAACACCTACGCAGGCCAAATCACCTGTGAGGGCGTTGCGACTTCGCTCGGTTATGAGTACTGCACACTTGCTTCCTTGTTGTGACAGAGGGGCGAGGTTTTTGCCCCGCCTTTCCTCCTGTGATCGCTGATGTCCGACATTCCGCTGATTGACCTCCAGTCCCAACTCGACTGTCCTGAGGTGGAAGCTGCTATTGCGGAGCAGATTGGTCAAGCTTGCACCAACACCGGTTTTTTTGCTATCAGTGGACACGGTATTCCGGACACGACCATTGAGCATTGCTGGCAGGCGAGCTTGAAGTTTTTTGCATTGTCGGAATCGGAAAAGCTGAAAGTCCGGATGCCCTACGCAGGGTACCCCTACGGCTTCGCACCAATGGAGGCAGAGACACTTTCGCACTCACGCGGTCAGCAAGCACCCCCGGATTTGAAGGAAACTTTTTCGGTCGGCCCAAACACTCCACCGCCTCCGGGCATTTCTGCGAAAGAAGCTGTGTTTGTGTTTTCAGAGAATCAGTGGCCGCACCGCCCTCCAGATTTTCAGGAGGCGTGGCAGGTGTGTCACAAAGCAATGGCGCAACTTGCCGAACGCTTAATGATGTTGTTCGCTTTGGCCCTCAAGCTACCAAGAAACCATTTTGACGATTTCCTGCGGCAACCGATCAGTGCCCTACGTGCCAATCATTATCCGGCTTTGATGCAGACTCCCCAGCCGGGACAATTGAGGGCGGGCGCCCACAGCGACTATGGCAGTCTGACCCTGCTGATGCAGGGGGAGGGAGCTTCAGGATTGGAGATCCTCAACCGCCAACAAGAATGGGTTCCGGTCACCCCCTGCAAGCCGCAGGTGGTGGTCAACCTTGGCGATTTGATGGAACGCTGGACCAACGGGAAGTGGGTGTCGTCGCTGCACCGCGTGGTGCCTCCGGAGTTTGAAAGAAACACCTCACACTCGCGGATGTCTTTGGCGTTCTTTCAGCAACCGGATTGGGATGCTCCCATTGAGTGCTTGCCTACTTGCCTCAATTCCGATGAAACGGCTAAGTACCCCGGCGTCACCTCCGGGTGCTACCTGATGGAGCGATTCCACAGCACGGTTCTTGATTAATCTGCTTAAAGTGACTCCGCGAGTTCCCGGAGAATGCGTCCGCCATCGCAGAAGATAGGCCAGCCATCTCCGGGCAGGATGGCTTCTAAATTCGGCAGCTCCGCCAGTCGCTGCACCGAGGTCATGGCCTGAGTACGGTCGCTGAGTTTGGGATCGGGCAGCAGACAAAGCCGTCCACCCTCGTGTGCCCGTATGAGATCACCTGTAATCAGCGTGGTTTTTTCAAGCAGCAGGGCCAGTTCTCCCGAGGTTTTGGAGCCGTTGACCGTGAAGACCTCCAAGCCCGGAACCACCTCGTCCCCGTCCTCCAACCAGCGCTGGCAGGCAAACGGAAAAACAGCCTGTTCAGCTTGTGGGCCCAGAAGTTCTGCCCCGGTTTCAGAGGCCAACCGTTCGGCATCGCGGGTGTGGTCGGAGTTGGTGATGACGATGTGCTTGGCCCCCCCAAGGCTTTGCAAGTGCTGCCGGTCGTGATTGGACATCGGCATGGGATCGATCACCACATTGCCCTGCGGGCGCACCCAGCAGAGACCGTGGAAATCAATATTGCGGTCCTCGTTGAAAACGGACCAGTTAAAGAGATCAGAACGATGCAATTGTTTCATGATTCATTTGCTGGGTTGGGGGTTGGGGAGTTTTCGGCAACTCATGAAGGGGCCAAACTCATGAACCGAATCCGGTTCGTAATCCTCAAAATACTGTGACTCCATGGGGGCGGCAAACGTACTCTTGGGCATGGGGTTCCTTCTTCACAATTCATTCGGGATTCGCCTCCACTGGCCCCCCTCAACCCTGCACAGACCGAGCGCGTCAACCTCATTTGGTTTTCACATGATGAAAGCTGGGTTCAGTTGTACAGCACCCTGACCCCTCTTTGCTAAAGGGAGGGAAGGCTTATCCAAAACTCATGTGGAGTTTAGCGCAATGGGGGCAGGGGTGCAAGGTGTGAATCTTCCTCCCGCACAGCTTGGACGAAGGCCCGGACTTTTGCCATATCCTTGATTCCGGGTGCCGATTCCACTCCGCTCGCGGTGTCCACGCCGAAGGGTCGGATGCGGCGGATGGCGGCGGCGACATTGTCGGGGGTGAGTCCTCCGGCGAGCAGCAGTTTGCCATGTTGCGTCGCCTGTTGCGCGAGTTCCCAATCAAGAGTTTGTCCGGTGCCACCGTAGTGTCCGGGCTGGTAGGCGTCGAGCAGAAAGCGGGCTTGGCCGTAGTCGGCAATGCTCTCGACCCGAAACTCCGGTCCCGGACGAAAAGCACGGAACCACGGCACCCGCAAGGCTCTGGCGAATTCCGGAGTTTCGTCGCCATGCAACTGCACGCAAGCCACGCCGCCGTCCTCGACGGCTCGGTGGAGGGTGTCGGCGCTGGCGTTGACGAACACGCCCACGGCGGTCACGCCGTCCGGAAGGGCTTGGGTGATTTCCTGCATTTGTTCCACGGAAATGAAGCGTTTCGACTTCGGCCAGCCGTTGAGTCCGATCCAGTCTGCCCCCGCCTCCACACACGCCAACGCCTGCTCCGGTATGGTGACGCCACAGATTTTCACGAGGGTTTTTTGCAGGGTGGTGTCGGCGGAGATTGTCATGTTTAGTGCAAACCAGTAAAATAAATGATTTTACCATCAGGAAACAGCACGGAAAAGACAACCGGAAAATGAGACCGATGCCGGACAGAAACCGAGAATTCGTGGAATGCCACGACGCAGATGTGACGCTGTACCTGCATGTCCAGCCTCGTGCGTCTCGCACGGCATGGTCCGGAGTGCAAGCGGGTCGCATGAAATTGCGACTAGCCGCGCCTCCAGTGGATGACCGCGCCAATCGGGAATGCGTTGCTTTTGTCGCAAAAACCCTGAGGCTTGCCAAGTCGAAAATCCGGATCGCACGGGGCCACAGCAGTCGCCAGAAAACCCTCGTCATTGACTCCGCTACTCCGGAAGCCACCGCCGCGCAACTCCGAGCTCTTGCCGCCGAACTGGAATCCGCCTCGGCATGAGCCATTTTTCTCGCAAAATTTTGTTTTTGTCAACACGCAGATTCTTGCTTTGTGCGGGACTGTTGCTGCTACAACTCAGTGTTGGGATTGGTAGTGCCCACGCGCAGTGTTTCTCCGGAGGAGGGTTCTCCGAGGAGGACACTGCCTTGGTGATCCGGCAGATGATGGACGGGGAGCAGTACACCGATGCTTTCAAGGAGGCGGAATGCTACCTCAAGGAGCATCCGGAGGGACAGTTCTCGGAGGAGTTTCGCTTCACGCAAGCCGAGGCGCTGCGACATGAAACGGAATTCGTCAAGGGGAATCCGCGTCCGGTCCTGCAACGCTACACGGATTTTCTTGAGTCGAACCCCAAGCATCCGCAGTTCCGGGAATCTGCACTGCTGCATCAGGGAGAACTGAGTCTGCGACTCAACGAATTCGCCTCGGCCAAGCGGGCACTGCGACAACTGCTCAAGGACTACCCGGGCACCACCTCAGCGAACCGGGCGCATTTTGGCCTAGGGCGGGCAGCGTTTTACTTGGGCGGTCGGATTCAGCAACAACAGGGGGAGGACACGGCCCGGCAGTGGTACAACGAAGCGGCGCAGGAGCTTAAAGGCACCACTCATTTCCAGTTGAGTAAAAAGGAGTTGCAGGAGCGGCACTGGATGCTCGGCTGGGCGTGGTGGTTTCAGGAACGTCCGGAGCGGGCCGAAGACCCGTGGCACCAGTATCGCCAAGACTTCCAGTCGGAAGGCGAAGTTTCGGCGGATCGCCGTCCGGACGAACTTGCGTACCGGTTGGCGGTTGGATTCCAGCGCAACAAGGCGCTGGGCAAGGCTGAGCAGTACCACGCGCTCGTCGTGGAACAGCATCCGAATTCCGCACATTATGCTGAATCGGCGTTTGTGTGGGCGGAACTGGCCCATCACCGGGTGGTGTCTGCCCAGCACGACCAGCCGCTGTCTGCGGAACAAGTCGCCCCTTTGGTAGCACACTACCGGACCTATCTGGCGACGCAGGACACGCAACATCAGGGAACTGTCCATTTCCGGATCGGCAGCTTGGAGCAGCAAGCGGGTCGCCGGGAACCGGCGGTGTCGGCGTATCGTGACTATCTGGCGTCCGGAGACACGGAGCAAGTCGCCGAGGTGCGGTTTCGGTTGGGCGCGTTGCACATGCAGTTGGAGCAACGTCCGCAGGCGATCCGTGAGTTCCAGCACTACCTGAAAACCAAGAACACAACCCACCGACCGCAAGCGCTCTACCTGCTCGGCACGCTCCACGAGGCAGACGATCAGGACGACCCTGCCGAAACGGCGTACCAGCAGTATCTGAAAACCAAGGATCCTGCTCATGCGGACGAGGTGCATTTCCGGCTGGCCCTGCTGTATCAAAAGCGTCCGGACCCCACTGCGGCGGAGCAACACTTTGCGGCCCTTGTTGAGCAACACCCACAATCGCCGCATCGCACCAATGCAGCGTTCAGACGGGCGGAGAGCCACTACACGGTGCTGGTCTCTCGCAAGCAGGCTCCGGACAAGCAGGCGTTACGGGCTTCCGCGCAACACTACCAAACCTACCTGAAACTGGGGGGCCAGGAGTTCCGGGGCTTGGCACATTACCGCCGGGGAATGCTCTTTCAGCAAGCCGGGGATCGCAAATCCGGCATCGGCGAACTCAATGCCTACCTCAAGACTCCCAAGCCGGAGTACGTCGCCGATGCGAATTATCGGCTGGGCCTGCTCCACGAGCAAAGCGAGCAGCCGAAATCCGCACTTCGTGCTTATCGAAGTTACCTGAAAACGGGTGCTGCTACCCACATCCCGGAAGTGCGCTTCCGGCTGGGGATGCTTCAGGTGCAGCTCGGTGATTTGCAAGCGGCTGTGAAAGAATTGAACGCCTACTTGGCTACAGACGACAAGACTTATCAGGCAGAGTCCCGCTTCCGGCTGGGAACCTTGCACATGGAATTGGAGCAAGCGTCCGAGGCGATCCGCGAGTTCAACGCCTATCTCAAAACCGGAGACTCAACTTACGAAGCCGAATCCCGTTTCTGGCTGGGCACACTGCACATGCAGTCCGCACAGTATCCGGACGCGATCCGCGAGTTCAACGCCTATCACAAAACCAGAGACACGATCCATCAAACTGAGGCGTTTTACCTGTTGGGCGGGGCACATGAGGCCAGCGGGCAGCTGGAGCCAGCAGAGCAGGCTTATCTTGCTTATCTGAAAACCAACGATGTGGTGCATCGGGACGAGGTGCATTTCCGCCTGGCGGTTCACGCCCAGCAAGCGGGAAATCACGTTGCCGCCGAATCCCACTTTGCAGCGGTGGTTGAGCAACATCCACAATCTCCGCACTTGATTGAAGCCGCGTGGGGCCGCGCCGAAAATCGCTATGCCGCACTGACGGCTCAAACGCAGGAGCCAGACTCCGTATCCTTGCGAGCCAATGCGGAGCTTTATCAGGATTATCTTGCGACCAAGGATCAGAAAAACGCCGGACTCGCGCACTATCATCGGGGGGTGCTGCTCCAACAGGCTCAGGACCGCAAGCAAGCCATCCGGGAACTGAAAGCGGCGCTGAAGACTCCGAACACGGAATATGCTCCGGATGCACATTACCGCCTTGGCTGGCTGCATGTTCAGCAACAGCAGCCCAAGCAGGCGATTTCGGAGTTCCAGAACTACCTCAAGACCGGAGACGCGAATCATGTTTCCGAGCTGCGCTTTCAGCTTGGGATGCTGCACCTCCAGATCGATGACCTGAAAGCGGCGGAATTGGAGTTGGAGAAATACCTTGAAACCGATGACCGCACCTATGAGGCCGAGGCGCATTTTCGGCTGGGTTTGCTGTATGCGCAGGATGGCCAGCGGAACTTCGAGGCGATTTCGGAATTGCAGAAGGCCCGTGCCTCCGATGCCGACTACCGGGATCATCCGGAGGTCATTCAGGCACTGGTGACGCTTTGTGAGCAAAGCTGCAACGCCACCGACCGCAAGGCACTGCTCGTCGAGGTCAAGGACAACCCCAAGCTCAGCCCGAAGTTGCGGGAGGGCTACTTGGTGCGGTTGACTCAACTGCGCACCGATTCCGGCGAATGTAGCGACATCCAGCAAGAACTGGAGCGTTTGCCTGTGGAAGCCGCCCTGCTAGTGCGAGCGCAGTTGCAGCATGCCCACGGCGTCTGCCGCCACAAGGCACGGGAATGGGCGGCGGCGCGTGCCGCTCTGCTCGACATTCGGGATTTTCCGGAGTATCACGCTGAGGTGTATGCCCTGCGCCGGGACAGTCATCATGAACTTCAGGATTGGAAGGGACTGGCCGAAGAGGTTGCCCACGCACATGAAACCCACCCCGACATCCTTGAATCCGGAGATTATGCGCTTTGGGTGGAAGCGCGCCGTCAAGTGCAGGATGGGGCCGGAGCGGAGCAAGCCTACGCTGCATGGCGTACACGATTCCCGGATGAGTTCAAGGCAGCGGATCGACTCTTGGGCTGGGTGGCGGTACGGGAGCAGCTTCCGGAAACCGAGCCGCGAGCTGTGCTGTACCGGGAACTGCTGGCCCTCGATTTGGATGCTGAGACTCGGACCTACGTTCACGGTCGTTGGATCGCAACCGCGAACGAGCTTCCAGTGAAGGAGCGTGTTGCACACTTCCGGGAGTTGTTGCTCCTTGATCTCAATGCAGAAACACGAGCTTATATTCACAGCCGCTGGATCGAAACGGCCGCCGGGCTTTCCTCTCCGGAAGAGCGCATTGAACATTACCGTGAGTTGTTGCTGCTGCCGTTGGATGCTGAGACACGGGCTTATGTTTACAGTCGCTGGATCGAAACGGCGAACGAGCTTCCAGTGAAGGAGCGTGTTGCACACTTCCGGGAGTTGTTGCTCCTTGATCTCAATGCAGAAACACGAGCTTATGTTTACAGCCGCTGGATCGAAACGGCGAACGAACTTCCGGTGAAGGGGCGTGTTGATCATTTCCGAGAACTATTAGCCCACGAACTCAATTCGGAGACGCAGGGGAATGTTTACAACCGCTGGATCGAAACCGCCGATGGACTTTCCTCTCCGAAAGAGCGCATTGAACATTACCGCGAGTTGCTGACGCTGCCGTTGGATACTGAGACACGGGCTTATGTTTACAGCCGCTGGATCGAAACGGCGAACGAACTTCCGGTGAAGGGGCGTGTTGATCATTTCCGAGAACTATTAGCCCACGAACTCAATTCGGAGACGCAGGGGAATGTTTACAACCGCTGGATCGAAACCGCCGATGGACTTTCCTCTCCGAAAGAGCGCATTGAACATTACCGCGAGTTGCTGACGCTGCCGTTGGATACTGAAAGGCGGGCGGCCTTGCACAACCGCTGGATGGAGGCTCTTCTCCAGCTGGCATCCCCGGAGCAGCGTCAACAGCAGTTCACCGCGTTACTGGCTACGAAACTCAGTCCGGAAACCCGCTCTGCCATGATTCACCACAAGGCGGAATTTGAGACGGCTCAGGTCAATCCTGTCGCGTTTCCGGAACTGCTTGGGCTTGCCGAAAATTCGGAAGATCGCAAACAGGTGGCGGCGTTCTGGGTGGAGGCACTGGAAAAACTCAAGAGTTCCAAACAACAAACCGAGGGCTACAGAAGTTTGGCGGAAAATCCGGTGGTGGTCCGCAAACCGGAATTGGCTCCGACCCGCGAGTATGCCTTGGCGCGGCTGGCGGAATTGCAAGCGGCATCCGGGGCGCTGGGGCGCTTCCCTGCACTGCTTGCAGAGACGAAGGATTCTCAGACGCGACGCTACATCGCGGGAACGTGGCTGAGCAAGGTTGAGTCGCATGAGGATGCCGAACTCCGGAAGCGGGAATACCAGAAGATGCTCAGCCAGTCCGGTCCGGATTTCCGGGAGTTGCGCTCCACTGCGCTGCTTGGACTCGCTGTTCATCACGCAGAAAACGCAGAACCGGAAGCCTTCCCGGAGTTGCTGAAAAAATCGGAAAGCCGCAACCAGCGCAAGGAGGTCGCGCAACACTGGGTGCAGGCGGCTGCGCAATCCACGAAACCCGCAGTTCGCCAACGCGAGTACACGCTGATGTTGCGGCAGTCCGGCAAGGAGTACCGTCCCATCCGCGTCAAGGCGTTGCAGGGGTTGATTGCACTACACTCGGAGCGCGGCGAGCATGAGGCGTTTCCGGCGTTGCTCGAACAGGCGGAAACCAAAGCGGACCGGCAGTCCATGCTGGAAAACTGGCTGGCCGTACTGGCGCAAGAACCAGACGCTGGGAAACGGGCCCAGGGCTACGGACAAATCCTGCCGTACTTGAAAAGCTCGGCGCAGCGCGAGCCGGTGGTATCGTGGCTGGACTCGCATTATCGGCGGCACGGACAGCACGAGGCGTTGCTGCAACTCTGGGAGCAGGAGTTGCCACGCTACCGGAACCGTCCAGAACAGGCGAGGCTGATCACGTTTGGCCTTGGGCAGCATTGCTTGGAGCAGTTGCCCAAAGACGATTGTGCCCAACGTTGGCTGCTGGAGACCGATGGCGGCGGGGTGAGTGCAGTCGAATTAGAGGCTCGGCTGCTGTTGAGTCAAACCGAGCAAGCCGCAGGGCGGATTCCGGAGGCGACCCAGACCTTGCAGCCAGTGGTGCAGCGTCCGTTGCCCTCAAGCTGGAAGGTGCGGATTCATCTGCAACTCGCCAATCTTTACCATCAGCAGCAGGCTTGGGGAAAAGCCGAGCAGCATTATGCCGTCGTGGTGGCACAACCTCCCACCCGCCGTCCGCCCTTTCCTGTTGCACGGCAACAGGCGCTGGCCAGACTTCAGGAACTGCGGAGCTACCTCAGTGGGCAGGCGTTGCAGCAACTCATCGCCGAGAAAAACTGGCCGCAGGTCGAAGCGTTGGTCCGCCAACGGCTTGCGTCCGGAGCGCCAACCTTGGACGATGAAACCTTCAAAATCCTGCTCCACGCCGAACAACAACAAAAGGATTGGCCAAGCGTGACCACGCTGATTTACACGGAGGTGCGCTCCGGGAGGCAGAAACTGACGGGGCCGCTTGCAGAGGCCGTGTTGAACGCCGAGCGGCAAAAGTCCGGCAAGGCGCGTTGGAACGGAGTTTTGGAGGCGTATGCCATGCTGGAAAAGCACGATGCCAAACGCACGGCCACGGTCACTGCGCTGGTCGAACAAGCCCAAGCTGCCGAAAAACTGGGAGGGCGCAAACGGGCACAGGGGTACTACGCCCGTGCATTGACCGCAACCCTTTCCGAGAAAATCAACCAGCGCTTGCAACTCATCGGTGAACTGGAGCGGCTCTACAAGCGCGAGAAAAACTACGGCGAGTTGCTGCTCTTGTACGAACAGGGGTACCTAGCTCTCAAGGGTGACAAGAAACGTGGACCTCTGCGGCGGCAATTTGCACGGGAAACGGCCTCCATGGCCGAGTACCTCAAGAAAACGGAACTGGCCCTTGAGTGGCTGGAGCAGGTGGACGAAGGCGGGCGCAGTGATTTGGAGTTGCAGGCGATTTATCTTCAGGTGCGGCATTTCCGTGAAATCGGACACCTCAAGACGGCAAGCACTCGGTTGTACAAAGTCCTGAAGCGTAACCTGCCGCTCTCGTCACGGTGGTTTGCCATCTTAAACTATGAACGCGCCGAGGTCTTGCAACTGCGGGCGGGCAACACCAATGAGGTGCAATTTTGGGAAAACTCGCTGAAGCGTTACAAGTTGGTGTTGAGGGGCAAGAAGCTCAAAGAAACGGAGCAATTGCACACCATTTCCCGCAAACGAGCGCAGGAGATTGAAGCGTATCTGAAGGCACTGAAAACCTCGGAAGGTTAACGAATGATGAAACAGGCGGCAGGCAGAAGGTTCGTATGGTGGACAGGAAAGTTTCTGCAAGGGGTTACGGTCTTGCTTGGGTTGTTTGTCGGGCTAACGGTTCAGGCGACGTCCCCGCAGGTGAGCATTTCCGGACAGGTGCGCGTTCCGGCAGGAGTGACGATTCCGGAAGCAGGGTTGAGCGTGGTCTTGCTCCAGTATGTGCTGACCGAGGAGGGGCAAGTGACCACGACCGGCCCCCAAGCCCAAGGTCAATCGGACGAATCCGGATTGTTTCGCTTTGAGAACGTGTCCCGCAAATTGCAGGCGGGGTATCGCATCGGCACTCGTGTCGAAGGTGAGTTGCACAGTTCCAAACTGTTTTTCCTGCGTCCGGAGCAGGATACGTTTGTCGTCGATGTCATCATTCCTGAGATGAGTACGGACACGAGCCAGCTTTCTGTTGTCGAAAATTCGCTGGTGCTGGAGCCGGTCATAGGCGGGCTGCGTGTCACAGAAGTCCTCAGCATTGCAAACAAGGCTGAGGCTCGTGTGGACACCCGCAAACAGCCGCTCTCGTTTCAGCTTCCGGAGCAGGCGGAGTCCTTTCGGATGCTGGACGATGAGAGCGAGTCCGGATTCCGGTTGCAGGGCACCCGGTTGGAGATCACCCGGATTTTTCCAAGGGAGAAGGCGCAGGTGTTGTTTCAATACTCCGTGCCCGCCCGTTTCGGTAGCATGACGCTGCGCAAACCCGTGAATCACTCACTGGAGCGTGTTAGCGTGTTCACTCCGTCAGAGGTGTTGACGGTGCGTTCGGAGCAATTGACGTTTCACGGCGAGCAGACAATCGATAAAACCCGCTTTCAAAGCTGGCGGGGAAAAACCTCGGATGAAGCAGTGCTGGAAATCGCGGTGAGCGGGATTCCGGTGGATTCTCAGGATTACGGCTGGTTTGGGTTCGCGCTGTTGATTGTCCTTGCAGGAGCGGTGGCGGTTTTCTATCGGTTCCGGCTCCGAGCCGTACAGGCGGTGGCCTGATGGGATTGCTCCGGGGCGAATGGACGGCGGCGTCACCGAACCAGAAACGACTGCTGCTCGTGCTGCTGATCTTGTTGGCGGTGTTGCTGTGTCGGAACCTCGTCCTGCAACCTCGCTGGCTACGGGAAACCCGCTTGGAGCAGGAAATCCGTGCGGCACAGGAGCAGTTGCTTGCACTGGCGGAAATTCCCATGTCCGCCGAACTGAAGGAGCAACAGCAAGCCCTCTTGCAGAACCAAGCTCGGCTCCAGTCACAATGGCCGGACGTTTGGGACGCAACACAGGTGCAGAGTGAAGTTGAAACTGCGATCCACAAAAGCGGGATGACGCTGGTGCGCATGTCCCACGAAGCTGCCGAGACTTCGGAAACACTGACCCCGTTGTCCTTGCGGCTAGAACTGGCGGGGGCGTTCACGCAACTTCAGCGGCTCTTCACTGCGCTTGACGCCCACCCGGTTCCTCGCCGCATTGTCCATTTTTCCATCCGTAATCCCGCACTTTTTGAGACGAACCCGCAGTTGGAGGCGTTGCTGCGGATTCAGTTTCTGCGACTCCCGGCCTTTCCGGACGAACTGTAGTGATGGGACGCTTGAGGCGAAGCTGCGGATGTTGGCTCTTCGTTTGCTGCATGGCGTTTGCAGTTGTTGGAACCTCCCACGCAGCTAAAGCGACCAGCAATCCTTTTTCGTCCCAATTTCCCAAACCCAAGGTGCAAGCGGCCAAACCAGCCGCCAAGTCGGCGAAGCAAAAATCCCGCAAAAAAGCGACCCAGCCTAAGCGTCCATTCACGACGAAAACCGCACCCCCTTCCAGACCTCCCGTGCCCAAGCTGCTGGACATCCTCCGGACCTCGGAAGGGCGTTTTGCCGTGTTCGTGCTGGAAGGCCGGCCGCATTTGGCTCCGGAAGGGGCGCGAGTGGGGCAGTTTCGCGTGGCATGGATCGGGAGACGCCAAGTACGACTTCAGCCCTTGTCGAACGAATCCGGGGCTACACTGAAAGTGCTGGTGCTCAAATCGCGTTGAACTGGCAAACAGACTTGCCTTTTTCAGGCAGGAATCGTGTGCTGTCCTACAAAAGTAAGGAGACAGCCTTGGTTCACCACAGAAACGCGGAGGACACAGAGGATTGTTTTGAAAGCATTCACACCACCACCACCATCAAGCATGGCCTCCATTTTCACAAAGATCATTCAGGGGGAAATCCCCTGTGAAAAGATCGCGGAAACCGATTCCGAAATCGCGTTTCTTGACATCAATCCCTGCTCGCACGGCCACACGCTCTGCCTCCCCAAGCGTGAGGTTGCACGGTTGGAAGAATTGCCGCCGAAAGAAGCCGCCTCGCTGATGGGTTTGATGCAGCGTGTTGCCGCAGCTGTCAGCCGCGCTTTTGATGGCACCGACTACAACCTCACGCTCAACAACGGGGTCAACGCCGGACAGGAAGTCCTGCACGTTCACTTCCATGTGATTCCGCGCAAGCCCGGCAGTTCGCGCCCTTTCAGGTCACGCGAACCCTACGGCGAGGGCGAGATGGCCGCCGTCGGCGCACGCATCCGCTCCTGCCTCGACTGATTCTGATGCGGCTCGCGGTTCTGGAGGTTGGCAGCAACGCCATTCGGCTGGCCTCTGCCGTGTGGCATCCCTCCGGAACGCTGGAACTGGTCTTGCGCCAGCACGTTCCCCTGCGCCTTGGCGAAACGGTCTTCTCGTCCGGAGGCGTGTCCGATGCCGCATTGCAAAAGCTCTGCGACGCGCTGGGCCAACTTCTCCAACAACTCAGCCCCACTCCGCAAGACCGCCTGCAACTCTGCGCCACCAGCGCCTTGCGTGATGCCAACAATCTTCTGGAAATCCGCGCACGGCTCCAGCACGAACTGGGGCTGGAACTCGTCGTGTTGTCCGGCGCCGAGGAAGCCGCCCGCATTCGGGAAGGGCTGCTTCAGGTCCACACCTTGGATTCCGGGACGGTGGTTTTGGGTGATTTGGGCGGCGGCAGTTTGGAAGTGTCCATCTTGCAGGAAGGGAAGCTGCAACGGCAGGAAAGTCTGAATTTTGGCACCCTACGCTGGCAGCGAGCCGCGCAAGTCCCGGAGTTGGAAGCGAGCTTTCATGAATCCGTGCAGATACTCCAATCCGACGCCATCGCTACGGCGCAACGCTTGGTGCTGTCCGGAGGCAACGCCAAGTGGCTGGGGCGCATCCTTGCTGAGGAAACCCAACACGAGTTCGTGCCGATTTCCGGGCTGGAAATTCCGTGGGCGGAGGTACAACCCCGGCTTCAGAAAATCGCCGCTGCGGGGCCGGAAACATGGCGAACACGCTGGAGGATGCGCCCCCAGCAGATCGAAACCTTCGGGGCGGCCCTGCGGATGTTCCGGTTGCTCGGCGAGACTGTCGAACCCGAACACCTGCGGCTCTCCGGACTCGCCCTCAAGGAAGCACTCTTGCTCCAATCTGCCGAAACCTTGGGGATACGAAATCCCGCGATCCGGATTGCTCCAAGCTACGATCAACCCAAGACGTCGTAGGAACGGGCCGTGCTCACGAATCGGCCTCGACAATCCAAAAAACCGCAAAAAACTTGACATCCCCCGGAATCGGCGTAAGTTTTTGGAAAATCCGACTCAGGATTTTCCTTGAACCCTTCAGGCGAGAATCGTAGCATGCTTCCCAACCCGACTGCACTGCACTGCACTTATACAGTGTAAGCCCCAGCCCGGCCTCCAAAACAACCCCTCCCATCGGGGTGTGATGGGACTCGCCCACCTCATTCCCGCTCTGCTCGTCCTCACCCTGTTGCTCGGTGCCTGTAGCAAGAAGAAGGAGGAGACCGACGACACCACCTGCGGGCTGCACAATCTCAGCAGCGACTTCCCCATCGAAGCATGGCTCAAGGCGGCATGAACCCCGAAACCGAAAC
>CAJWCD010000035.1:0-27722 GCA_913020725.1 uncultured Pseudomonadota bacterium
AAACCGACTACAAGGTCTTCGTCTTTGGACTCGGAGCTAGGTTTTAAGTTTGAGAGTGAATCGTATAAACAATGGTGATCCTATTGAAGAGACTAGGAAAATGGCAACGAAGCTGAAATACCTGCTTATCCCTCTACTGCTGATTCAGGGCAGTTACTCCGTTCAAGCACAAGGGTTCTTTCAAGATTTGTTCGCGGTCGAAGGCATCCAGTTCCGGTATGGTGGGATTGGCGGGACACAAGATATCATAATAGACAATGCCTCTTTGACATCAGAATCGAAAGCGGCAGATGGATACAGAACAATAAGCTCAGTCAATGCCGGGCTTTATCTGCCTCTTGTAGGAGCTACCCAAACTGTGAGGTTGCCCTATACCTTCGTCTTCAAGGAAAAACTGATGAACTCCTGGTCCTTCAGGGGGCCGTACTTCGATTTTGCTTCCGGATCCATTTTGGACATTCCTGTCAAGGATACCTCCGCAACCGATCCAAGGAGCCTAACTGAGGAAATTGATAATGCAACCAAAAATCAGGTAACTACCATCAAGTGGTTTGACAGAAGTGCGGACCTTCACCGCACCGTCCTCATGGTTGGTTACCGATGGGGGGTTTTCTACCCTAGCAGCCAACTCAACCGCTGGATGAAATTAGGCGTTGGCTTTGGGGTGGGATGGGGAGATTTCCGTGTGGAATTGAATGACTGCAAGCACGATGATGGATATGTGGTGTCCATTGGAAAGAAGATTCATACAGGCAAGTGCAAATACAAGGAATTGAGCGAAACTGTCTCCGGGAATGGTTTAACATCTTCCAGCAATCTTTTATTCGTTATCTATGAAAGAGTCACTCCGGATTACAAGTTGGCATTTTTTTCTTATGATCAGATCGGTGTTAATATAAGTGGATTGAAGTTGAAAAATGGCAATGAGCTGAAGATCAGTTCAGCTATTGAGAACCTTGATGTTCTTTCTTACACCTATCTATTTTAACGTATATGGTTCCTTCCATGGTCAAGAGTATTTTTTAGTCTCAAGCGAGATTTTCACGAATCTCACGTCGGCTTTTTGTTTCAACCGAGAGCCAGAACAATCATCGGGGCTACTTCTGCCTGAGCGCTCCGCCAAAATGGTAGTGTTGAGCAAACTGGTGAATCATGCTGCGGGCTTCCTCCCGGTGCCAATGGTAGTTTTGCAGGCCGGAACGCACACGCTCCACTTGGTCGCTGAAAATCTGCCAAGGGATGTTGGTGGGCGCTTCCGGAAGGTCACGCAGGACTAGCAGACGAATTCGGTGCGTTCCCCAAGAAACATCGAAGACTCCGGCATGTTTTCGCTCTCCGGTCACTTGTTGGAGCAACTTCCGGGGATGGTGCGTGCTGACCACATAGAACCGAAAAGCCGATTCAGGAGTCGCCGTTCCTTGGTCCGACAACTTTTTGCGGTAGATGACGTAGTGGCTGATCAACTCATCCAAGGCCCAAGCGTCTAGGATTTCAGCAGAGGACTTGTAGGTGATCAAACGGAGACGGCACTTGCCCCAGCTTAGAACGACTCGCTGCAAAGGACAAGCAGTGAGAACCTCCAAGGAATCCGCAAATCCACCGTTCAAGACGCAGGCACGGATTGGGCAAGCTGCTGGATTGCTGCGGTCACGCCCCCCCGACCATGTGGGATGTCAAGCGCGACGAGAGCCATTTCGATCACGGAGAGCGAGCCGAGCAGCATCGGCGCGTTGATGTGCCCCATGTGGGCGATCCGGAAGGCGGTGTCGTCCAGTCCGCCGATGCCGATGCCCAGCACCACGCCGCAACGCTGCTGGCAGTATTCCAGCAATTTCGAGGGTTGGTGACCTCCACGGAGCAGCACCACGGTCACACTGTTGGCGCGTTGTTGGGGGTCGAGGATGTTACACTCAATGACTCCCCCCTCTGACCAAGCCTCCACCGCGCTACGGGCTGCATCCGCCAGCAGTTGATGCCGCCGAATCACATTCTCCAATCCCTCATCCAGTATCAGGTCCAATGCCGCCCGCAGTCCAAAAAGCTGGTGAACCGGCGGGGTGCCGCAGTACTTTTCATAGTGCAATTCCCCCTGCCGAGCTGTCCAATCCCAATAACGGGTGCGCAGATTCGCGCTTTGATGCGCCTGCTCCGCTTTTTTGCTGCTGGCGACGAAGCTGAGTCCCGGAGGCATCATCAGTCCTTTTTGAGAGCCGGTGACCGCAACATCCACACCCCACGCATCAAGCTTGAAGGGCATGGTGCCCAGCGAGGCAATGGTGTCCACTAACAGCAGGGCTTCGTGTCCGGCGGCATCCATTGCCGCACGAAGCGCCGGGATGTCATTGACCACCCCAGAGGCAGTGTCCACTTGAACCACGAGGATCGCCTTGATCTCTCCGGAGGTGTCCTGTCGCAAGCGGGCTTCCACTGCTGCGGGGTCAACGGCTCTGCGCCAGTCCCACGGCAGTGCTTCTGTTTCCGCCCCCAATTCCCGCGCCGTCTCGCCCCATCCAGTGGCAAAGCGTCCACTGGGCAGAACCAGCACCTTGTCCCCTCGGGACAGCACATTGGTGAGTGCCGCTTCCCAAGCACCATGCCCGTTGGAGATGTAAATGTAGGTCCGTTCTTTTGTGCCAAACACCTTTTTCAGATCAGCAAGACAGGAGTCGGTGATCTTTGGAAGCACACCGGTGTAGATGTCAGTCGCCGGGCGGTGCATGGCGCGCAGCACCTCGTCCGGAACAGTGGTGGGGCCGGGAATGCTGAGGAATTCACGTCCATGTTTTACGCTCATCGTTGAGTTTTCCCTAAATGGGTTTTGGCGAAACAAAAGCTCGTTGCGAGCTGAATTCATTGTGCCGCATCTTCCAAGACGGGTCAAGACTGACGTGGGGGCACCAACCCACCAAAACGGCAGTGGAAACTCTGACACCTGCCATTTTCTTGCCCAGTGCTAGATGCGCCCATATTTGCATGGCTTCTCCGGGCTTTGCTTCAACCGACATGCACGACGGAATGAGACGGTTTTTTTTCACAGGACTGGCGTTTTTGCTGAGCTTCCTTGTCAGCGGGGAAGGCGTGGCGGCAGGAATTGACTGGCGGCTGCGGGTGCTGACTCCCACTCAGGAAAGCGGGAGCCTCACGGACAACGGCACGAAGTCCACGTCCCCACCCACCACCAGCGGTCTAGGATTCCACATCGTGATGTCCAACGGCTTCGGCTTTGGCACCACCAGAGTGCGCAGCAAGGGCACGATCAGCGCGAACTCTGTTTCGTCAACCTCGGACAACGTGGACCTCTCCTACACTTTTGGCGAACGCTGGTCCGTGACGTTGGGCGTGGGGTGGGGACTGACTGGCAAGGCCACGCTGATAGAAAGCGGCACTCGCTATGACACCGAAAACCTGCGGGGCGGCTCCGGATTCGCACTCTTTGGAATGCCGTTTTTGGGCGGAGAAGCGCTGCTGGGCTTCCGTCAGACCAGCATCAGCTACCTAGACCTCAAGTGCGACAGCGGCAGTTCCACCACCACTCGAGCCAATCCTCTCAAAACCGACATCCAGCAGGTGCTGCTGGGCTTTGGGTTTCTGTTCTGAGCTTCACTCCTACCGAAATCCTGCGCACCAAACGCACTCGGCTACGGACGTGGACGCATGAGGACCTGCCGAAACTAGCGCGACTCGCAAGAAATCCGAACGTGATGCGTTTCATCGCGGATGGGCTACTCTGGTCAGATGAGCAGATGCTCGGTTTCATCACCCGGATGCAGAAAATCTTTGCCGAACGTGGGCATTGCCTCTGGGCGTTGGAACATCATCCGGACGGGGAGTTTCTGGGACTCTGTGGAATTGGCTGGTGGGAGGTTCCAGAATTCCCGGAGATTGGCTGGTGGCTGGACGAACCGTGGTGGGGGCAGGGGTTGGCCACCGAGGTGGCGAAGGCAGTACGGGACTACGGCTTCAGCGAACTGCGGCTTCCAGAGTTGAAATCCGTCGCCCATGCCGAACACCACAAATCCCATGCCGTCATGCAGCGCATCGGCATGAGCCTAGAGCGACAGGTGAAACTTGGAGAATTGGGCAAGGATCCCAAAGATTTGCCAGTGGTGATCTACCAACTTGCATCTCCGGGGCATTGAACTACGCCGGGGCGGGCCTTGCGCCAAAGACCGCGCTGCCGATGCGCACCATCGTTGCGCCCTCCAGAATCGCCCACTCGAAATCTGCCGTCATGCCCATCGAAAGCTCGGTGCAGGCCGGAGCATCAAATTCCTGCTGAAGTTGATCCCGCCAATTCCGCAGCTTGGCGAAGAGGCGGCGCGTTTCCGTTTCTCCCAACCCCGGAGCGGGAATCGTCATCAGTCCGCGAAACTTCAGCCATTGGCAACCCAAAAGTTGCTCGGCAAGACGCTGGATTTCAGACCAGTCGTGCAGGCCGGACTTGCTGTCCTCCTGCGAAAGCTTGACCTGAAGCAGCACCTGTAGAGGCCACTCCGTCTCCGCACAACGGGATTCAAGCTGCGTCACAAGCTCGGCAGAATCCACCGAGTGCAGCCAGTGGAAGCGTCCGGGACAAAACTTCGCCTTGTTCTTCTGCAAATGTCCGACAAGATGCCATTCAAGGTTGGGAAGATCAGCAAGCTCCTCCATTTTTTCCAGAGCTTCCTGCACACGGTTCTCCCCGAAAACGAGCTGTCCTACCGCAACCGCGTCCCGGAGCAGTTCTGGCGGCTTGGTTTTGGAGATGGCAATGAGCCGCACGGCAGTGTCGTCACGTCCGGATTGACGTGTGGCAATGGCGATGCGGTTCTGAACGGAAGCGAGGGCTTCGGCAACAGACGATGTGGGCATGACAAAAAACTGGCTGACTGACAAAATGGTGACGCTGTTTCGGATTCCCGGAATCCGTGAATTGTGGGCTAAATCTTACCAAGGGGTGACCAGCGAGGACATTCCGTGGACTCCGTTGAACAAACCCCTCGCTCAGTGCAGAGTTGGGTTGGTGACGACGGGCGGGCTCCACCTTCGCCGTGATCTGCCGTTCGACATGAACGATCCTGACGGTGATCCGACTTTCCGGAAAGTTCCGTGTGATGCGGAAGCTTCCGAACTGGTCATCACGCACGACTACTACGACCACCGCGACGCCGACCACGACCTCAATCTCATCTGGCCTCGGGATGTCCTCCAAGGCTTGGAGTCCGCAGGGCACATCGGCCCGCTCGTGCCGCAAAGCGTGAGTTTCATGGGACACATTGACGGCCCGCACCTGAACACGCTCATCCAGAAAAGTGCCCGTTCCGCTACTGAGGAAATCCGCAAGCAGCAAGCAGATGTCGTGCTGCTGGTTCCTGCCTGAGGACTGTGCAACCAGACGGTCGGTCTGGTGCAGCGCGAATTGGAACGGCAGGGCATAGCAACCGTGGGCCTCTCCCTGCTCCGCAAAATCACGGAGCGCGTCAAGCCCCCGCGCACTTACTGCCTGCGCTACCCCTTTGGCCACGCGCTTGGGGAAGCCGGAAACCGCGATCAGCAACGGCAAATCGTGCTCGATGCACTCGGCCTGCTCGAAACGGTGACGGTTCCGGGCGCGATTGTCGAAAGTCCCTACCGCTGGCGGCGCACCCGTTTTGCTCCGGAGGATTCCAGCCGCCGCACCTGAACCTTCACTGCTTTTGGAGTTTCGCTTGCCAAAGTCCCACGCCTTTTTTTTTGGCCGTTTTTTCGGCAGCGAGAAATTTCCCGTGTTCCGGCGGCGGTTTCTCCGGCAAGAGGTAGAACGACATCCCGTTGCGGATCAACCAGAGGTTGATGCTCGTGTCTGCCGCAAGCACGGTTCCGTTGAGCCGATAAAGCTGATCGGAGTACTCGTAATCCACGCGCACCCGGCGGTTGTAGAAGGTCTTGGTGAGGGAGTCCCTGACCCACTTCAGGAAACGCCGATTGAACTCCTTGCCGTGGCTCACCGAGAGTTGGGGCGAGACATAATCCAGATAGACCCGCACCTCCTGTCGCGGCAGGCTCAAGCTGCCCTTGGTGAGCTTGTAGGTCCATTTGCGGAACTCGTGCCGATTGTCGATGCGCACCCAAATGCTCTCGGTGTCCGTGACCCGGCTGAAGACGCCCTCGAAACTCGGAAGTTCGATGGGGTCCTGTTTCTCGTTGCGGTCGCGTTGCCCGATGCGGTCGAACAGCTTTTGCCGGACCGATTCGGTCTTGAGCAGGGATTGTGCTGGAATCGCTGAGGGCAGTAAGAACGCCAAGGCGACAAACGGAATCAATAGACGAATCATGGAGCCTCCAAACAAACCAAGGGTGGTTGAGTTGCTTCAAGTTATCACACCCTTGCAGGAAAATCCATGCTGATGCGTCAACGAGCATTTCCCAAACGGATTGCAACTGTTCCCACTCCCGTTAACATGAAACCTTCTGCACCGAACCATCCCTGTGTCGTCTCGCCTGTCTGCCCACTTCTGAACTCATTGGTTTATGCAACTGCTCCGGAAGGCGTTGGTGATGCTCATGGGGCTGGCCCTCTTTAGTATGCCCGTCCGTGCCCAACTCCCCGATCGGGTGCAGATCCGAACCTCCGGCTACACTCTGGATCCCGCGACCAACACTCTGCGCTATCAAGACGCCATCGTCACCTACGGCGATCTCACCATTGAGGGGGAGTTGTTGACTTACGACCCGAGCCAACGGCTGATCACCGCCGAAGGCTTGGTGCGCATCACCGAGGGCGACACCATTGTTGCCGGGGAACACCTGACCTTCAACCTTGCCGACCGCACCGCCATCATCGAGCAGGCGCAACTCTTCGACCTGCGCCAAGGAACCCGTCTCACCGCAGACCGCATCAAGCGTGTTTCAGGAACTCATTTTCAAGCGGAGAACTGCACCTTCACGACTTGCGACCCCAAGGCTCCATTTTGGGTGGTCGAGGGCAGTACGGTGGATTATCATCTGGAGAACTTTGCGAGCGCCACCAACACACTTGTGCGTATCCGGGGGGTGCCCGTTTTCTACTCTCCGTTCATGGCCTGGCCCACAGTTCGCAAGCGGAAGTCGGGAATCTTGCCCCCCAAGCTCAGGTTCACACACAGCAGCGCTCGGCGCTACAATCTCGGCCTCCGCTTTGCCCTGCCCTACTTTTGGGCCGTTGATCCAGAACATGACCTGACCGTGACTCCAGAGTCGGTGGAAAACCGAGGTTCCGGCCTCAAGCTCGATTATCACTACGCCTACACACAAGGCATGCGGGGTTCGCTGACGGTGCAACGCTACTTCGAGAAAATTCGTCGGAACGCTGCTGAGGAATCCGGAAGCCGCAGTGTCTCAAGCGTGACGGATGCCGAATTGCGCCCCCAGCGTTTCAAACTCGCGGCGACGCACAGCCAGCAACTCGACCCGCGTAGCCGCCTCAGCCTCTCCGGACTTGCCTACAGCGACAGTCAGTTTCAGCGCGAATATGAGAATGCCCGTAGCCAAAGCAAAAAGGTCGCCCAAAGCTTTGCTCTCTCGGTCAATCGCCAGTTTCCTTCCGGAAGTGCAACACTGGCCACCACGCACGAGCGTGTGTTCAAGGAGATTGCCCTCCTCAATCCTGAGTTGGACAAAACTTGGGTGCAGGAGCAGCCTGCACTACGCTACCAGTTTGGCAAAAAACTGGGATCGTATGGAATGACGGAATGGGAATCCAGTGTCGGTGGTGCCCTGATCCACTATGAGCGCAGCAGTGGCTATGACGGCAACGCCGTTTTGTTTGATCCCAAAGTCCGCACACACTTTCCGGTCTTTACGCTGTTCAAGGGCAGCGTGGGGGTGGGAAAACGGATTTCTGCCTACCAAGTCAATGATCCAGACATTGAGGGCAGTTCTGGTCGTTACAGCTTCAACGTGACCACCGCTGAAGCCGAACTGAACACCAGCCTCGTCCGCACCTACAGCCGTGACTCCGGAATCTTCAGCCGCCTCAAACACACGATCACCCCGCGCCTACAATACGAGTACATCGAGGACAAGGAGCAAACCTTCCGGAACGCCTCGCCTCCGTTCGGGGGCCAGCTGGCCACTCGCCGACTGGCGACCTTCCGGCTGGAAAATGTGCTGCTCGTCAAGCCTCGTGTCTATGTCCGCAGTGTCCGGCTTTCCAGCCGCGCCATGACTCGCTTGCGGCGCACCACGCTCGACGCGGAAACCCTGCGGCGACTGGAACGACTGCGTGGACGCACCTTTCCGGACAAGTCCGATTTTCTGGAAGCCTTGCACACGGTCATGGGGGAAAGCTTGGACCCGGAGGTGGAGCGTCTCGTCCTCGCCCAAATTGAGCTTGGCCCCACCCCACGCGGGGGCGGAGTGTATGCTCACGGGCAGCGGGAAGGACCCGCCCGCAAATTTGGCAGCCTCCACCTGATTCAGCCTTACGATTTCCTCAAAGCTGATGCCAATTTTCAAGCCGTCGGGCCAACTCCACTTGCTGATGAAACCCAACCCGGCGCTCCACTGCTCCCCCTGCGCTTGGAACTCGACATCTCGCCAAGACCGGGACTCACCTTTGGTTTTTTCAACCGCTATCACCACCAGCACGCAAGGATCGTTGAATACGGAGTTTCCGCCAAGGTCGGAGAGGACACCCACAACCGTGCCTCAGTGACTTTTCGGGACAACTCGCTCAAGTACGTCACTCCTCACGGCGTGACTTTCGAGCAAGAAAAAACCTTCGGATTCAGCCAGACGGTTGAACTCAGCGACGATCTCGCCTTCGGGTATTCCGGCAAGTTCGATCTTGATCCGCAGTCCACCTCTCGCAACCGTCGGCTGATCTCGGACACGGTTACTCTCGACTACACTCCGAACTGTTGGCGCATTGCCTTGCGCTTGCAGGAGGACGTGGAGACCGTCACCCTCGGCAGCCGCACAGAAGAATACATCAACCGCAGTTTTTTCGTCAATGTCTCGTTGGGGAACGTCCCCCTTCCGGAAAGCACCTTGTTGCAACAGAATCGAGGGCGCAGCCGCTCCCAGCTGTTCGGCTACAAGGAGCGTGGCTACGGGGAGCAGTGAATGCAAAGCAGCCGAAAAACCCTGCTCGCGCTGACGGTTGCTTGGTTCGCTGTGCTGACCCCAGAATTGAGTTCTGCCCAAGCACAAACGCTTGCGCCGCAACCCCTGACGGAATTGGAACGCCTCAGTTTTGAATCAACGCCTGTGCTTCCAGAGCCGGATTATCTTTCCGGACAACGACGCTGGCAGGATTTTGGAGTCTATTTTGGAATTGGCGTGCGTCGCTTGGAACTGAGCCTGAAAGACAATCCGAGAGTGACCAACGATGACCTGCTGGGCAACGGGGCTGCTTTCAATGTCGGACTTTGGGATGGAGACTGGTCCTACGAGTACATCCGGGATGTGGATTTGGTGGCAAGCGACCGGACGCTAACCATGGGCGGGAAATCCAGCACCCGTCTTGCAATCGAGCGCCACGCCTTTTGGGGGAATTGGCTGCTACGAAAACAACGGGGGTTCTACCTCCACGTTGGAGGGGGGCTGCAACTCGCACGGATCGAACTCGGAGCAACCTCTCCAAAGGTTTTCAGCGACACCAGCCTCGCCCTTGGCGCAGGAATCGCTTACTTCGCCACTCCCCGGCTCTTGCTGCTTTTCCGAACCGCAGCCTCCCGCAACTTCGACTCGCTTGCGGGGGGCAAGGGAGGCCACCTGCGGGCCACCTTCACCCACACCCTCTTCCTCAACTACGCCTTTCCGCTCTGAGGTGCATTAGCCATCCTTGTATAGTAAAAGAAAATAATAATCGTACATTCAAACAATGTCGTCAATGGGAGTGTCCGGCGGCTGATGAGTCCGGATTTTTTTGCTCGTTATGGAGTGTCGGACGGTTCCCACACCCACTCTAGAAGCAGGCTGAAGTCCTCGGAGGTGTTGTAGATCGTGTCTTCCGTGAACCCAAAGCGCCAGCGGCTGGGAGCCGTGCGGTACTCGAATCCAAACATCATGATGAACTGGACGGTACCAATGGCTTGCACCGGAGGTTGTGGGGTTCGGTAACGCGGGGAGGCGAACTGAAACTGCCCCAACCATGCCCAGTCTGCTTCGCAGGATCGGGAAAACCCCAAAGTGCCGCTCAGGAAGGCCTTGTGCTGGGGATACGCCCGGTGCTTGGTGATTCCGGGAGCCACGCCTCCGAGGTTCACTAGCCAGTCGGTGGGGCAGTCCCAAAAGTTCCCCGTTCCCTCTACCATCAATCCCGCGCCAAAATCCCGTGCTCCGGAACTGATCGTCGGCAAATCTTTACGCGAAGGCTCCTTCCACACCAGTCGACCCGCCCAACGCATTCCGGAATCCCCGCTCGGCAGCGCGTACCGGAGCGTGGCGATCCAATCCCCCCAACCTCGTTGCGAAGCGTGCAGGTCGAGAACTCGTCCCTCGGCGACATCAGCAGAGGTGCAGCCCACACTTGGGTCGGAAGGATTGCACTGCCAGTAGCGATATTTCCCATCCGGGCGGATGCGCCGTGAATTGTACGGTAGCCCGAAGACTTCATGAAAACTGCGCATGAATGGATCCCAGCGTCCGGCACCTTCATCAGTGTAGCGTCCAAGCACGCCAAGATCGAAGCCTGCGCCCAGTCCCAATCGCACCTGCATGGTCTGCTCCCAGCGTTCGTTGTCAACGAGGTAACGGACACTGCGCTCGCCCTTGTGCTTGAAAAGAACGGTGGTGTTGCTGCCCTGCCAGCCCAGTCTCACTTCGGGCACCCCGCTTTCCAGCGCACAGGGGGAATCTGGTGGTAATTCCAGCAGAATTGCGGCAGGTGGCATTTGGTTGCGATGCAGGATCGGCTTGAAGCAGGACGCGAAAACCGCTTCCGGAAGCAGGAGGCTGAAGGTCGTGCCGAGCAGGACGGACAGCAGGGTGTGGAAAAAGCGTGAGGAGCAGAGCATGGCGACCCGCCAAGCTATCAGAGTACTTCCGGACTAAAAAGCCAAATCCAAGTTTATTAGGCACGAAGCGTGGGGTGTGCTACGATTAGTTTGGTGCGTCTGCCCCAACCAGCAACCAACCACTAACCACCAGCAACCAATATGACGCTTCGTGATGTAACGCTTGACGACAAGTACACTTTGGAATCTGGATATGCCTTCATGACAGGAATTCAGGCGCTGGTGCGGTTGCCAATGGTGCAACGCCGCCGTGATTTTGCCGCTGGGTGCAACACCGCCGGATTCGTCACCGGCTACCGAGGCTCGCCGCTTGGGGTGCTGGATCAGCAGATGAAACGCGCACAGGGGTTGCTGGAGGAACATCATGTCAAGTTTCACACGGGCATCAACGAAGACCTCGCAGCAACTTCGCTCTGGGGGACGCAGCAGTCGAACCTGCACGGCGAAGGCAAGTACGATGGGGTGTTCGGTATGTGGTACGGCAAGGGTCCGGGAGTGGACCGCTCCGGAGATGTGCTGCGCCACGGAAATCTTGCGGGTACGATGCCGCTCGGCGGGGTGTTGGCGTTGCTTGGTGATGACCACACCTGCGAATCCTCGACGACCTGCCACCAGAGCGAATTTGCGATGATGGACGCGATGATCCCCGTCCTCAATCCCTCCGGAGTGCAAGAAATTCTCGACTACGGGCTGATCGGCTGGGCGCTCTCACGCTATACCGGAACCTGGGCCGCGCTCAAGTGCGTTCACGACACCGTGGAATCCACCGCTTCCGTTGATGTCGATTCCAGCCGCCTCCACATTGCCACGCCCACTGATTTTATGCTTCCGGAAGGCGGCCTACAGATTCGCTGGCCCGACACCCCGCAGGAGCAGGAGCGTCGCCTCCACGAATACAAACTACCCGCTGTTCTCGCCTTTGCCCGCCTCAATCGGCTCAACCGCACGATCTGGGACACGCCGGACGCGAAGTTAGGCATTGTCTCAACGGGCAAATCATTCATGGATGTCCGGCTCGCGCTTGAAGAGTTGGGCATTGACGAAGCGCGTGCGCAACGGTTGGGGCTGCGCCTCTTCAAGGTCGCACTGTCGTGGCCACTGGATCCCGAAGGACTCCGCGAATTCGCGCAAGGGCTGGATCGCATCATCATTGTTGAGGAAAAGCGCGGACTCATCGAACCGCAACTCAAGGGCGTACTTTACGGAATGCCGGACGCGCCAAGGATTGTCGGCAAACACGACGAATTCGGAGCCCTTCTCTTCCCTTCGGCGATGGCGCTCGATCCCAACCACATCGCGGTTGAAATCGGGCAACGCATCTTGGAGTACGTTGCTGACGAAAACCTGAAAACCAGAATTGCTTTCATCCAAGAGTTGATGAAGCCCGACTTGACTCCGGAACCCTTGGTGCGCTTGCCGTACTTCTGCGCGGGGTGTCCGCATAATTCCTCGACAGTTGTGCCGGAGGGCAGTCGTGCAATCGCCGGAATTGGCTGCCACTACATGGCGCAGTGGATGGATCGCAGTACCGCAGGCTACACGCAGATGGGCGGTGAAGGCGCAAGTTGGGTGGGTGAAGCACACTTCAGCAAACGCGAACATGTTTTCCAGAATGTCGGAGACGGCACCTACTACCACTCCGGGTTCCTTGCACTGCGCTCCGCAGTTGCAGCGGAGGTCAATATCACTTTCAAGATTCTCTTCAACGACGCGGTCGCCATGACCGGAGGCCAGCGCATGGACGGCCCGCTCACGGTTCCTCGCATCACCCAGCAGGTGATGGCAGAAGGGGCAAAGTGCGTGGCGGTGGTCACGGACGAGCCGGAGAAGTACAAGCACGAAACAGGGTTCGCAGACGGCACCGTTGTGTGCCATCGCAAGCAACTTGACGAAATTTCACGCAAATTCCGGGAGGTTCTGGGCACCTCCGTGATTGTCTATGACCAAACCTGCGCTGCCGAAAAACGCCGCCGCCGCAAGCGTGGGGAATTCCCAGACCCCAAGCGGCGCATCCTCATCAACGAAGCGGTTTGCGAAGGTTGCGGAGACTGTGGTGTGAAGTCGAACTGCGTGGCCGTACTGCCGCTAGAAACCGAATTCGGACGCAAGCGGACCATTGACCAATCTGCCTGCAACAAGGATTATTCCTGCGCGAACGGGCTCTGCCCCAGCTTCGTGAGTGTGTATGGTGGACGGTTGCAGAAATCCAAGCCTACCACGGCAGGTACCGCAGCCTTTGGAGATTTGCCCAGCCCGGAATTGCCTGCAATCAACGGGACCTACAACATCGTCGTCACTGGTGTTGGTGGCACCGGCGTGGTCACCGTGGGTGCATTGCTCGGCATGGCGGCACACCTTGAAGGCAAGGGTATCGGCATTCTCGACATGATCGGACTTGCACAAAAAGGCGGAGCAGTGCTCAGCCATTTGCGAATCGCCGAACGTCCGGAAGATGTTCACGTTCCGCGAGTGGCAGCAGGCGCGGCGGATGTGATCATCGGCGGCGATTTGGTGGTCTCCGGTGGGCACAAGGCGCTCTCCACGGTCCGCAAGGGTCACACACGCCTCGTTGTCAACAGCTACGAGATGATCACAGGCGACTTTACGAAAAACGCAGACTGGGTTTTCCCCAACTTGGAATTGAAGCAGGGGATCGAACACGCCGCAGGAGTCGAAAACACCGAGTTTCTGGATGCAACTCGTTTGGCGAATGCCTTGCTCGGCGATGCGATTGCAGGGAACCTCTTTCTGCTCGGATTCGCATTCCAGCGCGGACTGATTCCATTAAGCTTGGAGTCACTGGAGCAGGCCATTGAGTTGAATGGAATCGCAATTGAGATGAACAAAACCGCCTTGCTCTGGGGACGCCGCGCTGCGCACGATTTGGGGAAAGTCCGCAAGACGGCGTTTGCGGGAGCGCAGGTTCCGGATGAACCAACGGCACCAAAATCACTGAACGAACTCATTGACCACCGTGCCCAAACCTTGGTGGCGTACCAGAACCAAGCCTACGCCAAACGCTACCGCTCTCTCGTTGAGCGGGTGCGCGAGGCGGAATTGGCGCTTGACGCCAAGGACCGCGGACGTGACCCGCTCCGACAGTCCGGAAGTTCCAGCAAGCAACCACTCACCGAAGCTGTTGCCCGCTATTACTTTAAGCTGCTGGCGTACAAGGACGAGTACGAAGTCGCCCGGCTTTTCACGAACGGAGATTTCCTCAAGAAAGTGGAAGCGACCTTTGAGGGCGATTACACGCTCAAATTACACCTCGCTCCACCGTTGTGGTCCAAGCGTAATCCGAGCACGGGTGAGCCGCTCAAGCAGGAGTATGGTCCGTGGATGCTCAAGGCGATGGGCTTGCTCGCCCAGTTAAAATTCCTGCGTGGCACGGCGTTCGACCTGTTTGGACGCACCGAGGAACGCCGTCTAGAACGGCAATTGAGCAAGGATTATGAAGCACTACTCACCGAAATTCTGCACCGCCTCTCTTCCGGAAACCATGCGACCGCTGTTGAACTTGCCTCGCTACCCGCGCACATCCGGGGCTACGATTTGGTCAAGCAGCGCAGTGTGGAAGAGGTGAAAGCCAAGCAGCAGCAGTTGTTGCAAAAACTCCGCGCAGGAACCACTCAATCGCAAACCTCTGAAGCTGTGGAGGCGTGAAGAATCAAGACTGCGGGCTTCTGAGTAATTTTAGGAGACGAGTCCGGAAAGCATCTCGAAGTAAGCGGGGAAGGTTTTGCGGACGCAGCCCGGATCGTTGATTGTCATGGGCACGGTTCCACATGCCGCGAGGGAGAACGCCATCGCCATGCGGTGATCGTCGTAAGTGTCAATCACAGTAGATTGTAAGGTTGTCGGAGGTGTGACGATGAGATAGTCGCGGCCTTCCTCAACCGCTGCACCAAGTTTCCGGAGTTCGGTGCAAACCGCCTCCAGCCGTTCCGTTTCCTTGACCCGCCAGTTGTAGATGTTGTGGATAGCCGTTGTTCCCTCGGCAAAAAGTGCAACGACGGCCAGCGTCATCGCCGCGTCCGGCATACGGTTCATGTCCACCTCCACCCCACGCAGTGAACCACCGGTTAGGGTCACGGCATTTGGTTTCCAGTTCACCTTCGCGCCCATCTGCTCTAGCACTTCCGCAAAGCGTGCATCGCCCTGTAGGCTATCGGTTCCGCAGCCTTCAACTGTGACCGTTCCGCCCGTGATCGCCGCGCCGCCAAGAAAGTAGGACGCCGAGGACGCATCGCCTTCGACATGCACGGTTCCGGGGCTTTGATAGGTTTGTCCTGCGTGAATGTGGAAGCGTTCGAAATCGTCGTTGTTTACCCGAACTCCGAAGCGTTCGATTAGCCGCAGCGTCATCTCGACGTAGGGCTGAGAGACGAGGGTGTCGGTGATGTTGAGGATCACGTCGGCACGGGCGTAAGGTGCGGCCATCAGCAGGGCGGAGAGGTACTGGCTGCTGATCACCCCGCTGATGTGCGCGGTGCCTCCGGCCAGCCCATGGGCTTCGATTTCAACTGGAGGACAGCCCGTGTCGAGCTGGCAGCGAAGCGTTGCCCCCAACTGCCCCAAGCCGTCCACCAAATCCTGAATTGGACGTTCGCGCATTCGGGGTACGCCGTCCAACACGAAACGTCCTTGTCCCAGCGTCAAGGCCGCAGTCAGCGGGCGTATCGCGGTTCCGGCGTTGCCGAGCATCAGTTCGGCCCCGGATGAGCGCAACGGTCCACCTTGTCCCACCACCGTGACTCGGTTCCCCGCACGATCTTCCATGTATGCCACACCAAGCTGATCAAAAGCGCCAATCATCGCCCGGATGTCATCGCTGTCGAGTAGGTTGTGAATTTCGGTGGTGCCCTTGGCAAGTGCTGCGAGCAGCAGAATGCGGTTGGAAAGACTCTTGGAACCGGGCAGCGAGACAGTTCCAGAAACCCGGCGGATAGGCTGGAGGGTGAGGGTTTCGGGGTGACTCATGCCTGCCCGCGTATTTTGCGCTCGATGTAGAACTCGGCGGCCTTGTACGAACTACGCACCAAGGGTCCGGCGGCGATGTAATCGAAACCCAGCGCCGCGCCCGCCTGCCGCAGTTCCTCGAACTCCTCCGGAGGCAGAAACCGCTCCACCTTGAGGTGCTTGCGGGTGGGTTGGAGGTACTGCCCCAGCGTGAGGAAATCCACACCCACCTCCCGCATGTCCTGCATTGCCTGGAAGATTTCGTCCCGCGTTTCCCCCAACCCCAGCATCAGCGAGGACTTGGTGTGACGCTCCGGAGCCTTGGCCTTGAGGTAGCCCAGCACCTCCAGCGATTGGCGATACCCGGCGCGGGGATCCCGAACTTTTTCTGTGAGCCGCGCCACCGTTTCAACATTGTGGGCCAGCACCTCTGCTCCGGAATCAATCATCTGCTGCACCAGCGGTGTTTCGCCCTGAAAATCTGGCATGAGGATTTCGATGAGCAAATCCGGATTCGCCCGTTTGGCGGCGCGAATGCAACGGGCAATGTGTCCGGCTCCTTGATCCTCCAAATCGTCGCGGTCCACCGAGGTCAGCACCACATAGCTGAGGTCCATTTTCCGGATGGTCTCGGCGAGGTGGCGCGGCTCGTCCATGTCCAAGGCGCCCGGACGCTTGGCGGTGGTCACGGCACAGAAGCGGCAACCCCGTGTGCAAGTGTCGCCCATCATCATGAAGGTCGCGGTGCCGCTGTTCCAGCATTCGCCGATGTTCGGGCAGCGCGCCTCCTCGCAGACCGTCGCCAGTTTCTGTCCGTGCGACTGCTCCTTGATCCAGTTGAAGCGCGCCCCTCCGGGAAAACGGACTTTGAGCCACGGCGGCTTGGCAGGACGGGTGGGAGTTTCCAGCATTGCGGGCATGGAGAATTACAGGCTGTTGGGCTTCAGATGGTCAGGGTTCACCCCAAGAGAGGGAATTTCAATCCGATTTTTTTTGCAGCCTTTCGGCCTCTTCAGCGATCATCTGTTGCAGTTCGACGATATTCTCTTGGACTCTTTTCTGGCCAAGCACGGCTCCTTCTGCGGTTAGTTCCGGCAGCAGCCTCATGGTCTTCTTTCCCAGAGGCGTTTCATAAAAGGCTTTCAGCTCAAGGATTTCTTCCGTCGTGAATCGGTCAATGTAGAGTCTGGCCATGTCCGGCTTCATGCTCTCCCATCCCATGTGCTTCCTCATGAAATCAAGCATGACCTGCCGAAATGGAGCGATTTGAGGTTTTTGACGAATTTGCACATCCACCATTTTCGTAATGGTTTCCTCAAAAGTTACGGCGAGGTTCATGGCCTCAAACAACTCATGGGTAGCCTCAAGGCTGGATTTCTCCTCGGCACTGGCACTCAGTGACAAGAGTGAAAGGGCGAGTGCGAAGGAAAGCAGCAGGGTTTTCGATTTTTTCATGGGATCTCCTTTTCAGGGTCTAAGACATGATCAGGGAACCGGCCCCTTGCTCCGGAAATCGAATAGGTTGCCGCATAGTCCGGCTATGGGGTACGGGTGACGTAGCGGAGCAGTTCCACGACCTGCTCCGGGGTCTGCGCCCACGCCATCGCCGCACCGTCCACCTCTTTGAGGGGGTGGATGAGGTCTTCCGAGTGGAGGGTGATGTAGGGCTTGCCGAGGGCCGCGCAGCACCCGGCGTCAAACGCCGCATTCCACTGCTTGTACTTCTCTCCGAAGCGCACCACCGCCACATCGCAGTTTTCAATCAGCGTTTTGGTCCGGATCGCGTTCACCTTGGAGGACTTGTGATCGCGCCAGAAGTTGCTGGCCTCTTTGCCTAGCACATCCCCTGCGGCGTCACTGGCATCGTGATCCGTGACGGCGGACGTAAACGTCACCCGCAAGCCTTGGGCTTTAGCACCCTCCATGATTTTCTGCCGCCAATCGGTGTGGATTTCTCCGGACAAATACACCGTCCAACTCATTGTTTCCATTGTTTCCTTTGCTCGTTTGTGTTTGCAAGAGTCACCTTTTGAACTCTACAGATTCAACTCGTAAGTGCAATCCCCCAGTTTACGTTCATTCCGCGCTCGAGACAACCCCGGTATCAATCCATGTCAATCGAAGCAGAGGTCGCCCTTGCGTCCGAAACGGAGACCTTGGCAGAAGGAGCGGTTGAGGTCGCAGGCACGACGCCAGCTTTGGCAGGCTTCCGGAATGCGGCCCAATTGGTAGAGCAGGGTGCCGTGTCGGTGATGGATTTCGGGGTGCTCCGGATTGAGTTGCAGGGCGCGGTTAAACGCCTTGAGGGCAGGTTCCGGTTGGTGGGTGCGGACATAAACTTTGGCACGTTGGAAGTCAACTTGTGCCTTCCATGCAGAATCTTGAGATTCCGCAGCTTGGAGGGAAGCCATGCCTCCGGAAAGCAACAGGGCCAATACCAGCGGGAACGCCTGATTCAAAAGGATACCTTACTTTTGCAAACAGAGGGCGTTGAGCGCGTCGGCGAGGTCGGCGAACTCTCCGGGCAGCACGGTGCGGAAATCAAGCCAGACGCACTCGTCCTGAATGCGGGCGATGACGGGCACAGCGGCTCCCCGTAGCCGCGTTTGGAGTTGCTGCGCGGACTGCTCCGTGTGCTTCAACACGAGTGCCAACGAGGGCAGGGTCAGTTCCGGCAGCGCCCCACCGCCGGCAAGCGATTCGGTTTCCCGGAGTTCGCAAGTGAAGCATGAATCCTGAGAAAGTTTCAGCCGCGCCAGCGTGTATTCGGCGCGGGTGCGAATCTCATCCTTGGATTCCTCCAGCATCCGCACGGTGGGGATGCGTTCCGGAACGTGGGTGGGATCGAGGTACGCCGCAAGCGTTTCCTCCAAAAGCGCGAGGGCGCCCTTGTCGAGCCGCAGAGCACGGTAGAGCGGATGCTTCCGCAGTTGCTGCACAAGCGTTTCACGCCCCAAAATCAACCCCGCCTGTACGCCTCCCAGCAGTTTGTCTCCGCTGAACGCGATCACATCTACTCCGGAGTCCAGCACTTGCGTAGCGGTTGGATGCCCGAGGAGCGGCCCCTGCGCAAAGCGGTAAAATGAGCCGCTGCCCCAGTCGTAGAGAGCGGTGAGGTTGTGCTGGTGGGCGAGGTTTGCAAGTTCTGGAAGCGTGACCTCTGCGGTGAAGCCGCGCATCTCGTAGTTGGAGGGGTTAACCTTGAGCAGCGCGGCGGTGTTTTCCGTGATCGCCTGCTCGTAGTCGCTGAGACGGGTGCGGTTGGTTGTACCCACTTCAACGAGTGTCACGCCCGCTTCCCGCAGGATGTCCGGAATGCGGAAGGAGCCGCCGATTTCGACGAGTTCCCCGCGTGAGACAAGCACCTCCTTGCCAGCGGCCAACGCCCGCAGCATGAGAAACACCGCCGCTGCATTGTTGTTGACCGCAGTTCCGGCTTCGGCCCCGGAAAGGGCGCGGAGCAGGCTCTGCACCCGTTCGCCACGCTCGCCGCGTTCCCCGGACTTTAGGTCGAACTCCAACGGGGAATAGGCGCAGAGCCGGTTTTGAACACTCTGAAACAACTCTGCTGCAAGCGGAGCGCGTCCCAAGTTTGTGTGGACGACAACCCCGGTGGCGTTGATGACGCGATCCGGGGCACGGGTGGAGGTTTGGACGAACTCATCGGCTAGTGTCTCCAACACCTCCTGCTTGCTGAGCCACGGCGCCTCCTGAGCCAGTGCCAGCGTTTGCCGTGCTTGGGCGAGAAAGGCATCCACTTGCTCCCGTACCTCAAGTCCCGCAGGCAAACTCCGGGACTTGAGAAAGGCGTCTGCCTCGGTGATAGACGGCAGCATGCGGAAGTGCGACATGATCACGCTGTGTCCGGAGTCGCGTCGTCCGACTTGGCTGGAGCCTTGGGTTTCCGGGACCGTGCAGCAACGGGCTTGCTCCCAGCCGCCTTCGGCTTAGCCGCAGGTTTCTTTGGCTTGGCTGGAGCTTTCGCCTTGGGGGTTTCAGAGGTTTCCGCATCCACAACTGCTTTGGCCTTGGCGGGCTTGCGACCCCGACCTGAACCCTTGGGGGCCGCTTGGGCTTGCTGCGCAGCCTGAGCTTCCTGAGCTTCAGTCTTTGCCTTGGAGCGTGGACGGCGAGCCGGAGCCTTCTTCGGCTTCGCATCTTCCGCAGCCGCTGTTGCGTCCGGAACTTCAGCCTGTGCTTTGGAACGAGACCGTCTGGGACGAGATTGCTTTGGTTTCACATCCTCGCTTGCCGTTGCTTCAACCTGCTCTGCCACGACTTCGGCGGGAGTTTCCTCCGCGTCTGGTTTCATGCGGGCAGCAGGCTTGCGGCGACTTTTGGAAGGCTGCTCAGGAAACGAGGCTTCCGAAACAGAAACCACCTTTGGCGCTGTGTCCGGAGTTGTCGTGGCTTCCACGCCCTCATCCGTTTTCAGATCACGGTGCTTGCTGCTGAAAATGGGGGCGTCCACCGGGGCACGCTGGTTACGGCGACGCCATTCCGGAAGAGCCAGAGGTGCAACCGCTGGGGCATCCTCAGCTTGAGTTTCGTGGACACTGCTGAAAAGCAAGGCTGGAGCCTCCGCTTTTTTCTTGGGTCTGAAAACCTTATTCTCTTCGGCTCGGTTCGGGACAGGTTTCGGTTTATCCTCCGGAGTTGCTTCAAGCTCTGCATTGGCCTTGTCGGCCTCGCTGGCTTCCACTTCCGTTGCTGCCGCCGCAGGCTTGCCGCGTCGTCCACGTCGAGAGCGGCTAGCCGCTGCCGGGGTTTCCGGAGCCGATTCGCTTTTGGCTACCTCCGCAGGCGATGCTTCTTCTGGAGTCAAAGAGCCGTTGCGTTCCGCTTCCACTTCCGGGGTTTCCTCAGCGGTTGGAGGTTTTTGTGCTGAATCTCCCTCCCGTGGACCACGCTGATTCCGGCTGCGACGACGACGACGACCTGTTGTGGGTTCCTCATCAGTTTCCAAAATCGGCAGGGTGCGACGTTCCTCCTCCTGCTCCTCATCAAGCAGCACGATCTCCATCTCTGGAAGCGACTCCATCGAGAGCGAGAAATCCGGGAGAACCTGGACGGAGAGTTCGTAATCGACCTCGATCTGGCTCAGCTTGCGGCGGCTCTGGTTGAGCAAGTGCGTGGCAAGTTCCAGCGAGAGCCGCAGCTTGACGCTGTGGAGCCGATAATCCACGGCCAAATCCTGGATGCGCCGCACGATGCGGTTGGCAGTGGAGAGGATCGGATCGTTGTGGGAAAGGCTGCTCGCGATACGCTGACGGCTCATTTCCAGTAGTCCAAATTTGGAAATCTCGCCGAGGGACCAGCGGGCTTTATCCTGAGCAAGTGCTTCGCCCACACGCTCGACCACGGCCTCGCGGTTCTTCTCCTGGTCCATGTCGATGAAGTCGATGACGATGAGGCCGCCAAGGTTGCGGAGCCGCAGTTGCCGGGCGACTTCGGCTGCCGCCTCAAGGTTGGTGCGCAGGGCCGTATCCTCGATGCCACGCTCTTGGGTGGAGCGTCCGGAGTTGACATCCACTGCAACCAGCGCCTCGGTGGGGCTGATGACGAGGCTACCTCCGGAAGGCAAGCTGGCACGGCTGCTGTTGAGTGCGCCGATTTGCTTTTCGATATCGTGTTCGGAGAAGAGCGAACGCTCGCCGAGGTAAAGCTGGAGTTGCTTCTGCTGGGTGGGCATGTTCGCCTGAAAGAATTCGAGCGCCCGCTGAAACGCCTCGGCATCGTCAATCACGACCTCGGTGGTGTTTTCATCGAAGTAGTCGCGGAGCATACGCACCACGGCATCTTCCTCGCGGTAGAGCAAGCCGGGCTTTTCGTGCTTGTCGTAGGCATCGCGAATGCGCGTCCAGTTGCGGCGCAACAGCATGAAGTCGCGCTTGAGTTCGCTGAGACTGCGGTCAACTCCGGCAGTGCGGATGATCGCGGAGGCTTCTTCGCTGACCAGCCCCTTGAGCAGGTGCTTGAGACGGTTGCGTTGCTCCTCGTCCTCGATACGCTTGGAAACGCCACCCCGGTCGCTGTTGGGCATAAAGACGAGGAAGCGTCCGGGGAGTGAGAGGTTAGTGGTGAGGGTCGCTCCCTTGTGATCAATCTCGTCCTTGAGGACTTGCACCAGCACCTTCTGCCCGGACTTGAGCAGGTGGTTGATCGCGGGGCGGCGCAGGTCGTCCTTGTTGGGTTTGTACACCTGCTGGTTGACATCGGAGATAGCGAGAAAACCGTTCTTCCCCTGTCCGTAATCAATAAAAGCGGCCTGAAAAGAGGGCTGCACTTTCGTGACGATGCCCCGGTAGATGTTGCCCACGTTCTGGGCGCGTTGATCTTGCTCGATGAAGAGGTTCTCCAGCCGTCCGGAGCGGACGAGCGCGATGCGCGTTTCGTCCACCTCGACATTGATGAGCATGTGTTGGGTGTCTGTTGACATTGGGTTCCTGAGTTGGGTTTTAGGGCGGACGGCGAAACCACATGGTTTCGGAAGGGCACTTGGAAATGCAGGAAAGGGCAGGGCATTTTTGGAAGCTCAAGCTTCCGGAATGCTTCAAACTCCTGTCTGGGTCTCCACGATTGGAGGACAATCCGGCAAACAAGCTGGGCACACTTCCCAAACGGGCAGCGCCATCAGCTTCCTCCGAATCTCAAATTTCCTGCGACCCCAAGGGCCGTTGTCCGCATTCAGTTTTTGTGGAGGTGGCTCTCAAGCTTCCGTAAGAGCGTCTTCGTTCACGCCTCGTCCGGAAACCCGCGACTTGGTTCCACTACGATTCATCACCGAACACAAAAGGCTCTGCCTCGTGTTCACCTTGTTCGTTTTTGAGGATCGTCTCTACACGTTGTTCTGCACGGTCCAGCAACTGGTGACAGGCCCGGCTCCAGCGCACTCCGTCTTCAAAAGTTCGGAGGGCGTCTTCAAGGGGCAAATCTCCCTGTTCCAGACGATCCACCGCCGCTTCCAGTTTCTCAAGAGCGGTTTCAAAGTTGGGCTGCTCGTCCGTGCTTGCAATACTCATACGATTCCTGATGGTCTTCAGAGCTTCCGGATGATCTCGGTCGCCGTCTGGGCGGGCGTGAGGTGTTGAGTGTCCACCACCACCTCTGCTTCCATGTAGATCGGCTCGCGCTCGTTCAGCAGTCGCGTAACGCGCTGCTCCGGAGTCTCCTCCCCCTGATGCAGCAGGGGGCGGTGCTTGTCCCGCGACAACCTCCCGATGAGGTGGGCGGGTGGAGTTCGCAGATAAACGCGCTTCCCCAAAGACTGCATCAATGCCCGGTTCTGCTCCCGGACAACCATTCCACCACCAGTGGCAATGATAGTGTTCTGGACCGACTGCAAGCTTTCCAACAATCTGGTTTCCAAATCCCGAAAACGGATTTCGCCCGCATCTCGGAAGATGTCGGCAATCGTGCAGTCTTGCTGGCGCTCAATCTCGGTGTCCGTGTCGAGCAAGCAATACCCCAGCCGGCGGGCGAGCAGCCGTCCGATTGTAGACTTCCCCACCCCCATGAATCCGGTGAGCAGGAGGTTCATGGCTCTCAGCGGGTGGGTTTGAAGCCCGCCCCTACAGGGGTCCGGAATTCCGAGGAAGAATCCTCGATCCAGCCTCCGCCGAGTAGCACGTCCCGGTCATAAAACGCAGCGGCCTGCCCCGGAGTGACCGCACGAACTGGCTCATCGAGCATCACGGTTGCTGTTCCATCGTGTCCGGGGTGGAGGGTTGCCGGAGTACCGGAGTGCGAATAGCGCAGCTTCGCGGTCACGCGCAACGGTTGCTCTGGGGGGGCTACCGAAACCCAGTTGACTCCGGAAATCAACACCGTTTGCGAAGCCAAGTCCGTTTCCTTGCCCAGCACCACCTGATTGCGCTCACGATCCAAGCGCACGACGTAGTACGGGGTGGCCGCGGACACGCCTAAGCCCCGGCGCTGTCCCACCGTGTAGTACGGCAAGCCTTGATGCGCTCCCAGCACCTTGCCCTCGGTGTCCACGAACTCCCCCGGCTCCGGAGTTTCCGGAAGTTCTGCGGCAAGAAACTGGCGGTAGTCGCGGGGCACGAAGCAGACCTCCTGACTGTCCGGCTTATCCGCTGCGGCGAAGTCCAATTCACTCGCCATGCGCCGCACCCGCGGCTTGACGTGATCCGCGAGCGGAAAGCACAACCGGGGCAGGCTTTCGCGCTCCACGCCCCAGAGGAAATACGTCTGATCCTTGCGCAGATCCGCAGGCCGTGCCAAGGCCCAGTCTCCGGAACCGCTCTCCTGCTGGCTGCGGGCGTAGTGTCCGGTGGCGAGCAGCTCGCAATCCAACTCGTCCGCTTTTTTCAGCAAATACCGACTCTTGATGGTGCGGTTGCACATCACGCACGGATTGGGGGTGCGCCCATCCTGATACTCGCGGATGAAATAATCGATCACCTCGCTACGGAATTCCTCCTGCACATCGAGGACGTAAAACGGAATCTCGAGCCGATGACAAACCGCACGGGCATCCATGGCCTCGTCCAGCGAACAGCAGCTCTTGGGCCGTGAATCCTGCTCTGCTCCGTGGTAGAGTTTGAGGTGCAGTCCGATGACTTCGTGTCCTTGTTGTTTGAGCAGGGCGGCGGCAACGGAGGAATCAACGCCTCCGCTCATCGCCATTGCAACTCGTGCCATGATCCTTGCATTTCCTTGGGGCAACTCGCGGGGCTCACTTGCGGGCGATGGGCCGAAGATTCTGTAGTGGTGCCGTGTAGTCGATCCAACGCCCGTTGTACTTCATTTGCTGGTAGCGTCCACGCTGAAAGGCGTCAAAGCGCTTCCGGGTTTCCTGCATGGCCAATTCATAGCGTTCTTTCAGACGCTTCCGGTTGTTGAGAAACCTTTGGTTGAGCATGTGTTCCGGATCCTGCCGTGGGGGAATCGGGGCATTTTTCATGAGTTCGCGTGCCGCACGTCCAGATTCGTCCGATTGCTGTGCGTTTTCATTGGTGTGGAGCCGCCACTTGTTACGGGTCGTCTCCCATGCTAAATTTAGAACCGCATGGCTAGTTGCCTCCTCAGGGTTCATTGCCACCACGGCTGGGGCCGCTCCCGGAGTTGCAGGATCGCCCGGAGTTGCTGTTGGAGCCGCTACCTCCTGAGCAAACGGATACCCCGCACTCAAAATGAGCAAACCTGTTGCCGACAATAAAATGCCGAACCGACGTTGGCTAAGAATCCTGTTGGGCGTGCTATTCATCAGCGCGACTTCCGTGTCTGTCCAAGCGCAAGTCCCTCCGGGGCTGGAACCCTGCTACGCCAGTGATGCCGCCCGCTATCAGTGCTACTTGGCCCGCATCGCCAATCGGATTGCAGAAGCGAAGGAGCGCAGAGCCATGCTGGAAACAGCAATAGAGCAGCGGCGGCAGGCGTTTTTAGCGGTTACTCCAGATCCAAATCTCAAACGCCAGCGGGAACGTCAGGAAATCCAGCAGATTGCGGAGGCCGCCCGTCAGCGCAATATCTCGCATGCAGGCGAGCGCTATTCACTCACCTACGGCATGATCCCCACCTCTCCGGGTGCGAACACCTGGCTGGGCAAACGCAGTTCCAGCGGAAACTGAGGAACGATCGAAATCAGTGCTTCAAGTCTGGCGGGTCGAGGTATTCCAGTCCGTGTTCCAGTCGTAGCGACTCCAGCGAATGCTCCACACCCGCATCTTCGCTTTGCTGTCCTGAAAACGCCTGCACCACCATCTGCATCAACTCCACGGATTGTTGCTCTTCCGGGGATTCGGGCTGCACGCCTCCCGTACGAAGTTGGTCTAAGTTTATTGCCGAAGCTTCCTGAAACCTTAACAACTTCGTGCCCGGAATCTTGAGCAGGTCCAGCAACGGAGTGCTGGCTGCGGCTTGGGCGCGAGGTCGATTGAAGTGCCGGAGTTGCCCCGACTTGTCCAAATACGCGAAAAACGCCGAGACCTGATCCTGAAGGAAGTGATCCGGTTCGTTGATCCGATAGCACCGATGCACGACCTCCACAGCGTAAAACTGGCCGCTGCGTAAAGTGTCGGTGGTTTGCAACTCAAGCTGTCCGGGAATCTGCATCCAAAATCCAAGGGGTGCGTTGACGCCATCTGCGGCGTTTGTCTTCAAGTGATTAGTATGCCGGAGCCGACTTGGGGTTTCAATGCAATTCCCTGAACGATCTGTAGTCCGGGTTTCAGCTTGCTCTGAAAAACCAGAGAAGTAGAGTGAAATCTCTTGCACATGACAGTCCATGAACGCCATCGGCCTCGGCCTCGATACCACTTTTGACGACACCTCGGTTGCCATCCTGCGTGGCGCCCGCGAGGTCTTGGCGAACCTCACGCTCTCACAGTACCGCGACCACGAAGAGTTCGGTGGTGTGGTTCCAGAACGAGCCTCGCGCAAGCACTTGGAGGTCATCCATCCTCTCATCCGGGAGGCCCTCGCCAAGGCGGGACTCGAGTTCGCCGATCTCGACTACATCGCGGTTTCCAACATGCCGGGGTTGCTTGGTTCGCTACTGGTGGGAGTGACGGTGGCGAAGACACTGGCGTGGTCGCTCGACAAACCGCTCATCGGAGTCAACCATGTGGAATCGCATCCCTATGCAAACATTCTCGCGAGCGGGCCATGGAAATTTCCGGTGCTGCACCTTGTGGTCGCCGGAGGGCACACGTTGCTGCTACGGGCCGATGCTCACTTCGACTACACGATTCTCGGACGCACGGTGGATGACGCCGCCGGGGAGTGTGTGGACAAGGTCGCCAAGATGTTCGGACACCCCATGCCCGGAGGTCCGGTAGTGGACCGCTATGCGCTGAAAGCCCCCGGCGATGCCTTTGCGTTTCCCCGTCCCCTGCTCAACAAACCCGGCCTTGAGTTTTCCTTCAGCGGACTCAAAACCGCGATGCTGCGCTTCCGGGAGCAAAATCCGAACGTCATCCGGAAGCAGGAGCCCGCAGTACTTTCCTCCTTTTTTCAGGCGGTCGTAGACGTGCTGGTGAAAAAAACCTTCCGCGCCCTCAAATCCGAACAACTCACCCGCCTCACCGTCTCCGGAGGTTTGGCCGCCAGCCAAAAATTGCGGCAAACTTTTGAGTCCGAATGCACCCACCAAGGCATTGAACTCTGCTACCCTCCTCCGTCACTTTGCACCGACAACGCAGCAATGGTCACTTGCCTCGCCGCGCACCGCTACGCCCAAGGCCGTTTCGATGATCTCAGCTTGGATGCCTTTCCAAATCTGGTTTGAGCTGCTGTCCAGTTGCTGCCTCCGTGCCTAGAGCCTGTTATGCACTTCACAAAAGATAGGCGCTGGTTTTGAAGAAATTCGGGAGCATCAGGATGGCAAAGGCGACGAAATGAAGCCCGCGCAGTACTTCAGGGGTGCGCTCAAAGTCCCGGGCCAGACGGCGAAAGCGGGCCGTCCAGGCAAAGCTGCGCTCCACCACCCAACGTCTGGGCAGGAGGACGAAGCCCTTCTTGGCTTCGGGCGGCTTCACCACCACCAACTCCATCCCCGCCTTTCTGGCATCCCCCTCGGCCTGCCCGCCGGTGTAGCCCTGATCTGCAAAAGCGGTGGTGACGGAGTTGTCGGTTGCTCTCTGAACGGCCTTGCCCAAGGCTTCGACCTGTCGGCGCTCCTGCTCGTTCGCCGGGGTCACCAGCAAGTCGAGCAGCAGGCCCAGCGTGTCCACGGCCATGTGAACCTTGCTGCCGTTTTTGCGCTTGTAGCCATCGTAGCCGGCGCGCCCCCCGCTCTCCGGGGTGGATTGCAGGGTGCGCCCGTCAAGAACCGCCGCCGAA
>CAJWCD010000036.1:0-27692 GCA_913020725.1 uncultured Pseudomonadota bacterium
TCATAAGTGAAAAAACACCTTAACTCATTGTCTCAAAAATGTGGGCAGCGCCACTCTCTCTTGACAATGGGGAGGAACCATATATGTAAGAACCCAATGACGCCCATTTCTGAAAAAATTTGGATGCTCAGAACGCGCACGGTTTCGCCGCTTTCCACGTCCCAGAACCGCACGGTTTTGTCATCCGAAGCTGGAACAAGATAACGACCGTCGTTGGTGAAGATCACATCGCGGGTCTTCGCCTTGTGCCTCCGGTGTCAATTTGCAGGATAGATTTTTCGAGGGCGTGGAGCAGGGTCAGCAGGAACAGGAGGATGAACAGGGGAGGAAGAGCTTGAGGAAGATTTTGATTTTTTTCATGGTGCCCTCTTGCAATTGACAGTACTCTTTGCCTCCTCTGGAAAGGGCTTCCCCTCGGCAATCAGAGGGGAAGTTGCTGGGAAGTGTGCCGCTCAGTACTTGACCTTGCGGGGGTACTGAACCGGATGCGAGGCCCATTTGGAGGGAGCCACCACGTTCAGTTTGCCGTTTTGAATCTGCCGCAGCACCATCGGCTTGGCGATGTTGTTGCCTGCGCTGGAGAACTTGATGTTGCCGTAGAAGGTGGACATGTTGGTCGCGGCCAGCGCGTCCCGGACCTTCGCGGTGTCGAACGAGTTCGCCCGCTCAAAGGCGTCCTTCCAGACCATCACGGCTGCCGAAGCCTGCGCGGCCTGATAGGGCACATTCTTGTAGCCCTCATAGGTTCCCTTGAACAGCAGATCATAGGTCGACGCCGAGCCGAACAGGTTGTCGCTGTAGCTCAAGGTCTCCGCCCACTGCGTCGGGCAGAGGTAGCCGTTGCTTGAAGAACCGAATTTGCTGATCACCTTGGCCGCTTCGCAGTGTGTCATGGCGATGATCGGCACCTGAATCTGCATCTCCTTGATCTGGCGAGCCGCCGTGGCTGCGCCCTTGGAGTGTCCGGAGAGGATCAACAGGTCCGGCCTGAGCGCCTTCACCTTGGTCAGCGTGGCGGAAATGTCACTGAGGTCACGGGGCATTTTGTCGTCAATGACCGTCTTGATCCCGTACTGCTTCATGTCATCCAAAACTCCGGCACGCACGTCCAGCGAGAAGGGGTCGTTCTCGAAGACGAGAGCGGCCCTCAGGCTGGAGGAACTGCGCCCTTCCTTTTCTGCAAGTTCTGCTGCCAAAGCGATGGAACTGGCGAGGTACTGCTCCGATGTGGACAACACGGCAAAGAGATAACGGTAGCCCTGCGTGAAGAGCGAACGAGACGCTCCTTCCGCTTCCACCATTGGAATCTTGTACTTTTCCGTCACCGGCGCTGCGGCCTTCGTGGTCGCGGAACTGTACGGTCCCAGCATGTACTTGATGCCATCCTGCTTGATGAGCCGCTCCAGCAACTGGGCGGTGCGGGCCGGGGTGGATTCGTCATCGTAGTACTGGATGTCCAGCATGTAGGACTTGCCGCCCACCGTCACACCCCCTGCGGCGTTGATCACCTTGACGGCCAAGTCGTAGCCGTTGGAGGCGTGGATGCCGTTGGTGGAGTACTTCCCCGTGAATGAAATTGCGGAACCAAGAATGATCTTGTTCCCCTCGACCTTGGCAGGGGTCGTGACCGCGCTGGCCGCTAGGGCCAACGCGCCAACCGCGATTCCTGCAATCGCTTTGCTTAAACGCATGATGTTCTCCTTGCTGAAAAAGTGAAAAAATCAGCCCACGCCTCACCACGAGACGGAGCCACCCTAAAGCTAGAAAATTTTAACACTTTTTTTGACGATGGCAAGCAAGAAGCTCAAGGGTTTGCAAAACTCCCGAAAGTTCTCAAAGCTCCAGCACCAACCGCAGTCCAAACTTCGACCTCACCAGTCTTCGCGTTCTAGTGAGACCTGTTGGAGCCGTAAGTCCTGCACCTCACTCCGCGTCCGGCTGCTCCTGCGGGAAGCTTTTCTCGAATTCCGGGAGAGCGGCCAGCCGTTCGTAACGATCCATGAGCTTGGGGTAGGCCTCCAGTGGACAGTTGAAGTGCTGCGCGTTGAACACTTGCGGGACGAGGCAAACGTCGGCCATCGTGAGGGAGTTGCCCAGACAGTAGTGCGCGTCCGGAGCGTGTTCCACAATGAGCCGTTCAAAGGCCGTGAATCCGGACTCCACCCAGTGCTGGTACCAAGTGTTGACCTCGCTCTGCTCATGTCCCAACGGTTCCTTGAGGTAATTGAGGATGCGCAGGTTGTTGAGGGGGTGCAGCTCGCAGGCAATCAGCTGACTGAGTTGCCGAACCCGTGCGGCTTCCAAGGGCTGCTCCGGAATCAGAGGGTTCTCCTCAGACAGGGAATCAAGGTATTCGATGATCGCCAGGGATTGGGTCAACACGGCCCCGTCGTCCAGCACCAGCGCGGGGAGCAAGCCTTGGGGATTGAGGGCAAGAAACCCGGAATCGCGCTGCTCGCCCTTGCGCAGATGAACCGGGCGGCGCTCGACCTCAATGCGTTTGAGCCGCAAGGCAATGCGAACCCGGAAGCCTGCGGAAGAACGGAAGTAGTCGAAGAAGATCATGACGGCCTTTTTGGAGTGAGGTGGAAGCAGATCCGGCAAAGGCTTTTCATTCTAAACCGATGCCCAAGGAAAACAAAACTTTCTCCTTGCTCCTGCTTGCTTTTGTGTGGTTTATCTGGAAGAGTTTTTGAACAGATCAAGCAACCCCATACCAACCACTCACACGAACCGCTAATCCTGCATGGGCGCGTATTTCCGACCCACTGAAATCCCGGATGCCTTGGAACTGCTGGCTCGCCAACCGCTGATGGTGGTGGCGGGCGGCACCGATTTCTACCCTGCCCGCGTCGGCAAATCGCTGGACGAGGACATACTGGATGTCTCTGCGCTTGTGGGCCTCAAGCAGATTCAGGAAACCGAGCAGGAGTTCCGCATCGGCGCACGAGTCACTTGGAGCGATGTGATCCGGACAGACCTGCCGTCGTACTTCGACGGGCTCAAGCAGGCGGCGGTCACGGTCGGCGGAGTGCAGACCCAAAATGCCGGAACGCTCTGCGGCAATATCTGCAACGCCTCTCCGGCAGCAGACAGCGTTCCGAACCTGCTTGCACTCAACACACAGGTGGAGTTGAGTTCCACGAGCGGCATCCGCACCTTGCCATTGTATGAATTCATGCTCGGCAATCGTCAAACGGCGCGGTCGCCTGAAGAATTGGTGACGGGCCTCATCATTCCAAAACCCTCCGGACAGGCGCGTTCCAGTTTTGAAAAGCTGGGGGCGCGGCGTTACCTCGTCATCTCGATTGTCATGGTCGGGGCCGTGATGGCACTGGACGAGCATGGGCGCATTACGGATTTGCGTGTGGCCGTGGGCGCGTGTTCTCCGGTGGCAAAACGGCTGAGCCAGTTGGAGCAGGACATGCTCGGTAAATCCGTTGCGGAACTCCGGGTGACTCCGGAACATTGCGTCGGACTCTCGCCCATTAACGACGTGCGGGCACGGGCCAGCTATCGGAACGAGGTGGTGCCAATCTTGGTGCAACGAGCAATTCTCAAGCTGACGGAACAGAGCGAAACATGACCTTCGAAGACAGCGACACCACCACCACCCACCAGCCAACGGCCACCAGCGGCCAACGATCCACAGCCCAAGAGCAGGCCATTTCCCTGACTCTGAACGGTAAGTCGGTTGCGGTCGCTGTTAGCCCGATCCGGAGACTCACCGATGTGCTGCGCGAGGATTTGGGGCTGACCGGAACCAAAGTCGGCTGTGATGCCGGAGACTGTGGGGCCTGCACCGTCCTCATTGACGGCGAGCAGATCTGTGCTTGCATGGTTCCGGTCGGGCAGGTGCAGGGACGCTCGGTCACGACCGTCGAAGGCTTGGCGCAAGATGGGCGGCTCAACGCGCTCCAGCAGTCCTTCCTCAACGAAGGTGCAGCACAGTGCGGCATCTGCATTCCGGGGATGTTGATGGCTGCGTCCGACTTGTTGGACAGGGTGCCCTCGCCCTCCGAAGCTCAGGTGCTGGATGCCCTCGGCGGCGTTCTGTGTCGCTGCACAGGCTACCGCAAGATCGTGCAGGCCGTGCTGAAAGCCGCAGAAACCACGGAAGCTTTGCACTCTCCGGCTCCGGGAGCGGCGGTGGGGGCACCGATGATCCGGGTGGACGGCAAAAAGAAGGTGACGGGCGACGAACGCTTCGGGGCCGACGAAGCTCCGGAAGGCGCACTCTGGCTTCGGGTCTTGCGCTCCCCGCACCGTCGGGCACGGTTCACGCTGGGCGACCTGACTTCGTGCGAAGAACGCCATCCCGGCTTGAGGAAAATCTTCAGCGCCGCCGACATTCCCGGACTCAACGGCTTCGGTGTTTATCCGCACATCAAGGACCAGCCGGTGCTGGCGGATGGGCAGGTGCGCTATCGAGGCGAAGCCGTGGTTGCGCTCGTGGGCGACTACGAAACCATCGAACGCATCGAGCTTGACGATCTCGGCATCGCATGGACGATTGAAGCTCCGGTTTCCGGATGGGACAGTGCCTTGTCCGGCGAGTGTGAACCCGTGCAAGCCGAGCATCCCGACAACGTGCTTGCCCGTGGTTTCATCAACAAAGGAGACGTGGAGTCCGGATTTCGGGAGGCCGATTTTGTTGCTGAAATCTCTTGCCAAACCTCGGCGGTAGAACACTGCTACATTGAGCCGGAAGCCGGACACGCCCGCAGGGTGGGCGATCGCATCGAGTTGTTCGTGACCACGCAAACGCCGTTCATGGACAAGACCGAGGTCGCCTCCGTTTTGGGGTTGGATGCCGAGCAGATTCGGGTGATCCCCTCGGCGGTCGGCGGCGGTTTCGGCGGCAAGCTCGACCTCTCCCTGCAACCGCTGGTCGCGCTGGCGACGTGGCTGCTCAACGTCCCGGTGCGCTGCACCTTCACCCGTCCGGAATCGCTCGCATCCTCCACCAAGCGTCACCCTGCCCGCATTCACGCGAAAGCTGGCTGCACCAAAGAGGGTTTGCTCACCGCCCTGCACTTCAAGGGCGATTTCAACACAGGTGCCTACGCCTCGTGGGGACCAACAGTAGCGGATCGGGTGCCGATTCATTGCTCCGGACCTTACTTTCTTCCCAGCATCCGGGGCGAGACCCAAGCTTTGCTGACCAACGAACCGCCCTCCGGCGCCTTCCGGGGCTTCGGGGTCCCACAAGCGTCCTTGGCCTGTGAGGGGTTGATGGATCAGCTTGCGGAGTCCATCGGCATGGACGCACTGGAATTCCGGCACAAAAACGCACTGCGCAAAGGACAACGCACCGCCTCCGGACAACTGCTCGAACACAGCGCGGGACAAGCCGAATGCCTCGAAGCCCTGCGCAGTCGTTGGACCCAATGGCGAAAGGAAGCGGAAGAATTCAATGCAAATCCGCCAGCCCCCAAAAAGCGTGGTGTGGGTGTGGGCACGGTCTGGTACGGTTGCGGCAACACCTCGATGTCGAACCCCTCCACCATGCGTGTGGGGGTGACTCGCGGCGGCAAGCTCACGCTCTACAACGGTGCGATGGACATTGGGCAGGGCGCAAACACGATCATGGTGCAAGTCTGTGCTGATGCTCTTGGCGTTCCGGCAGAGTGTTTCCACTTTGTGATGGGCGACACCGACCGCACCGCCGATGCCGGGAAAACCTCCGCGTCGCGCCAAGCTTTCATCTCTGGAAAAGCCTCGCAACTCGCCGGGGAAGACTTGCGGCGGCAATTGCTGGAAAAACTCGGCGCGGGACCGAATGCCCAACTGGAATTCCGCCCCGGAGTCGTGTTCGCGCATGAAGCCTCCGGAAGCAAGGATTTGGACCTCACCCAACGGCCCAAGCTGGAGAACGGCGACGTGTTTCTCGGCGAAGGCACCTTCGATCCACCGACCCTGAAGCTCGATGAAAACGGGCAGGGTAGCCCTTACGCAACCTACGGATTCGGGGCACAAATCGCCGAGGTCGAGGTGGACATCGCACTCGGCACCGTCAAGGTGCTGCGCATGGCGGCGGCACATGACGTGGGCAGGGTGATCAACCCCTCGCAGGCGGAAGGTCAGGTTCACGGGGGCATCGCACAAGGACTCGGTTTCGCGCTGATGGAGGAGTACCTGCAAGGCGTGACGGAGAACCTGCATGACTACCTGATCCCCACCGTTGGTGACATGCCAACAATCGAAACAATCTTTGTGGAAGACCCTGAACCGCTTGGCCCTTACGGAGCAAAAGGTCTTGGTGAACACGCGCTGATCCCCACAGCCCCAGCGATCCTTGGCGGCATCTACCACGCCACAGGTGCCCGCATCACTCGTGTCCCTGCCACTCCCGACCGAGTTCGGGAGGCGCTGCTTCAGCAGGGAAGGGCGTGATAATGATGGAATCCTCTGCACAGACCGATGACCTCAAGGTCAACTGCGATGCCTGCCCCATCCTCTGCCGCATCAGTCCGGGCAAGACGGGTTCCTGCGGACGCTACGGCAATGCCGACGGCATCTTGATCCGCACCGATCCTGTTGTGTTGGCGAACAAGGTGCAGGCCGATCAGGGTGAGATTGTCCCCTTCCTCGGCGAACCCGGAAGCTGGAACGGCTCCCTGCTCGCCCAACAAGACACCTTCCTGACCGCAATCGGCACTGGCACAACCTACCCTGACTACAAACCCGCGCCCTTCATCATTTCCAGCGAGCATGAGGGCGTGGACATGGTGACGGTCGTCACTGAGGGCATCTTCAGCTATTGCAGCCTCAAGGTGAAGATTGACACCGACCGTTACGTTGGTCCGGAGCAGGCATCGGTGCGCTGCAAGGGTGAGGAGGTCGGGCATGTGATGACGGCGGAATACGGCTCACAAATGCTCACGCTCGGCGGCGTGCGGCACCTCACAGGTGGTAGCAAGCAGGAGGGGCGTGTCACCTGCGAGATGATGCTCACGCTCTGCAACAAAGGGGCGGTCGAACTTTGCATTGACGACGGCTCCACGCTTGTGATCCAAGCTGGGAAGGCACCGATCATTGACGGCAACGCCGAAGAGCGCATGCGGGTGGGCTGCGGCTCGGCAACCATCGGCATCTTCGCCAAGCAATGGCACGGCCACGCCGATGAGGTGATCGTGGTGGACGATCACATCACCGGAGTGCTGTCCGAACACCAAGCGGGGCGTTTTCTCGGCATTGAACCCACAGGCATCCGCGTACGTGGGCGGCGTTCGACTCCGGGGCGCTACTTCCAGGTCGCCGAACCCGGACACGGCTGGGGCGGCACCAACGTCACCAACCCGCTTGACATCATTGACCGCATCAAGCCGGAGGTCGCCTATCCCGGACTGCGCCTGTTGATGGTCAGCACCACGGGCGAGGATGCGGCCTTTTTTGTGTTGGACGAAAACCTGACCCCGGTTCCCGCCGAAATGCCGGACGTGCTGCAAACCGTAGTGGAACGCATCGGCGAGAACTGCGAACCCGCGCTCACTTCGGTCCTCTTCATGGCCGGAGCGGGTGGTAGTCTGCGGGCGGGTGTGACCGAAAACCCGGTGCGGCTCACGCGCTCGGTCAAGCAGATGCTCACCCGTGTCACCTGCGGTGGCGCTCCGGCCTATGTCTGGCCCGGCGGCGGCATCACGCTGATGGTGGATGTCACGCGCCTGCCGGACAACGCCTTTGGCTACGTTCCCACTCCCGCGCTTGTCGGCCCCATTGAGTTCACCCTGCGACGCGATGATTACGAAGCCCTCGGTGGCCACATGGCTTGCATCCGCAGCCTTGAAGCGGTGCTGGAAAACCGCGAAGTCCACCTGACCGCATGGCGGCAGGACAACCCGTGGCCCTACCAATCCTGAAATTTACCAGCCGCGCTCAACGCTCCCTGCACCACGAATCACGATCAATGGAGAACTCCCTTGAGACGTAAGGAATAAACATGAAAATTGCGGTCATTGGCGGTGGGCACGGATGCTATGCGGCAGCGGTGGAATTGTCGGAAAAGGGACACGAAGTGCGGCTCTGGCGGCGTGATGCCGCCGCGCTACAAGCCGTGACGACCGCAGGCAGCATTGCGGTCAAGGATTTCCGGGGCGAACGTGACGTGCCCATTGCACGGACGACCACCTCGTTGGAGGAAGCTATTGACGGTGCTCAATTAGTGCTGATTCCTCTACCTGCAACCACCCACGAAGACCTGTCCCAGCAACTGGCACCTCTGCTGCAAGACGGGCAGGTGGTCTTTTTGCCACCCGGAACCTTTGGCAGCTACCTGTTCGCCAAGGCCATGCGCGAGTCGGGTAACCACAACAATACGGTTTTCGCGGAAACCGGCACCTTGCCCTACCTCGCCCGTAAGCGTGCGCCCCGGCAAGTCATCTGTAGCGGCTACGCGACGCGCTTGCCCACCGGAGTCTTTCCTGCCGAAAAATCCGAAGACGCCTATCGAGTTTTGAAAGCAGCGTATCCATCGGTTGAGCCTTGCGAGGATGCCCTCAGCGGAGCGTTGATGAACGCCGGGCCGATCATTCACCCACCGCTGATCCTCATGAACGCGGGACCACTGGAACATTTCGATTCGTGGGATATTCACAACGAGGGTACCCAGCCCTCGATCCGGCGAGTCACCGATGCGCTGGATCAGGAACGCATTCGGATCCGGGAAGCCTTAGGATACAGCGCACCACATTTTCCGCTCCGGGATCACTACAATGGTCCCGGCGCTGGTGACGAGTGGATGTACGGCTACTCGGCCCACGAAAAACTAGTGGATAGTGGTGACTGGCGTGAAGACATTGACCTCCAAAAGCATCGCTACATGGTCGAGGATGTTGCACTGGGCATGTCCTTCATCGTGTCCGTCGGCAAATGGGCGGGAGTGGAGACCCCCATCGCCACCGGAATGCTGAGCATCGGCAGTGCCATCCTTGAACGCGACCTCTATGTGGAAGGACGCACCTTGGAAAATCTGGGATTGGCAGACCTGAGCCGAGAGCAAATGCACACCCTGCTGCACAAAGGTTTCTGCTGATGGAAGCTGTCATCGGCGTGGTTGGTGCCGGGCGCATGGGCCGTGGCATCGCCTTGAGCTACGCCTATTCCGGACAGCGAGTGGCCCTGATTGACCTGAAAGCGCGCAGCACTTCCGAGTGGCAGCAGATGGTTGTCGCTGGCAAAGCTGAACTACGGGCCGATCTGAATTTTCTTGCCTCTGTTAATTTGCTGAATGAGGGTGAGGTTGAACGCATTCTTAACCTGATCAGCGACCATCACCGGGGCGACGCAAGCACGGTGCTGGAGCAATGCCCGATCATCTACGAAGGAGTTCCGGAGGTCATGTCCGCCAAGGAAGCCGTACTCGCCTTCGTCAGTGAAGTTGTGCCGAACGATACTGTGATCGCCTCCACAACCTCAACCTTTCTGGTAACGGAGTTGGCTAAGTTCGTCCGCTCTCCTGAACGATTCATGAACGCCCACTGGCTCAATCCCGCACACCTGATGCCGCTCGTGGAAATCAGCAAGAGTGAGCAAACCTCCACTGAGGCCGTCACCCAACTGAGGACATCGCTGGAAGCCATTGGCAAGAAAACTGTGGTCTGCAATGCCTCTCCGGGCTACATCGTGCCCCGAATTCAAGCGTTGGCAATGAACGAGGCCGCCCGCTTGCTCGAAGAGGGCGTTGCCTCTGCCGAAGACATTGACCGAGCGATCCACTACGGCTTTGGTCCACGCTTTGCGATTCTGGGATTGCTGGAATTCATCGACTGGGGGGGCGGCGACATTTTGTACCACGCCTCCAACTATCTGAGCAAGGCGGTGGATGCCCGTTATCAAGCTCCAGAGATCGTAGTGGAGAACATGCAGCAGGGGCGCAACGGACTGAGGGATGGTGTCGGTTTTTTCGATTACTCCGAGGTGGACACCGGAGCATACCGGAAGCGGCGACTCGGCGAGTTTGTCGCCCTCATGAAGCACTTGGATTTGCTACCGAAACGCCCGGCGAGTGAAGCTGACGAACCGCGTTCAGCTTGAACGCGGCAGCGGCACTACACTGCACAGGAAGAACAACACCGCGGCCACGACAATCGAGGGCCCGGATGGAGTGTCAAAATGCAGGGAGGTGGTGAGACCAAGCCCCACGGACGCCACTCCAACAAGGGCGGCACCCATGGCCATTTGCTCCGGAGTGCGGCTGTAACGCCGAGCAGCCGTTGCAGGAATGATGAGCAGTGAGGTGATAAGCAGGATGCCGACGATCTTCATAGCGAGGGCGATCAATCCGGCGATCAGCAGCATGAACACCAGTTGCAGGCGCAGGGTGGGAATCCCTTCAGCCTGTGCGAGTGCTTCATCCACCGTCACCGCGAGCAGCGGACGCCAAATCCAGAGGAGCACTCCGAGTGCCACCCCCCCGCCTCCGTAAATCCAGAGCAAGTCCTTGACGTCAACTGCGAGGATGTCCCCGAATAAATAGCTCATCAAGTCCACGCGCACCCATGTCATCAGGCTGATCACCAACATGCCCAGTGAGAGGGAAGCATGCGAGAGGGTGCCGAGTACAGCATCACTCGCAAGTTGCCGTTGCCGTTGGAAGGCGAACAGGAGCAGCGCCACCACAAGGGCCACCGCAAACACTCCAAGCATGAGGTCAATGCCGAGCAGAAACCCAAGCGCGACGCCAAGCAATGAAGAGTGGGCCATCGTGTCTCCAAAATAGGCCATCCGCCGCCAGACCACAAAACAACCGAGCGGCCCTGCCACCAATGCCACCCCCGCCCCCGCCAGCAGCGACCGCCAGAAAAAATCGTCGAGGATCATGACGGCTCTCTAGTTGCAGTTTCGGCGTGCGGCTGTTCCAGATGCACCGCTCCGGACAAGTGATGCGTGTGGTCATGGTGGTGGGTGTACACGGCCAGGGCGGTGCCGGATTCCAAGCCAAAGAGCCGCAGGTATTCCGGATGTCGGCTCACTTCTTCGGGCTGTCCCTCGCAGCAAACATGCCGATTGAGGCACACCACCCGATCCGTGGACGCCATCACGACATGCAGGTCGTGCGACACCATCAACACCCCGCAGCCATGCCGATCCCGAATGCGTCCAATCAGTTCGTACAACTTGGCTTCACCCATGTAATCCACCCCCTGCACGGGTTCATCGAGCACCAGCAGTTCCGGATTTCCCAACAATGTGCGGGCCAACATCATGCGCTGAAATTCCCCTCCGGACAAGACTTGCACAGGTTCGTCGATCAGGTGGGCTACTCCCGTTTCCTCCAGTGAAGACACAATTTGCTTGCGGGGATGAGCAGCGGTCAGCGTCATCATCCTTGTCACTGAAAGCGGCAGCACCGGATCCACGGTGAGGCGCTGCGGCAAATAGCCGATCCGCAACCGGGGACGCTTGACCACGCGTCCTGAACTCGCGGGCAGCAACCCCAACAGGATCCGCAACAGCGTCGTTTTGCCTGCGCCATTCGGACCGATCACTGTGACGATCTCTCCCTCAGTCACCGCAAGTGAAACCTGCTCCAACAGTTGCAGCCTCCCGAGTCTCATGGAAATCCCGGAAGCCTGCAGCAGAGTGCGCTCAGCAGAATCCGCCATCGTTCAGACTCCACAATCCCGGCAAATGCCCGTCACTTCCACCGCCTGTTGAGCGACCGCGAAACCTGCATGTTCCGCATCCTGCTGGATGGTTTGGGCGACCCGACTGCTCTTCAGTTCGGCAACGGTGCGGCAAGCGCGGCAAATCAGGAATTGCGCGATGTGTTCAGAATCGGAGTGCACGCAGGCGGTGAAGGCGTTCAGACTCGTGAGGCGATGGACCAACCCCTGTTCAATCAGAAAATCGAGAGCGCGGTACACCGTGATCGGAGCCGAACGCCGACCCGAGGAATCCATTTGCTCCAGAATGTCATACGCGCCCAACGGGGAATGGCTGCCGGCCAAAATCTCCAACACCTGCCGACGCTGTGGAGTCAAGCGCACCTCGTGCTGCTGGCACACCGCCTCGGCATTGGAGAGAATCTGCAACAGACAAGCGGCGTGGTCATGCCCACGCTCCGGAAATCCTTGCTGTGCTGCGGTCATACGGATTTTTCAATTCATGGGATAGTTGACGATGCACTCACTGAGTTCTATAATGTAACTTTATAACATAGCTTGAGGCAAGAGACAAGAACCCCGGATGCACTTAAAAGCGGCACTCATTGCCATTTTGCTGACGATTAGGCTGGGAATTTCCAGCGCACAAGCCAGCCCGCAGGTGGTGGTTTCAATCAAACCACTGCACTCGCTGGTGGCAGGAGTGATGGCTGGAATCGCCCAGCCCAAACTACTGATTCGGGGGCAAGCCTCACCCTACACTTATGCGTTGCGTCCCAGTGGTGCGAGTGCGTTGCAAGCCGCCGAGGTGGTGTTTTGGATCGGGGAAGAGTCGGAAGCTTTTTTAAGCAAACCGCTCCGCACCCTCGCCCGCAAGGCTGTGGTGGTGGCCTTGACAGACACGGAGGAGATTCACTGGTTGAGTCTTCGTCAAGGCTTGGTGTGGAATTCCCACGATCGTGAAACGGAAGAATCGTATTCCGGAGACGACCATGAAGGCAGGGATCCCCACCTTTGGCTTGACCCCAATAATGCCAAAGTCATGGTGCAAATCATTGTGACCACGCTCCAAGCCGTTGATCCGGAACAAGCTCAAGCATATCACGACAATGGACAGAGGCTCCGTAAACGACTGGATGCACTGGATGCGGTACTGCGTGAGGGCTTGTCTTCACTCTCCCAAAAACCCTACCTCGTGTTTCACGATGCCTACCAGTATTTTGAAAAACGCTACAACCTGCACCCCATTGGAGCGGTGACACTCAGCCACGAGCACTCTCCCGGAATGCAGCGTTTGCAAACGCTCCGCACACAAATGCTGGGTTCCGGAGGGCGTTGTGTCTTCACAGAACCGCAATTTTCGCCTAAACTACTGCGGGTGGTGTCCAACGGACTCGAGGTCAAGCATGGGGTGCTGGATCCCATTGGAGCAGAATTGTCGGCGGGGCCGGATTTGTACTTCACACTGCTCAACAATCTCAGCAAATCTTTGCAGGAGTGCCTGCATTAACCCATGGAGAACACGAAATGAAAGTCACACGACTGTACACGGGCGACGACGGCCAGTCGCACTTTGAGGACATCGATGTGCCGATTTTTGACCACGGAGACATCGGGAAACTGTCAAAACTCATCCCAGCGACCGGAGTGATTTTCCGAGAAACCTCTGGGGATTACCACTACGAATGGCACAATGCCCCACGTCGGCAGTACATCGTGATGCTGGAAGGGGAAGTGGACATTGAGGTGGGCGATGGCACCCGGCGGGTGTTTCAAACCGGAGACCTCCTGCTTGCCGAGGACACCACCGGACAGGGACACCTCAGCCGCGCCGTCAAGGGACAGCCTAGGAAATCGCTCTTCCTGACGTTGGATTAACTGCTCACAAGCTCAGTTCCAGAGCTTGAGGATGGCCACGACCAAGCCACCGACCGTCACGGTGGTGCTGAACGACCAAACCATGAAGCGATCCAATCGGCTTGTGATCTCCTCAAAGCGTTTGTCCACGGCCTCGAAGCGCTTGTCCACAGCATCGAAGCGCTTGTCCATTTGATGCTGCATTTCCTCGAAGCGCTTATCCATCATGGCAAAACCCTGCTGCATCAATTCCCGCTGATGCTTCAGTTCTTCCTCCACCCGGATCATGCGCTCCCGCAGCTCAATTTCGTAAACCGCTGGAGGCTTGCCCAAGCTGACCTCGGTCAGTCACTCTCCAAGGTGCTGTTTGATGAATTCGATGTCCTGCTCTGCGAGTGCCATGCTACCTCTTTGCAAAGTGTATCTTATTTTAGACCACGATTGATCTTGCTGCGCCACCACGAATCCGTTTGAGGACATGCAAGCCACGACGCCACGACGCATCCGCAGACAATTGCGTTGTGAGTGACTCGGAATTCCCGTAATTTGAATGGTTTGTTTTGCACTGAAAATCCGTTTCACGCCACCATGCAGGATTCTTCCGACCAACGCCAAATTCGCCTCGACAAGCTCGCTCGCATCCGGGAACTCGGCATCGAGCCATATCCCTACGCTTTTGCTGGAACCCACACGGTTCCGGAACTTCATGGACAGGGAGATGCCCTGCTGGAGTCCGGAGTGTCGGTTCAGCTTTCAGGCCGTCTAATGGCAGTTCGAGGGCAGGGCAAGGCGATGTTTGGAAATGTGCAGGCCCAGCAGCAACGCCTCCAGATTTACGTCCGCAAAGACGAGGTGGGTGCTTCTGGATTCGAGCTTTTTGGCCTGTGTGACATCGGAGATTTTCTGGGCATCACCGGGACAATGATGCGTACCAAGACGGGGGAGTTGACGCTGCGGGCCAAGCAAGTGGTTTTGCTCTCCAAGGCGATCCGCCCACTGCCTGTGCCCAAGGTGGAGGAAAAGGATGGCGAGCGCATTGTCCACGACGAAGTCACGGACAAGGAGTTCCGGTATCGCCAGCGTTATGCCGATCTTGTCCTGAATCCGGAAGTCGCGCAAGTCTTCCGGCAGCGCAACACGATTTTCCAGACGACTCGAAACTACTTGGCCGAGCAGGATTTTCTGGAAGTCGAAACTCCAACGCTCCAAGCCGTCTATGGCGGAGCCAACGCGACTCCGTTCACCACGCATCACAACGCGCTGGACCAGACCTTCTACCTGCGCATCTCCAACGAACTCTACCTCAAACGCCTGATCTCCGGAGGCTTCGATGCGGTGTTTGAGTTTGTCAAAGACTTCCGCAACGAGGGCATTGACCGCACGCACAACCCGGAATTCTCGATGCTGGAGTTTTATCAGGCCAATGTGGATTACACGGCGATGATGCGCCACTGCGAGGAAATCTACAGCCGCTGTGCCCTTGCCCTGAACGGCTCCACGCAGTTCGAGTACGACGGAAAGCTCATTGATGTGAAATCACCGTGGCAGCGCCTGACCATGACCGAGGCGATTGAAACACTTGGTGGCCTTGCGATTTCCGGATTGAGTGACACGGAACTCCAAAACTTGCTGGAGCAACGCGGCTGGAGTTTGGACGGAAATTGGAACCGAGGCTTGGCGATGCAGTTGGTGTTCGAGGAAACCTGTGAACCGCAACTCATCCAGCCGATCTTCATCACCGATCATCCCAAGGAAACCAGTCCACTCTGCAAGACGCACCGCAACAATCCAGAACTGATTGAGCGCTTTGAGATGTTCATCAACGGATGGGAAATGGCCAACGCCTATTCCGAACTCAACGACCCGGTGGTGCAACGCGATTTGATGGAGGAGCAGGTCGAGCGCGGGCGCGGCGGCGAGGCCGAAACGCACCCGCTGGATGAGGATTACCTGCGGGCGATGGAATATGGGATGCCACCGATGGGTGGCATCGGCATCGGCATGGACCGCATGGTGATGCTGCTCACCGGACAATACACGATCCGCGACGTGATTCTTTTTCCCACCATGCGTCCGGAATAGCACCTGCGGTGAAACTCAGGACATTTTGCGCAGCTACCCGCACTTGCGAGGATTTTCCTTTTGGAGAGGTGATCCGGTTGGTCGAGTGATCAGTGCAGTCGTAGGCGGCAACCCAGAACATGGTTCTCGCCAGTCCCCAAACGCTGACGATGCTCTTTGAGAGCTTCAGAGTGACCGAGGGGCTCCAAGCCTCAGCACGGAAAGCGTTGGAGAATCAGAAGGAAAGCGTGTAGGCCAGAATTGGCCCGGAGGTGGGAGACCATTTCCAAGAGAGAAAGCCACTGGAGCGACCCTCGGCACGCAGGGCGTCGACAGTGTCGCGGCCTTCAATGTAGCGATAACCACTGTAAATGGTGGCACCCCCCAAAATCCAGGGCAGGTACTGGTCGATTCCAGAGTCGATTTTGATGATGCCACTGGCCGAAAGCACGGCTCCTCCTGCGGCAGCGATGGCGGCGATCGTCCAGAATTCTTCGTTCTCCTGAGCCGCAGCATATTTTCTGGCCCAGCGGTTTTCACCCGTGTCCTCCTGTACAAGCTGCTGAGGCACTAACTTCAGCGGTTTCGTGCGGGGAGCGATGCGTTTTTGAGTGTCGAGTTCTTTGCGGGTTTGCGCGATCAGGGTGATCTGCTTGTTCTTGTTCACATAGGTCCGGACCTGATCACCGATGAGCACCGATGACCGCCTCTGGATGAGGTTGATTTCCGAGGACATGTCGTTCACACGGATGGCTTCGGCAATAGCGATGTTCTCGAAATTAAGTTCCAGTGGCTGTCCCTCCAGCGTGGAGGTCGCAGTCGTTGGACGGAACACCACCAGTCGGTTGCCGACCTTGAGTCCATGCGCTCGTCCCAAGTCCACCGTAATAGTGGCGGCGTTGAGCTTGAGGACATATCCGCGCAGTTGGGTGTTGTGTGAAATGCGCAACGCCATTTGGAAAAGAGAGTCGTGGAGCCGGGCATCCGTGAAGCGCACCTCGTCATCGTAATCGATTTCGATGGTCAGCACGTCCACAATTTTCGCTCTCAGCACCAAGCCCTGCACCTCGTTGCCGTTTTCATCCAGAATCGTCTCCGCCCGCACACTGCCCACCAAAACCTTGTCGGCGTTGAAGAGTTTGCCGATCAAAACCCCGCAGGCGATGTCGTGGCAGTCTGCCAGGGTGGGGTCGCGCTCCTGAATCTGTGCGTTCCACTCTGAGGGGCCGACGACGGTGAAATGGTTGGTGTTGAAGAGGTTGAGCTGCAGGGCGTGGCCAATCTTCTCGGCGGCGGTCTCCGTGAGATCATAGGGCAGTAGCGTGAGCAGCAGCACCTTGACGCGGCCATCCTCGCTGAAGCCACTGACAAGCTGGTTGTCGTAGTTGAAGGTGTTGCCCTGAAGGAAGTCGGATTGTGCGGTCGCCGTAAAGGAGGTGAGCAGGAAGGTGAGCGCAGTGAGGAGTTGGAGCCCGAAACGGTTCATCCCTGAAAGTCTATGGCAAGCGTCAATTGTTGCGGCGATCTCAAGCCTCCGAAGCCCATCCCCGGATTCCACAGCCAAGCAAGAAAAAGACCAAAGGCCCGGAGGCGAGAGCCAGCTTGAATCCGCTTGGAAACACGGCCTGCCCACACAAAACCTTGGGAGAGTCCAGAGGCATTTTGTGCCTGAAGCGGAGAATAGCCGGGGTTTCGGGAATTTCGGCTTGAAGAAAACGACATTCAAGCCTATTCTAAAGAGTTTGTAATTTACGAAACGCCTCACTCTTTATCAGTCCCGACATGGCCAAATCACCCACCCCGTCCCACGCCCCTGCGGCAGAAGACCTTCCCCGCAAGCTTTTACTCCAACCAGATCGCTTTGAGCAGGCTCTCTACCAGGTTGCCGATCAAGCTTACCGCAAACGCAAGCAAGTCACCATTGCGGCTGTGGTCGTAGCCGTCCTTGTGGTGGCCCTCTGGGGATGGTGGGAGTATTCCAAGCAGCAGCGCATTGAGCAAGCCGATCTCTATTTCGCCGCTCGGCAACCCTTCAGCAACGCCAGCCTCGGCGAGCAGGAGCGGTTGCGGCAGGGCATTGTCGGGCTAGAACATTTTCTAAAGGAGGTTCCGGACGTTGCGCTGAGTGTTCTCGCTTTGCTGGAATTGGGAGCGTCCCACGCTCGCCTGCAAAACTGGGAGGCCGCCCTCCCAACCTGGCAGCGGGTGCTGTCGCATCCCCAGAGTGCCCCCGCACAACACAACACCGCCCGGTTGGCCAGAGCCATTGCACTCGGAGAACTACAACGCTGGGATGAGGCCGAGCAGCAGCTTGCGGCGCTCAGTGATCCGAAACTTGACGGCTTGCGCACCAAGCTCCGCTCTCAACTTGCCCTGCGCCAAGGCGACAAAGCCAAGGCTGCGGAACTGCTCCGGAAACTAGCCGCTGCCTCCGCGAATTCCCCTTTTAAGAACGATGCCGAGGTGCAGCTTCTGCGCCTTGGACTCTAACACCCAACCCACATCCGCAAGGTCCACATGAGCCAAGACTACCTGAAACTGATTGAGGAACACCGCAAAGAATCCACGATCAACCTCTTCGAGAAGGTGTTGATCACCGCCAAGCGGGCGAAATCACTCTACGAACTGGACGAACCCGCCAAGGCCGCACTGCCCCACAAGCCGACCTTTCAGGCAATTCTGGAGACCAACGAAGGCAGTATCGTTCCTCTCCGTGCAGCCCCGGCTCCGGAATCGTCTCAAAAGGAGTAATCCGCAGAATCATCCTGATTCCCGGCATCCGCTCCTTCTCCTTATGCCCTGACCATGCAAACCACGTCGCAGGCCCCCTTGGTCACACTTGGCCTGATCCTGCGGCGTTTGCTGGCGACCTCGCAGTCTCTGCAAGCCGCAGCCATCGTTTTCTCCGGCATCTTCCTCGCCGACCGGTTGTTCACATGGTATGTCTTTCCGGCCTACAAGGATTTTCTGGAAGCGCGGTTTTCAGTCACTTGGGAACTGATCGACACCGCCTTCGCTCCCGTTGTCTGGGTGGTCTTCACGGGCTTGGTGCTGGGAAGCCTGACGGTGGTGATCACCTTTGCCGCCCAGAGCGTTCCCAAGCTCATCGACCTCTACATGTCCCACTGGATGAGCCTGCTCTATGTCTGGTGGACCATTGGCTGCACGATTCACGATCTCACCATCAAGATTGTTGCCGAATCCGGCATTCCCTTGGTGCCGAGCTTCGTCTTCAACTACCACGTCCTGCTGCCGTTGTACTTGCTCAGCATCTTCCCGTTCATCATGGTCATCCTGATCTCGACAAAGACCAGCCGGGTGATCCAGTCGTTGCTGCAGGGGGCGGACAAGACGCTGGCAAAGCTCAGCAAGCTTGGTCCGGACGCCAAGTTGCCGGAAAACCTGCATGGCAGTCGGCAGTATTTTCTGTTCGAGGCACTCAACCAACTCACGGACCTGCTCACCTACGTTCCGTACAAGGAATCCAAGGCGGAAGTCATTGAAGGCTTCGGCTGGCTGTTGGCTCGCTATCTGGACTACAAACCCAAGCTGCCGAACGAGTTTTTCAAGGTGCATCCGCGTGTCCGGGAAGACATCTCCTTCCGGACCATGCAGGGGCAACTTCCAGACCTTGAGGAAGCCCACACCTTTTTCGAGCAAAAAGCTCTGGTTTTGCTCGGCAACGGCTACATCAGCTTTCTGGAAACTGGCCAGTTCGACCTCTCCACTCTTTGTGCCGAACAACTCAACAAGCTGGGAAAGCGGGCACTGGAAGCTGGGGACGAACCGCTGATCGAAGTGGTCACGATCCGCTTCAACACCCACGTCCGCTTCGGCATCAAACACGGACAAACCAACAACGAACCGCGCAACCTCTACAACCTCGTCTTCCACTACGGAGAGTTCGTGCGGCATCTCGTTGAACACAACGCCCAGGCCCGCGTCAAAACCTGCTTCGGATACTTTGTTTTTTACGGACTGAACTGCTTCAACGCCTGCACTCAGGCACCTGCGCTTGCGTTCATCCTTGATGTCATTGCAGTGGAGATGAACAAGGCACTGATCCTCATGCACCAAAAGCAGTGGGATGCAGAGTTCTTTCAGGAACGCTTCAAAGAGTTCTTGACGCTCGACAATTTTCAGAACGTGGATCGTGATTTTGCGGTCAATTTCTTCAGCAAGAATGTCGGTGTGCGCCTCATGCACATTGGTCTCGCGCTTTACTTCCTCGACATCGGAAATGAAGAAAAAGCCCGTCAGGTCGCCAAGGACACGATGCAGGACTACCAGTTGCTTGGCCACGAGCTCTTCAACAAGACGATGGGAATGATTTTTGCGAGGCTGAAGTTCGCCGGACCCGCCTTCTGGGAGGACACCGACCGGGGCAACCTTAACATGTACTACACCCCGCATCCGCAACACATCGAGCGTTTTCAGGAACTCCAGCAGGAGTGCCAGAGCGAGCTGGCAACCCCGATAAAGGTCGCCTGAGTTCTTGCGCCCAAAACAGGTTTTGGGCGGGGAGCCACAATGGTTTCTATTAATCGTGCCTCCCGCCTCCGGGAGAGGGCAAGGGGCATGACAATCCACACAAACGAGCAAACCACAGAAGAGAGATGGCAGTTCTCGAAGAGTTGAAGAAACAGCGCGAAGCCGTACTGAGCGTCACCGCAGGTGGTCCACCCGCCCGCACCGTCAACCCGTTTTTCGGAGTTGGACCGATCACCAACATGCTGGCCGATGAGGTGGAACGTCGGCTCTACCGCTTCGAGTTCGAGGCGTGGCTGGAAGCCAACTACCCCAAGGTGGACGACACCGGAAAGCGCATTGGCCCCGTCACGGTGGGTGAACTGGATCGCTGCATGCACCGGGGCCATCCCGCCGACAAGGTGGTGGTGGACATGATGCGCGAAATCCACCGCTATTTCGGTTTTCCCAAGCAAAATGTCATGGCTGTCGGACTCGGTGGCGGGCACAGCGGCTTCACGGTCGCGGTGCTGCATCTGATGAGCAGCAGCAGCGCTTGCCACGTTTTTGTCGATACACCCAAACCGGAAACCGTAGCCGCGCAACAAGGCGGCGCGTTCCGGCAGTCGTGGGGGGTGCAACTCCTTGAACTCCAGAAATTCACGAAAAACGGGGACGAGGGACGAGTGCATTTCAGTGGCGGTGAAGGCCAAATTCCGACTCCGGAGGAAATGCTCGGCATGGGCATCAAGCTCTTTGTCGGAGTTGGCCACGAAACCACTGGAGCGACAACCTACAACGAGCAGGACATCCGCAACCTGCTGGCGTGGCTCGCTCAGAATCCGAGCGAGCATCACGCGGTGATTGATGCGACTTCGGCACTCGGAGCCATGCCTTGGAGCGAGGATTTGGTTGCGCAGGTGATGAGCAAGTGCTGCTTGTTCATGCCCTTCCAAAAGGCGATTGGCGGCGCCTCCGGATACTTTTTGGTCTCGCTCACTCCGGAAGCCCGCAGCTTGGTGGAGCAAAATGTCAACGATCCCTCATGGTCCATTCCCCGGCAGCTCAAGCTTGCAATTCCGGAGAACGCGAAGCTGCCGATTTCCAGCAAAAAAACCACGGCGTTGGGGCCGTTCTACGACCCTGCGCAGGACAAAATGCTCGGTGGCATCATCAACACCTTCAGCACCATCGCCTTTGCAGAAACCACCTTCGGCCTGCTCCAGATGGAGAAAAAGGTCGGTTCGGTGCGCCAAATGAACCAGCGCTCGGTCGCCAACCGCCAGCTCGTTTCCGCTTGGGCGTCGCATAGTGCCCTCTTTGAAATGAGCGTCGAGGACGAAGATCGACGCGGTGCGGCGGTGACACTTTTGAAAGTGAACGATCCGGACACCACGGACGCAAACACCCACGCCCGCATTATCGCCAAAGCCAAGCAACTGCTGGGTTTTGAAGGCTTGACTCACCCGAACAGCGAGTACGAGCCGGGGCTGGATGTGGCCCGCTACGTCAACGTTTTTCCGGGAACGCCGGGCGACTTTCGGCTGTGGATCGGCGGAGCGCGTCCGGAGTCCGACATTGCTGCGGTTTTGGACAATCTGGAGTACTGCTACCAGCGGGCGAAAGTCGTGGTTCTTGAAGAACAACTCGCCGAGCAGGGCGTGACCTTTGAAGCCTCCGCAAGCGGCGGAGCCTCTGGGCGCAAGGATGATCCCAATCGCGCCTACAAGGTGCTGATTGCCGACATGGTGGGTCTCAAGTTCGATGCGAGCGGGAAGCCGGATTACAGCGCCGTGCGCGCTTACATCGAGCAAAAAGGCGGCGTGTTCCATGATGGCCCCATCGTCGAGGACAAAGAATACGCACCCGGAATCCACTACTTCTATGAGCCCGACTTGAGCCGGGATGACGAAATCTTGCCGCAAACGGACAAGGGGCAGTACGACGCCCTGATTGCGGCGGCGACTTTCTTCCCCAAAGCCTCCGTGTTTAACGAAGGCGGTGTGCGAATCGGCGCGGGCACGGGTAACATGGGCAGTGATTCTTGGGGCGGTGGTAGCGGTGCTGGCGGCGTGGCTCCGTTGATGAACACTCCCAGCTTCAACAGCCGTGCAACAGCGCACATGGCCTTCAAAGGCTTGTTGAAGGCGGCTCCGGACCTAGATGTGGCCACGCTGCATCAGCGCATCATTGACCGCGATTTTGACACCGGCAAGAACCTCAAGGAATTCCCGACCGAAAAGATCGAAGGTAAGCGCATGGCGGTCATCGGTTTTGGCAACATTGGCCGCGAAATGACACAAATCGCCCGCGCCTTCAATCTCGAAGTGGTGGTGCATGATCTCCCCTGGTGCAAAGAGTGGGCGGAGTCCGAGGGCTTCACCTACGCTGCAACCGTCAAGGAAGCCGCGCAAGGGGCCGATTTCATCACCATTCACACGGGCTTGGGCGCTCCCGATCCAAACACCGGGAAGTTTGCCAACGAGAACATCATTGACGCGGAAGTCCTGAACTCTCTCAACGATGGCGCGGTGGTTGTCAACTATGACCGGGGCGAGTTGATCAACGCTCAGGCGTTGGATAACGCGCTGGCCAGCGGCAAGGTGCGTTACGCCGCCATTGACGCAGACATGTTCAAGAATCCGGAAACCGGAGAAATCAGTGGTCCAGTCGCGCCCTACCTTGGTTTGGAAAAAAAGCACCGGGGGCGCATGGAACTGCTACCCCATGCGGCGGCTGACACCGAGCACCTCTCTCGTGTGGAAGGGGCCAAGCAGGCGGTTGACCAAATCATGGGGGTGATCCAGTACAAAGCCGTCGTCAACCTCAAAGGCGACTTGCCCAAGGGCTACACCGACGCTGGAGCCAAGACCGTCGATGGCGTGGGTTCGGTCTCAGCCCTGCGCTTGGCCGAGGCCGTCGCTGAGGATGATTTCCTCGCCAATGCCCGGAAGACTGCCGAGCGACTAGCCGCCATTTGGGGATCGCTTTCGGCCACCACCAATCCCGAACGCCGCGCCGAGTTGCTGGAGCGTTATGGCTCCGAGTTGATCATGGGGTCCAACCGCTATGCAACTCTAGTCGAAAGGTCCGGGTTGAAGGGTCCGTACCGGAAGTAGCGGATTTTGGCATTCAGGAGTCAGAGGTCAATACTGATTTGTCTGGCCCTGATAACTGACAACTGATAACTGACAACTGATCATGGAACTCACTCACCGTCCCCGGAGGCTGCGCCGCACGGGTCCGATCCGCTCGCTGATCCGGGAAACCGCACTTAGTCCGCAGCAGCTCATCTATCCGATTTTTGTGACAGAAGGGGAGCGCGTGCGTGATCCAATCAACACCATGCCCGGACAGTTCCGGCTTTCGATTGATGAGGTGGTGCGAGAATGCGAAACCCTGCTCAAGCTTGGAGTGGGCGCGGTCAACCTCTTTGGTTACTCTCCGGAGAAGGACGAGACTGGGAAGTTCGCGTGGGATGCGGAAGGTTTGATCCCGCGTTGCGTGCGAGCACTCAAGGCAACGCATCCGGAGGTTTGCGTACAGACGGATGTGGCGCTCGATCCCTACACCACACACGGCCACGACGGGCTGGTCTTTGCTGGCGAGATCGTCAACGACGAATCCGTCGAGGCGCTTTGCCAGATGTCACTTTGCCACGCCGAAGCCGGAGCCGATTGGATTGCACCGTCAGACATGATGGACGGGCGCGTTGGAGCCATCCGGGAAGCGTTAGACGCGAACGGTTTTGCAAACACAGGCATCCTCGCCTATTCCGCCAAGTACGCCTCGTGTTTCTACGGACCCTTCCGGGGGGCATTGGATTCCGCGCCGAAATCGGACGCGGCTCCAAAAGACAAGAAAACCTACCAAATGGACCCCGCAAATGTCCGGGAGGCGCTCAAGGAGGTTGCGCTGGACATCGAGGAAGGCGCGGACGTGGTGATGGTCAAGCCCGCGCTGGCGTACCTTGACGTGATCCGTGCGGTTCGCGAGGAATTCGATGTTCCGGTCGCGGCCTACAACGTTTCCGGGGAATACGCGATGGTGTGCGCCGCCGCCGAAAAGGGCTGGGTGGACAAGGACCGCGCCCTGCTGGAAATACTCTTCAGTATTCGCCGTGCTGGAGCAGACATGATTCTTTCCTACTTCGCGAAAGACGCCGCAGCACTACTGCGTGAACAATACGGAGGATTCGCGTGAGTGCATCTATCACCATCCGCAACGCCGAAGTCGTCCTGCCCGGAGGGGTGCAGCACACCGATGTGGTGGTGCTAGAAGGTTGTATCGCTGCCATCGGTTCCGGATTGCCGGACACGGGGGAAACCATCAACGCCGCTGGTCTCACGCTGCTGCCCGGCGTGATCGACCCACAAGTGCATTTCCGGGACCCGGGAGCGACGCACAAGGAGGATTTGCACTCCGGATCAATGGCAGCAGCAGCAGGGGGGGTGACGGCCTTTCTCGATATGCCCAACAACAAACCTGCGGTCATTACTCGCTCACGAATGGCCGAGAAAAAAGCGCGGGCTGCCGAGCAGTGTGTGGTCCACTACGGTTTTTTCATGGGGGCGACTCCGGACAATTTGGAGGAATTGAACGCCGTTGAGAATGTCTGTGGAATCAAAGTTTTCATGGGCGCGTCCACAGGTGATTTGCTGGTGGACGATCCCGTGGCACTGGAGCGCATCTTTGCGAATGGCACCCGCTTGATTGCTGTCCACGCTGAAGACGAAACCGTGATGCGCGACAATCAGGCACTGCTTGGGGAAGTTCAGGATATCCGCGCGCACCCGCGTATCCGGGATGAATCCGCAGCCTTGCGAGCAACCAAGCTCGCCACGCGGCTTTCCTTGAAGCATCAGCGGCGCTTGCATGTGCTCCACCTCACTACTGAAGAAGAATGCGATTTGCTCCGGACTTTGCCTGCCGGACACCGCATTTCTGCCGAGGTCTGTCCCCAGCATTTCACACTAACGGCTCCGGAGTGTTATGAACGGCTCGGCACCCGTGCCCAAATGAACCCACCTCTGCGCACCCAGCGTCATGCAGACGCACTTTGGGCTGCACTCAAGGACGGCACACTCCAGTGCATCGCCACCGACCACGCTCCGCACACGCTGGAGGAAAAGGACCAACCTTACGGCAAAGCACCCTCCGGAATGCCCGGAGTCGAGACCTCGCTGCCTCTGCTGCTGGACCGTGCCAACCGTGGATTTTGCACCCTCTCCGAAGTTGCCCGCTGGATGTCGGAAGTTCCGGCGCGGCTCTACGGAATCCGCAACAAGGGGCGCATCGAAGTCGGTTATGACGCTGATTTGGTGCTCGTCGATCCTGCCCTCAAGAAAACCGTCACCAACGGGCAGCTTTTCACCAAAACCAACTGGTCGCCCTACCACGGCATGACCCTCCAAGGCTGGCCCGTGCGCACCTTCGTCCTCGGTGAAACCGTCTTCCATGATGGTCAAGTCAACGACCAAATCCGGGGGCAGGAACTACAATTCTCTGGGGTTTGATTGCCAAGATGGATTTTGGCAATCGCGGCTGCACCCATCCACGCTAACCCTCCAAGCTCATCGGCTGAGCGGGATGGGGTTGCTGCTCAAAGCAACCTTGGATCACTTGATCGAAATCAACATTTGCCCCAGTCATCATTCCGGATTCCTCTGAACACAAGAACGCCACCGCACGCGCCACCTCGGTGGGCTTGAGCAAGCGTCCAAAGGGCTGACTTTCCTCGGCGTTGCCCAGCCACGAGTCCCCGCCCTCGTGGTAGGTTTTCTGAATGCGATCCTCTCCGGGCGTGTCCATCCAGCCGATGTTGAGTCCGTTGACGCGGATGCGGTTGCGCACCACACTGTACGCGACATTCCGGGTCAAGACCGCCAAGCCCCCCTTGGAGGCGCAGTAGGCGGAAATGAAGGGCAAGCCACCATGGGCTGCGTTACTCTGGATGTTCACGACTGTCCCTTGGATGCCCTCCCGAATCATGACCTTGATCGCCTCCTGCATGAGAAAAAATGGGGCGCGGAGGTTGACGGCGATCATCTCGTCAAACAATTCCTGCGAGGTGTCCAAGATGGTGCCACGATCCGTCACCGCCGCACAGTTCACGAGGGCATGAACCTTTCCGAATTGCCGATCCGCCTCCACGACCACCTTTCGGCAGTCTCCCACTTGGGAGAGATCCGCTTGCACGAAATGGGTGGGGCAGGTCTGGTTGAGCCCTTCAGCCACAATCCTGCCCCGCTCTTCATTTCTGCCGCAGATCACCAGTCCGGCGGCCCCGCGTTCGGCAAAAAGCCGGGCCACCGCTTCGCCGAGTCCTTGGGTGCCGCCTGTGATGACAGCGATTTTCCCTGCAAGCTGTTCCTTCATTTTCTCGTTTTGGTTGAGGTTCACTGAGCAACCGCCACAGGACGGTTCCCCTGCAACGACTCATTCGCGGCCAAGGCGATCAACACCGGAGCCAGGCCGTCGTTGCCGGAAACCGGAGTCGGGGTGTCGTTGCGAACTGCGTTGACGAACGCCTGCATTTCTGCCACAAACGCCGTCTGGTAGCGTTGCAGAAAGAAGTAGAGTGGCTTGTCCCTCACGGTTCCGGATTCGCTCATCACCACCATCGAGGTCGGCGTGTTGTTGTCCGCCAAGGCCGTGCCCTTGGAACCGAACACTTCGATGCGCTGGTCGTAACCGTACACCGCCTTGCGGCTGTTCTCGATGATGCCGAGGGCACCGTTGGCAAATTTCAGGGAAATCAACGCCGTGTCAATGTCTCCCGCCTTGCCGATTTCCGGATCCACCAGCACGGCTCCCCGCGCATAGACCTCTGTGACTTCGCTACCGCTGAGAAAGCGGGCCATGTCGAAATCGTGAATCGTCATGTCCAGAAACAGCCCCCCGGAACTGGCGGCGTATTCGGCAGACGGCGGCAACGGATCGCGGGAGGTGATGCGGATCACATGCGGAGCACCCAATGCTCCAGAAGCTACCTGCTGCTGCACTGCCGCAAAACTCGGATCGAAGCGGCGATTGAAACCCACCTGCAATTTGACCCCGGTTTTTTCGACTTCGGCGAGCGCGTTCCGGATCACTTCCGGATCGAGCGCAATCGGCTTCTCACAGAAGATATGCTTGCCCGCTTGGGCACATTCGATCATTTGCGGGGCGTGCTGCGGCGAGGGCGAGCCGATCAAAACGGCATCAATTTCCGGGTCATCGAGGATCATGCGATGGTCGTTTCCCGTGACCGGGATACTCCGGGAGGCAGCCCAGGCCTCATCCAGAAACGGATCAGTGATCGTCTTTAGTCGAACGCCCTCCACACGGTTGAGGAGGTTGCCGGCGTGGAGCTTGCCAATGCGGCCGGCCCCGATGATGCCCATGGTGATGAGAGTCATGAAAAACCTGCTTCCTTTTCTTGGGGTTCTACTGATTCACTGATGTTACGCAGAGCGTAATATGCTGAAATTCTTTGGAAAATTTATTTTACATTCTACTGGTAAAACCTTCGCCTTCAGGCGGAACCGCTTTAGCGTCCTTCTCCATCATGTTATAATGTGCGGATTCAACTCGTAAGTGCAACAGGTGGTTTGATTCCGGAGAATAGCTGATTTGGAGTCTTGAAGCCAAGACATTTCCGTGGCCGGTTGTTGAGTCGGTCCATGATGCTGCGGACCTTCTCAAGTGTGAGAGTCCGGA
>CAJWCD010000037.1:0-27687 GCA_913020725.1 uncultured Pseudomonadota bacterium
TTCCCGATTTTCAGAGGAACAACACTCAAGGGGGAGACTACCGTAAATTCAATAGCAAGAGAATTCCTCAGGCAAGCTGTACTGGCCACCGAGGTGCTTGCTAACGATGAGGCATAACGAGCAGAGAAAATGATTGACTTGCATGATCATGCGAGTTAAAAGAACATGTCTTTGCTTCACTCAGAAGCGTTAACCACTAACACAGGAGAAACCTCCATGCAAGTGACAATGACTGTGAACGGCTCCTCGTTCACAAGCGATGTGGAGTCCCGGACTTTGCTCGTGCAACACCTGCGCGACAATCTGGACCTCACAGGAACCCACGTTGGCTGCGACACCAGCAGTTGCGGTGCCTGCACCATTGTGGTGAATGGCGAGGCGGTCAAATCCTGCACCCTGCTCGCCGTGCAATGCGACGGGGCAGAGATCACCACCATCGAAGGACTCGCCTCCAACGGCACCCTTCATCCCATTCAAGAGGGCTTCCGCGAGAAGCACGGCTTGCAGTGCGGTTTCTGCACTCCGGGCATGATCATGACCTCGTGGCAGTTGCTCGAACGCAACCCAAAGCCCTCGGATGTGGAAATCCGGCGTGCGCTGGAAGGCAACTTCTGCCGCTGCACGGGCTACGACAACATCGTCAAGGCGGTCCAGTGGGCTGCCGAGAATGCCTAAACCCTGATCTAAGGAGATTTCTATGGGCAAGCTGATTGGAGAACCGATCAAGCGGGTGGAGGACCGACGCTTCACCACTGGAACCGGCCAGTACACGGACGATATCGTGCTGCCGCGCATGACCCACGCACACATTGTGCGCAGCCCCTTCGCTCACGCTCGCATCCGCAGCGTGAACTCCACTGCCACTCAAAACGCCCCCGGCGTGGTGGCCGTGCTGACGGGGGAAGATTTTAAGGAGATCGGTGGAGTGCCCTGCGGTTGGCAGGTGGACTTCAAGGACGGCACGACCATGCGGGAACCAAAGCACCCGATCCTTGTTGCGGACAAGGTTCGCCACGTTGGAGATGCCGTGGCTGTCGTCATTGCCGAAACCAAGGCGCAAGCCAAGGACGGTGCTGAGTTGCTCGAGGTTGATTACGAGGAACTGCCCGCAGTCACCGACTCGACCGCAGCCCTCCAGTCCGGTGCGCCGAGGGTGCATGACGACCTTCCGGACAACATGGTGTTTGATTGGGAACTGGGCGACCAAGCCGCAACGGACGCAGGCATTGGCAGCGCCCACCATGTCACCAAGCTGGACATCCGCAACCAACGTCTGGTTCCAAATGCGATCGAACCGCGCAGTTACATCGGCGACTACGATGCAGCCCGCGATTTCTACACGCTCTACACCTCTTCCCAAAACCCCCACGTCATCCGCCTGTTGATGTGCCTGTTCGTGCTGGGGCTTCCGGAAAACAAGGTGCGCGTGGTTTCCAGAGATGTCGGCGGTGGTTTTGGCAGCAAGATCTACCACTACACGGAAGAAGCGCTGGTGACTTGGGCTTCGAAGCTGATTGGCCGTCCCGTCAAGTGGACCGCCGAGCGCAGTGAGTCGTTCCTGACGGACGCGCACGGACGCGACCACAACACGACGGCGGAGATGGGCTTTGATGCCGGCGGCAAGATCACCGCTCTGCGGGTACGCACGGATGCCAACCTTGGCGCGTACCTCTCCACCTTCTCGACCTGTGTCCCGACCTACCTGCACGGAACACTGATGCAAGGGCAGTACACAACCCCGGCGATTCACATCAGCGTGAACGCGGTCTTCACGAACACAACCCCGGTGGATGCGTACCGTGGAGCCGGACGTCCGGAGGCGACTTATCTGATTGAGCGTCTGATGGACACTGCCGCCGCTGAGCTGAACATTGATCCGGCAGAACTCCGCAAGCGCAACTTCATCCCGCCTTTTGACGGAGTGACTGAGCCGGGTTACCAGACGCAGGTGGCCCTGCAATACGACAGCGGCAACTACATCGCGGCAATGGAGAAGGCGCTGGACACCATCGGCTATCAGGACTTGCGGCGCGAGCAGGAAGAAGCGCGCAAGCAAGGTCGCTACCTCGGCATCGGTTTCTCGTCCTACATCGAGGCCTGTGGCATTGCCCCCTCTGCGGTGGTCGGTTCTCTCGGCGCCCGCGCCGGACTCTTTGAGAGCGCGAACATCCGGGTCCAACCCGGCGGGACGGTTTCGGTCTACACCGGAAGCCACTCGCACGGGCAGGGTCACGAAACCACCTTCGCCCAGCTTGTCGCGGACACTCTTGGGATTCCCATGGAGAATGTCGAAATCGTTCACGGCGACACCGAGCAGATCCCCTTCGGGATGGGCACCTATGGCTCTCGTAGCCTAGCGGTCGGTGGTTCTGCCATTTTCAGAGCGCTTGACAAGGTTAAGGAGAAGGGGGCGAAGATCGCCGCGCACCTGCTGGAAGCCTCAGTGGATGACCTCGATTTTGCGGACGGCAAGTGGACTGTGCGGGGCACGGACAAGTCCATCGCCTTCGGCGAGGTTTCCTTGGCCGCCTATGTGCCGCACAACTTCCCGGAAGGCATGGAACCCGGCATCGAGTTCAACAGCTTCTACGATCCGGCGAACTTCACCTACCCCTTTGGGACGTACATCGCCGTGGTCGAGGTGGAACCCGACACTGGAACCGTTGCGCTCAAGCGTTTCGTCGCGGTGGACGACGTGGGCAACATCCTCAATCCGATGATTGTGGATGGGCAAATCCACGGCGGCATCGCCCAAGGCGTGGGGCAGGCGTTGCTGGAAAGTGCCAATTACGACGAGAGCGGACAACTCTCGACAGGCACTTATCTGGATTACGCCATGCCGCGTGCCGATGACCTGCCGAGCTTTGAGGTCTCACAGAACGTGACTCCGTGCCCGCACAACCCGTTGGGGGTGAAGGGCTGCGGAGAAGCGGGAACCATCGGCTCGACTCCGGCGGTGGTCAATGCCGCCATTGACGCCCTGCGTCCTCTTGGAGTCACCGACCTCGAAATGCCGCTGTCGCCGCCCCGTGTGTGGTCGGCCATCCAGCAGGCGTCGGCGTAACAGACTGAAACCCGGCACGGAGGGCTTTCCTCCGTGTCTTCGCAACCATCCTCTTTGGAGGCTTATGATTCCAGCAGCGTTTGAATACTACCGCGCCTCGTCTGTCGACGAGGCCCTTGCCCTGATGCAACAGCATGGGGAAGACGCCAAGGTGCTTGCCGGGGGCCACAGTCTTGTGCCCGCTATGAAGCTCCGTTTGGCAACACCAGAGAAGGTCATCGACATCGGTGGCATCGGCGGTCTGAAAGGCATTCAGGACCGCGGAGACCATCTCGCGATTGGCGCTCTCACCACCCACTGGCAGCTTGAATCCTCGGACGTGGTGCAGCAAAAGGCTCCGGCCTTGAGCCAAGCCGCCGGGGCCATCGGCGACGTTCAGGTTCGCAACCGAGGCACGATTGGCGGGGCACTCGCTCATGCCGATCCGTCCGCAGATTATCCCGGAGCTGTCCTCGCACTCAACGCGACCCTCGTGATCCGGGGTTCCGGAGGCGAGCGCGCGGTGGCAGTGGCAGATTTCTTCACGGGACTCTGGGAGACCGCCGTTCAGGACGGGGAATTGCTCACCGAAATCCGGATTCCCACGGATGCGGCGAACGCCAACTCGTGCTACCTCAAGTTCCCGCAACCAGCCTCTCGCTACCCTTATGTGGGCTGCGCGGTCGCCATGACCACCTCCGGAGGCGCCTGCTCCGACGTGCGTGTCGGCTTCAGCGGGGTGGGAGAATCCGCCTTCCGGGATTCCGGAGTGGAGAACGCCATGCGTGGCCAAGCCGTGAACGAGGCGTCCGCCAAGTCGGCAGGCGACCAAGCCGCGAATGGCCGCAGCGTCCTCAGCGACTGGTCTGTGAGCGAGGAGTATCGCCGCGCCATGGCCAAGGTCTTCGCCAAGCGGGCATTGCTGCAAGTCGGCAGCTGACCGCACCCTCTTCCGCCGACCCTCCACCGTGGGGGGTCGGCACCTCTCCCTCCCCGTTTTCTCAAAACTTTTCGCCGTCTTTCTGGAATGCCACGCCACGTCTCGCAGGTGATTCAAACCGTCCAAACGCTCGAAGGTGGGGGCTTTCCGGTGCGTCGTCCGTTTCCCACGCCGCAGTGTTCGCAGGTGGATCCGTTTTTATTGCTGGATCACATGGGTCCAAAGGACTGGTTGCCCGGCGAAGCGATTGGTGCTCCGGACCACCCGCACCGGGGTTTCGAGACCGTCACCTACCTGCTTTCCGGAGAGATGGAACACAAAGACTCGCAGGGCAACTACGGTAAGCTCACGCCGGGAGACGTGCAATGGATGACTGCCGGGGCGGGCGTGGTTCACTCGGAAATGCCCACTGTCGAATTCCGGGAGCGCGGTGGAGTCACCAACGGTTTCCAGATTTGGGTGAACCTGCCTGCCAAGCTGAAGCTGACCCCACCGCGCTACCAGGACACTCCTGCCGCCCAGATTCCGGAGGTGGACTTGGACGGCGAAGGCAGCCGTGTGCGCATCATCGCCGGGACGGTTGGAGACACCACCGCCGTGATTGACACCCACACGCCCATCACGTTTCTACACGTCACGCTGCAACCCGGAGCCGCGTTCACACATGCGGTGCCGCCGTCACAAAACGCGATGGCCTACGTTATTTCCGGGAGTGGGCAGTTTGGAGAAAACGCACAAACCGCCGCTGCCGGACAGCTTGCGGTCTTCGCCAACGACGCGGAAACGGTCACGGCCTCCGCCCTTCCGGACGCGCCGCTCGATTTGCTGGTGCTGGCCGGGGAACCGCTCAACGAACCAGTGGTGCGCTACGGTCCGTTTGTGATGAACACGCAGGAGGAAATCTTGCAGGCGTTTCAGGATTACCAATCTGGAAAAATGGGGGTCATTTCCTGAGTTTGTAGCACCTCTGTCGGTCTCACGCCGCAAAGCTTCAAACCTGACTCCACCACCAGCTTGCCTTGCGGCGTAGGCCGTGCTGGAGTTTGTCATCGATCCAAAGTGCCAACCTCCGCCAGCGCGTTCCAGCCAGCCAGCGCCACCAACGGGCCAACGGCTTAGTGAAGTCCCGATTGTACGGGCAGACCCGGATGCAAATGGAGCAGTCCGAATTCTGTGCCGCCCAGAACCCAAAACACTTTTCTGCAATCGTCGTCCACTTGCGAACACCTGTGAGGTTTGAGCGGCTGTGAGGTTCCGGCTGGGGTTCGCCACTTGAGATCGCTTTGACCGGACAATTCGTGGAACACTTGTGGCAGATTTCGCAGAATTCACGGACACCAAAATGTTGTGGCCGGTCCGGAACCAGCGGCAGGTCGGTGAAAATTTTCCCCAGTCGCAGCCTTGGCCCGAACTCCGGGGTGATCAGCAAGCTGTGCCGTCCGACCTCGCCCAGCCCGGCTTGTGCTGCCAGCGGCACCGCCAGCGCGGAATCGTTCATGGTCGCGTAAGCGCGGTAGCCGAGGTTTCGGAGGTACTGCGTTAGTGTGAGCAGCACCACCGCGTCCTGCGTGTAGCCCATACCGGTCGCAGCTCCGGAGAGGGCGGAAGGCACCGTCCACATGAGGTCGCGGTCCATCGCCTCTCCAATCACGATCACCCACGGCAAATCGTCCGGAAGGTCCATCGGTTCGGCCTGTTGGGTGCGTTCGCTGTAGCGGGTGCGGTAAACCCAGCGTTCGTCATACGCACACACGCCCACCAAGTCCGCTCCCACAAAACCGGCGACGCGCTTGAGCTCCGCCGTCGCCTGCTCCGGGGATTCAAACGGAAACGGTTCCAGCCCGCCCTCGGCGTGGGTGGTGAACTCGGCAAGAAAACCCTCTTTGCGGTCTTCAGATTCGCGCTTCAAGTCCCGGAGGACATTGGTGACGTGCCACGTAGCGTTGCGCAGGGCGTAGTCACGCTGCCCAAAACCGTCCACGTTACGGGCGCGGGCCTGGGGCATGTCATGCCCCCGGTAAAACGCCTCGCTCTTGGCAGAGCGGATTTCCGGATCCCAGTCTGAACGGCAAAACGCCTCATCCCGCTGATCAAAACGCCGAAACTCTGCCGAAACCTCGAATCCGGTCTCGTGGTCAATCTCACGGAAGTTAGGGTTTTTCAAAGACACAGACTTACGCCGCCGCCCGTTGCAACCCCACCCCTTCCAGGGTGACCGACCCCAGCACGTCCAAATCCGGGAGGCGTTCCCGAACATCAAGGATTTCCAAACCAACCAAGCGGCCATCTGCATCGTAATCTGCCGCAACCCCTTCGGTAAGGTGGACCGTCGTTACTGTGGTCTCTGCAAATGCGATCCGCATCGCGTCCACCTCGGCATCATATTGTATTTTCATGGTTCCTCAGAAGTAGTAGGTGTACACAGTGATCACAACAATCTCCTCCACCTCTTCAACGAAGATCGGTCGAACCTGCTTGGTCGCATACTGTTTCCCATTCCACACTTGGTTATACAGGAAATCCTTGCGGTATTCCATCCGAGAGTTGCGTCCGGTCTTGGACTAAGCTGTGGTACGAATCGCCTGCTCCACCTCGTCCACCACAAACCCACGAATGTCGCAGTAGCCCTCAGCGTGGCGGCTGAGCCGGATAGGTTTTTCCTCAGTCAAAGCTTGACTTTGCAAGGACTCTCCCTTAGAAAACAGGATCGGTTTTGGTCAAAATTCCTTTGGAATTGCTAGACCGAAACCTTCTGGAATCGTTCTTCTCGCCAAACTTCCGTGGATAGCACTTCCTTGAGTCGTTGGATCCCGGCCCAAATGTCCTCATGGCTATGGTACAATGGTGAGATTCCAAAGCGAATGGAATCGGGTTTCCGGAAGGAGGACACGACTCCATGCTCCAGCAGCGCCTCACTCACCGGACCAGCCCCCGGATGCCGGATGGAAACGTGCCCGCCTTGCTGAGAATGGTTGCGGGGTGAGGTCATTTCTGCTCCAAGTGGACCGCATTCCTGCTCCAGAAGTTCCCGGAACAATTGGGTCAACGATTCGTGTTTCCGGTCGAGTTCGTCCACTTGCACCTCCTGCCAAATTTCCACCGCTGCTGAAAAGATTTCGTTGGCCATGATCGCTGGCGATCCCGTGGTCTGGCTGATGATGCTGGGGTGAGCCTCATAATTTTGTGCAAAGGCAAATACGTCCAAGTGCCCCATCCAACCTGCAATTGTGGGCCATGTCTGGTTTTGATGCCGGGGATGGATAAACAAGTATGCCGGAGCGCCTGGGCCTCCGCAGAGGTACTTGTAACTACAGCCAACCGCAAAATCGGCATCGCATTCCATCAAATCAATCCTTACCGCACCAGCGGCGTGGGACAAATCCCAAACCACCAAGGCTCCCACCTCCTTGGCCTTCTGCATGAGACGGGACATCTCCCAGCGCAGACTGGTTCGATAGTCAACATAGGTCAAACTGACCACCGCAACTTCCTCGTTCAAGGAATCCATGACCTCCTCGTGCGAATTCGAGAATCTGATTTCTGCCTCGCTTCCAAGCTCTTGCACGGTTTTCACCCAGCCTTCAGCAATGTAGATGTCCGTGGGGAAATGGTTGGACTCGGTCAACAGGATGTTGCCCCCCTTCCGGATTCGCCACGCATAGCTCAAAAGCTTGTAGAGATTGATGGAGGTACTGTCGCAGACGATCACATCCTCCGGGTTCGCACCCAGCAAATGGGCAATACCAGCCGCTAGTTTTTTCGGCTTGTCCAGCCAATCAAGTTTTGACCATCCTTGTCTGCTCAGATTCCGCCAACCTTCGTTGAGCATCCATGCCACTTGCTCCGGAACTGCCTTCGGCATGGCTCCCATCGAATTTGCATCGTAATGGATTGCACCGCTTTCCGATTGGGAAAATTTGGCTCGCAAGGAGCGCAGGGGATCCTGCTCATCAAGCGTTTGGCAATCATTCAAATCAATCGATTTTTTCATTCTCAAGTGTTATTCCAGCAAAGTTTTGATTTGTAAAATTTCGTGTTCGTGAGCCGCGATCAGCCCACACCAGCGTTCATCATCCATGCTTTCAAGCCGCCACGCCATCATGGAAACTACACACTGCTCACTCGTTGTGCCAAGGCATTCTCCGGAAACCACCCGAATCATGATGCGCGGAACGAGTTGCTCCCGGAAGCCTCCGACAAAGAAATGGATCGTGTGGGTGCTTGCATCCGCCTGCACTTGTACCCAGACCGTGGTTCCGGTCTGCGTGACCACCCCCCTCGCCAGAGCGTTTTCAACAATCTCAATCTCAGACATGTTGAGGTTCCATGCCGCCATGCGCTCCAAGCTGGTGAGGTAGGCAAACGCCTCGTCTGCCCCGCAACGGACTTGCGCCGAGGCAATGTGAGCGTATCCGTCATCCATGCGAATCAAACACAAGCGGTTGCCGTAGCGGCTTACTCCAAATCTCAATAATCACGCGCAGCGCCTTCCGGAGTCACGTAGCCCGCTTCAAGATCCTGCTGAATTCGTTGCCGATCACGTTTTTGGGGATCCCCCAAGCCGCCGCCGCCCGGAAGTTCCACCCGGAGACGATCACCCTGCGGCACGGTGTAAACCGCCTTGTCGGCGAATTCCATGCCGGAAACCAGTTGGGCCTTGCCCGGTCGGCCAGCTTGTCCCCCCTCGCGGCCTCGGGGAGGGTTGTGGATACGGTCGAAGGTCGCGGCGGAAATCGTGAAGGGCGCGGCCTCGGTATTGCCAACCTCGATGACCTGCCCCAAGCCCCCCCGAAACATTCCTGGACCCCCGGAATCGGACAGGAACTCCTTGCGCCAAAAGACGAGTGGAGAATCGGATTCCGTGACCTCCACCGGAATTGCGCCCACCCCGCTTGGAAAAGCGGTCACGGAAAGGCCGTCCTTTCCGGGACGCGCTCCGACCCCGCCCATGCCGACGTTCATCACGTTGAAACGGGAAGCGCCTTGTCCGGTGTCAGCGAAGGGCAGCACCCAAATGCTACCAGCACTCTCAGCAGGGACTTTGCCTTCAAGAGCTTGCGCGAGGCATCCGAAGGCGACATCCGGGAGCATTTGCCCGATCACGTGCCTTGCTGTCACAGGAGAAGGTGGTAGCGGGTGGACCACCGAACCCGATTCGGCAACGATCCGGAATAAACTCAGCGAACCCTGATTGTTGGGAACCTCCGGAGCGAGGATGCACTTGAGTCCAAAAAAAGTGTAGGCTTCCGTGTAGCAAAGGGGGGAGTTGATGCCGTAGGCAGAGACAGAGGACGATCCGGAGTAGTCAATCACAATCTCCTCGTCCATAACCCGCATGACCGCCTTAAGCGTCACTGGAGACTCATACCCATCCAGTAGCATCTCCGTGGAATACTCGCCCTTGGGGACGGCGGTGATGGCCTTTTTCATGGCCGCGCGGGAGTTGTCAAGAATGAACTCGGCCAGAGGCTCGATGGTATCCAGTTCGAACTCCCGCATCATTTCCTGCAAGCGAGCTTCCCCCGTGTCGTTACAGCTCACAAGCGAAAGGATGTCCCCTTTCACCTCCACGGGATTACGGCTATTCGCTTCCAAGATGCGCAAAAGGTCTTCATTCAAACGACCTTGGTCGCGCAGTTTCATGTGGGGAATGCAAATCCCTTCCTCGAAAACCGATTTTGCTTCCGCAGAAAACCCTCGGCCTCCAACGTCCATCACATGGCAGGTCGAAGCAAACAGCGCAACCGCATTTCCCTTGTGGTATGCGGGGGAGACCACCACGAAATCGAAGAGGTGCCCTGTGCCCATCCAAGGGTCATTGGTTACAAACACATCCCCGGAACGCATGGAATCCACCGGAAACCGGATCAGGAAATGCTGCACAGCCCTGGCCATTGTGTTGACATGCCCTGGAGTTCCTGTGACCGCCTGCGCGATCATGCGTCCCTGAAGATCGTAAATGCCCGTGGACAAATCCCCGGCCTCCCGGACCACCGAACCGAACGCAGTCCGCAGAATCGCTTGAGCCTGTTCTTCAACCACGGCAATCAGGCGGTTCCACATCACCTGCTGGTGAATCTGCGCGAGGGCTTCCTTAGCCATTTTCATGCTCCAGAGGCAGCGTTTCCATGACGATGTGACCGAGCGAATTGATGGATGCTGAAAAATGACCCGGAACAATGGTGGTGGTTTCCTCTTCTGCAATCACCGCAGGCCCGGAAAAACGGGTTCCGGGATTGAGGTCAAACCGCCAGTAAACGGGGCATTCGACCTGTTCTCCGGAAAAGGAATCATACACCTTTCGGTGGTTCAACGGAATCGCAGAAGTATTCGGAACCCCATCCGCAGCTTTTTCGGGCGCATCCGGTTTCGTCGTCACTGTGACCGACCACGACACACTCTGCACCTCCATGTCCGGGATTCTCAATCCGTAGATCGTTTCGTATTGCTCCTCGAATTGCCCCCGCAGAGCCTCGGCATCTTTTAGCTCCAGCAGACGCTCTGGCAAAGGAATTCTCAACTCATGCCCCTGTCCGAGATAGCGGAGTTCCACGACTCGTTTTTCCAAGAAATCCTTGCTCCCGGTAACTCCTTGTGCGACCACCCCTCGGGCCTCCGCGCTCATTACCTCCAGAAGTTGGTTGACTTGGAAGGCGTCGAATTCCCGAAACTCCATCATCAGTGAACGGACCACCTCATAGGAGATGGGCGCCCGCAGAAATCCGATTGCTGAACCAACTCCAGCTCCGAAAGGAATCACCACCTTCGAAATCCCAAGCTTCTGCGCAAGCCGCCCCGCATGCAGTGGCGCCCCGCCGCCGAAGGCGATCATGGTGTGACGACCGATCACCTTGCCGCGTTCAATCGCGTGAACCCTTGCTGCGTTGACCATGTTCTCCTCGACAATTTCCACCACCCCCGTAGCGGGCCAGTGCCTCTCAAGACCAAGTTTGCCACCGATTTCCTGCGCCAGCACGACTTCGGACTTACTCGAATCCAGGGCAATCTTGCCCCCTGCGAAGCGTTCCGGATCAAGCTTTCCCAGCGCAAGGTTGGCATCGGTGACGGTGGCGTGGAGGCCTCCTCGTCCGTAGCAGGCCGGTCCCGGTTCAGAACCTGCGCTCTCCGGTCCCACCTGAATGCGTCCCATCTCGTCCACCTGCGCAATCGAACCTCCTCCGGCTCCGATCTCCACCATCTCAATCACTGGAATCCGCACAGGCAGACCACTGCCCTTCAAATTCCGATACATGCGGGCAACCTCGAAGTGTCGGGAGCGTTCCGGCACACCGTTTTCAATCAGGCAGATTTTTGCCGTGGTCCCACCCATGTCAAAAGAAAGTGCCTCCGTGACTCCGCATTCCAATGCCACTTTTCCTGCCAGAATGGCCCCTCCCGCTGGACCTGATTCCACCAACCGGATTGGAAACGTCGTTGCATTTTCAAGGGTGGTCAGACCTCCTCCGGACATCATCAGCAAAAGCGGGCATGACATGCCCCGTTCTTGAGCTAACACCTGCAAGCGTTGCAAGTATCCGGACATCAGCGGGCGGATGTAGGCGTTCGCGCAAGTGGTCGAAAATCGTTCGTACTCGCGCATTTCCGGACAGACCTCGCTGGAGAGGCAGATGGTCACTTCCGGGAGTTCGGTGGCAAGGATTTCGCGGATTCGCTGTTCGTGCGCTGGGTGGGCATAGGCATGCAGTAGGCCGACCGCGACCGCTTCAATCTCCACATGTTTCAGTTGTGCGATCGTTTTCAGCAGTCCGGATTCATCAAGCGCAAGCAAGGTTTCCCCCCTTGCGCTCATCCGCTCAGTGACCGGGAATCGCAACGGGCGCGGCACCAATGGCGTGGGCTTGTCCATATAAATGTCATAGTGTTCGAAGCGTTTCTCATGGCCCATCTCCAGAATGTCCCGGAATCCTTCCGTGGTGAGAAACGCGATTTTCGCACCCTTGCGCTCGATGAGCGCGTTCGTGCCCAGCGTGGTTCCATGAATGAAAAGCGCAACTTCATCGGCTTCCGTTCCAGACTGCTCCAACACCTCTTCGAGTCCCTCCATCACGCCAAGTTCAGGAGCCTGCGAGGTTGTGAGCACTTTGGTCGAGAAACTCCGGCTTCCTGATTCCAGCACCACGTCTGTGAACGTGCCGCCGATGTCTGCGGCCAAACGGGTTTTGCGCATATTCATCATGGGTTGGGAATTCCAGAGCCTCGCAGGGCTTCAGCTTCGATTTCAACAAGGCAACCGGAAACAGCCAGAGCGGTGCAGACCGTGGTATTCGCCGGCCTAGTGAAGCCAAGCCTCGCTTTCAAAACAGAGGAAACTGAGGCCACATCTTCTGGATCAGGAATGAAGACTCTGACACGCACGACATCCTGCAAACCGGAATCCGCTTTCACAAGTGCGGACTCGATGGTGTTTAAGGCCACTTCCGCCTGCTCTTTGGCACTCTCCGGAAGTTTGCCCGTCTTAAAGTCAATCCCCACGGTTCCGGAAACAAAGATCTGGTCTTTTACAACCACAGCACGGGCATAGCCGGCTTGTTCTTCGTAGCTAGAACCAGAGAATATGTGCTGGCGGGGATGAGTTAATGGAGCTTTCAAGGACATCTGGTGGCACTTATTGTTGAGTTGATTGAGCGAACAACACTGAGACTCTAATGGTCAATCACAGCCTCAGCTTCGATTTCAACCAGATGGTTCCCGATCAACCCGGAAACCTCAAGAGTCGTATTGGCTGGGCAAAGACCTTCAAAATAACGGCCATGAACTCGGGAAACCTCCTCACAATGTGCCGTGTTCTTAAGGTAGACCCGGGTCCGGACCACGTCAGCCAATGATCCGCCGAGGGCTGTGATTCCAGCAATAATCTTATCCAAGATGTAGACCGCCTGCCCGCGAGGGTCTCCAGCACAGATTACCCGATCCAAGCCATGAGTTGCCGTTGTGCCGCTCACCAAAATCCTGTTACCCACTCTAACTGCCCGTGAATACCCACATGCCGACTCCCAATAACTTTCGCTGTTGATTCGCATACGCTTGGGCCTCTCAAAGATCGAAGTGGCATTGTAGAGTTTAGGAATTGATGCCAGGTGGTGGCTGAGATCCCCTGAAGCCGTGAGAAATGGTGGACGTCGATATTCCCGACCACAATCCCCCGCAATCCTTCGTGTCTTACTCAATGCTTCATCGATGAGGACGCGATCCTCTTCACTCAGTGAAAATGAGAAGACCGCAAGGTTGTCCCTGCGATGGTCTGTTGCGTTAAGTCTTGCCCCGATAATGGCCCCGGCAACGGCGGGCTGATCCAGGACCCAGCGTGTCGCTACATTGGTTATTGAAACATTTGATCGCCGGGCAATGGTATCCAGCACCTCAAGAATGTTCTGAAATGTCGCCCACCCCCCCGTCTCTTTGATGAAACCTTTGTACTTCATCTTGCTCCAATCCGTGATTTCCGCAACTGACGGCTCTGGCTTTCCCAACCAGCGTTCGGAAAGAAATCCACCAGCGACCACCCCGTAAGCCAACAGCTTGACGTTGTGCTCCAAACAAAAACTGCCCATCTCTTCCAAGGCCCTCCGATCGAGCAGTGACACAACGACTTGGTTGGTGAGAATATTGAAACCCTCCTTAATGAGCAAATGCAGATGGTCGGTGTCAAAATTGGTCAGTCCCAAGTGGGCGATCCGCCCTTCTTGTTGGGCCAGCGCTAGTCCTTCCATAGCCTCAAGGTAGCCTGGATGTTCAAATGACCACCAGTGAAACTGGAGGAGGTCAATGGTCTCCACCCCCAATCGGTCTGCACTTTCCCGGATGCCATCATACACAATCTGGGAAGTCATTAGTCCCGGCTTTGGGCACCACTTGGTATGGAATTTTGCCTGAATCGGAGAACTCTGACCGCATGGATTGGTTTGAAGAATTTTCCGGGCACATCCCGCAATCAACTCTGCGCTGCCGTAGTGGTCTGCCATGTCAAAAGTGTCGAACCCCTCCGTCGCGTAGTCCACCAACGTCTTCGCAGCCTGGTCTTGATCAAGCTGCTTGCCTTCTTTTTCTATATCAGCCACCTGCCAGAGACCCGTGATGATCTGGCTGATCTCATAGCCCGCGGCAAGTTGAGTTCGTAAAGGTGCCATGGTTTATTTATTCGCAATGAGGTCTATTGAGGTTGTCGTCCAAGCAAGTCAACCACCATCTGCGTTAATGAGATGGCACCCTCAGACGGGGGACTATGATTGCGTATTCTTTTCTGGCAGCAGTCCTGCTGGGCGGAAAATGAGCATCAGCACCAAAACCACGCCAATCGTTATAAGCCGGAGTGCTGCTGCTTGAGTTTGGAAATCAGGAGTCACCATGACTGAGATAAGGCTGTCACTTGCCGACCACAAGGTCCAGATCATGATCGCCCCCAGTATGGCACCAAGATTATTCCCCTTTCCGCCAACAACCAGCATGACAAGGACTTGTATTGTAAAGATGGGCATAAAATCTTGTGGGCTGATGAAGCGCATGAAGTTCGCGTACATAGCCCCGGACAGCCCCATGATTGCGCATCCCACCACGAAAGCCTGTAGCCTGAAGCTGAACACATTTTTCCCCATCGCACTTGCTGCCACTTCATCTTCCCTGATTGACCGCAGCACACGGCCCCATGGCGATTTGACAATGCGTTCAAGTGCTAGGTAGACCATTGCCACGAGGACAAGGCACAGCAGCAGATAAAGCAGGTTGTCGATCAGAGGATTATCTGAAACCTTTGCGAAGGGCTTTGGGAGTGCGTAGAGTCCGTTTGGTCCTCTTGTCAGCGAATCGACATTGTTCGCCACCAACTGAAGGCTGATGGCAATGCCAAAAGTTGAGATTGCCAGAAAATCCTCTCGAAGCCTGAGGGTAATCAAACCCACAAGCATACCCGCCAAACCCGAAACCATGATGGCAGCAACCCAACCCACCACGATTGGCAAATCGAAACCTCCCACCACCGTATCCGGGTAGCGAGGACCAGTCAGTAGTGCACTGGTGTAGGCACCAATTGCAAAAAAACCAGCGACCCCGACATTGAACATGCCCGTATACCCGTACTGAATATTGAGCCCCAGACAACTCAGCACATAGAACGAGCAGATGATGAGGAAAAAAATCAGGTAGGAGATAACTTCAATCATCTCTTTCTTTTTCTCCAAGAATACCTTGGGGTCTGAAAACAAGCACCAGAATCAAGATCATGAACGAAATGGCTCCACGGTAGGCGGCCCCCCCTCCAGCCACTGCGAAGGATTCGGATAGACCAATCAAGAGCCCCCCCAACACGGCTCCGTAGACGCTGGTTACCCCACCCACAACCAGTGCTGCAAACATAGGCAGGATCAACTCAAATCCCATTTCAGGGTCAAGCTGCGTGATGTGAGCGTGTAGGGTTCCTGCAACCGCTGCCAAGGAGGCTCCAAGGATCCACGACCATTTGAAGACGCGTTCGACATTAATCCCGCTCACCATGGCCAGTGCAGGGTTCTCTGCCACGGCCCGCATCTTTTTTCCCATGGTTGATCGATTGAGGAAGACATGGAGACTTATGACACTGATCAGGGTGATGAACAGAATGAGCAAGTCATCAGGTAAGATTTTTACACCCTCCATAATCTTGATAGCTTTGGGGATGTAGAAGCTATAAAAGAGCTGATCCCCACCGGCGATCAGTGTAATCACGTTTCTCACCATCAATGACACACCAAATGCGGCAATAATGAAGGTGATGCGTGATGCCTGCTTTTGTCTCAAAATCCGGAACAGAACCCAATCCACCCCCAACACCAACAAGCACGTTACAAGCATGGAAAACACCATTGACCCCAGCAGGGGCCAACCTAGAGAAATCGGACCAAGCCTGCCAATGCCAATCCCCATCAGAGAAACAAGTGCCAAGGAAACATAAGCCCCCACTGCAAGCACTTCCCCTTGGGCAAAGTTCGCAAAACGCAGCACGTTGTAGGTGATGCTAAGTCCAACAGCACCAAGGGCAATGATGGAACCGTTGACCAAACCGTCAATTAAGAACTGGATCATGGATCAATTTCCCGGTGTTGCTCCAAAGTATATCTCTCTCATGCTTGGATGTTCTAAAAGTTCATCAGCGGGACCCTCCAGCCTCAATTTCCCTTCAGAAAGCACAATGCCTCTGTCCGAAACCTTGAGAGCCGCACGGGCATTCTGCTCAACCATGACAACCGTGACTCCGTCTTCATGGATTCTCTGAACGTGTTCGAAGACCTGCCGTCTCAGCAAGGGTGATAAGCCGGCTGAAGGTTCATCCAGCATCAGCAGTTCAGGGTTGGACATCAGCGCACGGGCAAGCGCCAGCATCTGCCTCTGGCCTCCCGATAGTTTTCCCGCCTTGGTTTCCTGGTATTTCTGCAAGTCGGGAAAAAGCTGAAACATCCGGTTGAGTCGTTCTTTCCGAAAATCCGGATTGGCAATCGCCCCAAGGTCAAGGTTGTGCAGGACACTCAGCCGGGAGAAGACATTATTGGTTTGGGGGACATAGGCGATGGCCTGATTGATGATCTCGTGAGTCGATAAACCGGAAATCTCCTTGCTGCGAAACCTGACCTTCCCCTCTGTGTATTTGACTAAACCGCAGATTGAACGGATCAGGGTTGATTTTCCCGCACCGTTTGGGCCAAGTATGGTAACAATCTCTCCTTCCCTGACAGAAATTGAAACATCTTCAATGATCATCATGGAAGACACATAACCCGCAGTAAGTTGATCGACCTCCAGTATTATTCGAGCTTTGGACATGGATGTTTGCTCAGGCTCCACGATACGCAACGATTATCGTAGGCTACTATTCAAGAGTTTTGTGATTAGATCGAAATCCAGACCTCTACTCACCAAAAAAGGCATCCAGTAATCTTTTATCGGAGCGCACCTGCTCAGGGCTTCCCTGCATCATAATAGACCCCTCGGCCATGACGAGGATTGGGGAACACAATTTCATGATCAGATCCATATTGTGTTCAATGATCAGGAAAGTCACCCCCATTTCATTGATCTCCCTGATCCGGTCGATAATTTCTTCCAACAAAACAGGGTTCACTCCTGCCGCAGGTTCGTCTAAGAGAATCATTCGTGGTTTGGACATCATCGCCCGCCCAAGCTCAAGCAATTTTAGCTGCCCCCCCGAAAGGTGCATGGAGGGTTCATCCCTCAATGCCGCCAGCTTAAGGAATTCAAGGATCTCCAGTGCTTTTTCTCGATTGGTTGCTTCCTGACGTTTGACTTGCTTGAGACGGATCCAGTTATTCCAAAGGTTCTCACCTAGTTGCGAACCGGGCACCATCATCATGTTCTCCAGAACCGTCATGCCGGAAAAAGGACGAGGAATCTGAAAAGTGCGGACAATGCCCAGATGAAATGTCTCATAGGATTTCATCCCGGAAATTTCCTGCTTTCCAAAGAACACGGCTCCGCTGGTTGGACTATCATGTCCTGCGATAATGTTGAAGGTAGTGGTTTTACCCGCCCCGTTGGGGCCGATCAACCCAGTGATAGTTCCAAGCTCTACCGAAAAATTCACGCTGTTGACGGCATGCAGTCCGTCAAATTCTTTGCAGAGGTTCTTGACCGTGAGCAGCATTTTGATTGGAGATCTATTTGTGCCGACTAGAGAACCTTAAAATGGGAAAATCGAGCAGCAGGAGGGCTCTTGTAAAATCAGAGGATATTTTTAAAATATCTCATATCCTATACCACGGATTCTTGTAAAAAACACATCCGCTTTAGCCTTAAAAGTTATTTCTTCCCAGAAAAACTGGAGACTGGAAAGAAGCATTCCAGTCTCCAGTTTGACATTGTTGTCCTGACCTAGATTAGTTCTTCATGTTCCGGACGTTTGCTTTGATCTTGTTGATCTCTTCAAGGCTGATTCCACCGACATCAACATACTTGCCACCCTTGATCTTCATCTTCACAAAGGGGCCAGCCACATCTCCATAGGGATCGAAGTTGATGGGGCCAGTTGCGCCGACATACCAGATGTCCATGCCCGCCTTGATGGCGGTTAGGGCATCCTTTAACCCTTGAACACCCGCTCTGAACTGCTTTCCAGTCGGTCCTGTGATTTCTCTTACATGCTTTGCGAGGGTTGGCCCCTTGATATCCGTTCCTCGTATATCTGCGGTCACCATGGCAAGTCCGATCAGCACTCCTGCATCATAACCAGAGTTCCGTCCCGGTCCTTTGGGAGTGGCATTCCAGCGTTTTTGAAAATCCGCTTCCATCTTTACCAATGAAGAATTCTCGGGCACCCCTGGACTGATGAACCAAGCATTCTTGAGGTTCTCAGATCCTACCGTATCGACAAAAGCGGAGTCATTCATACCCTGAGGCATGATGAAATTTAGAGGGCCATCAAAGCGGACCCAGTCTCGAAAATGCTTCACACCATCCTGAATGTTGCTGAGCAGGTATAAACTGTCGGGGTTGCCTTCCAGCGTTTTTGTGATTTCCGCACGATACGAAGGTTGGTCGGGGTTGAAGGGGACGGCTTGGGCAATTTCTCCACCTAACGCCCTAAAGGCGTCAACGAATTCCCCTTGGTTGTTTTTACCCCAGTCGTTGTTCCAATAAAGAATGGCCGGCCTGCGAAAACCAGCATCATAGGCCATTTTGGCCGCAGCTACTGCTTGTAGGGAATCTGCAGGGAGAGTGCGGAAGAACAACCCCTTGGTCTCACCACGCTTGCCCATGTTGGTGAAGGTTGAAGATGTTGAAGCGGTGGCAATAACCAGAATCTCTTCCTCAACCGTGACTGAACTCAACAAAGGTGCCGTGATCCCTGACGAGATTGGACCAACCAGTGCTGTCACGCCTTCTAGATCAATCAGCTTTCTTGCGGCATCCACAGCAACAGAGGCTTGCGTGTTGGAATCGCGAACATCATAAACGAGTTCACAACCGATACCAAGTTGCTTTCTTGCTTCGTTGACCTGCTCAACCCCCAGTTGGGCAGCCCTAGAAATGGGAACACCATGGGCACCATAGGCTCCGGTCAATGAGAGAATGGACCCAATCTTGTGGGTACACTGAGCCGCATGGGATGGACTCAACAAGCCCGCAACGACAATTCCGAACACCGTTAAAACGGCAATCATGACCCTTTGTTTAGCAATTCTCATATCAGTCTCCTTGAGATAGTTGATCATTGTTCTGTCAACACAGAACAAAGTGAAACGGAGTACAAGACTCCAACCATGATTTCGTCGACGCTACACTAAAACCGAGGTTCTTGCGCAATCCATGCAGTCGAGCAAACTTTACCACTGTAATTGCCTAGCAATGCCTCTGGAGGCCAACTGGGACGACTGCCCCTCGCTGGAGGGTGCTGTCTCAGCGGAAGTTCCCAGCACGTTGGTCCCCACCGAATCTGCGATTCCGATTGTTTGCGGCGGTCGTTAAAGAATCTAAATATCTCGCTCTGCACCCCGTTATGCAGGAATAGCAGGCATCCAGATTTGAAGGTTATTCTCTATCCTTAGTTGAAGGTTAATAATATTCTAGAAACGAGTATTTCTCTATCGTTGAGGTATACAGTAACTCATTTTTTTAGAAACACAAGATAAATTTTATACTTGATTTTTTTTGCTATAAAACATCCATACCCTTGTCATCTTCCGGTTACCAACACGCCATTATTTGCACCTTGGGTTCCGTTGAAAACTCATCTTACTCAAGCGGCTCAAGGTTATTCCGTCTTATTCTGATTATAGCGCATGATGCTTCCATGATGTCCAGTTTTGTCGCGTTCCAGATCGTAACAATCTCCATTTAAAACGGTGCGTTTTTTGAGAATCGTGTCAATCAAAGCATAATCGTCATCGGTCATGGAAAACTCAAAAACTCTAAGATTTTCTTCAAGATGGAGGGTTGAAGTTGCACCAATAATCAGGGCAGCAACTCCGGGACGATCCAATACCCATCTCATAGCAACAAGCGGCATGGTCACTCCATATCTATCAGACACTTGCTTCAGAATCTGTAGCAGTTCTTGAAACAGTGTCCAGCCGCCAAAGTCATCTATAATCAGTTTGTACTTGGTCAGCGAGCGATTTGCAAAGAGTTCAGTGGGTTCGGGCTTACCCATCCAGTCTTCCGAAAAAAACCCACCAGCCAATGTACCATAGCACAATTGGTTGATTCCGTTATCAAGGCAATAAGGGATGAGTTTTTTTTCTGGTCGGGTATCAAGCAGAGAATACTGAGGCTGATTACTCTCCATAGGCACCCCGGTGTCAATCAGTGTACGGAGTTGTCGTGTATTGAAATTCGAGACACCGAGACGATCAATTTTCCCCTCGGTTTTCAAGTCTCCCAGAAGTAATGCGGTATCAATGTACCCTGGTATACCGTCAGGATCCCACCAGTAGAATTGCACAAGATCGAGTCGTTCGACATGTAAACGCTTAAGAGATCGGTCGATTATTTTTTCCACATAGGTTCGATCAACGTTACCCAGTTGTTCATAATCGGGCACGAACTTAGTATGGATCTTCACCTGAGATGCAAGACTAGGATAAGCCTTCCGAAAATTCCCAATCAATTCCTCAACCCCGGTGTAGTGATCGGCGCAATCAAATGTCGTAATCCCTGCCTCAACAAATGCCGCCATATCTTTGACCGCCTGATCTGGGTCAATCTCTCCATGACCACCAGCGAGATGCCATCCCCCTTTGATCAGACGAGAGATTGAGTAACCAGATTGCAAATCTGTTCTTTCAACCCTGTTTTTTTTCTTCTCCATTTTTTAGTCGACTGCTGGAAGTGGCACGATTGTCGTTTCCGCATGACTGAAGATTCGTTTAGCAATCCTTGTGATGCGAAACCGCCCTCCACAATTTGGATCTGAGCAGGCAACAATAGCATCAGTTGTCATCCAATCATTCTTATCTGTCAGGCGTTGCTTAGCAGGCAACAGCGGTAATAGGGCAGCAAGTGGATACATGGGGAAACTTTTCCGGCCTTCTTCTGGAAAAATGATCTTTTCACCAATGACATGAAAATATTCACCTTCCTGGTGATCACAAACCATAGGGATATCACCAAAAATGACTTCTACTTTTAAATCATAAAGTTCAAACAAACCTGAATCATGATCATTGCTCATTTGAGTCGTATGCTCATGGTTTTTGTTCATAGAAACACTGAAAATTGTGACCTAAATAAAATTTCACGAAAGTACATTGGGCAAATCTTTCAATTGTACGATCTGGTAGCAGATTCCTATTCGTCGCTGTATCGTTCCGGCAGCAATCCCTCCGGACGACGTTGCAGAATGAACTGGAGGATGAGCCCGACGAGGAAGATGCGGACATAGCCCACGCGGTTGAGCCAATCAATGGGCAGGAAACGTGAGAGCAGTTCGGTGGAAGACCAGACGGCCCAGACAATCACGGCTCCAAGTATTGCGCCCCGGTTATTGCCACTGCCTCCGATAATGAGCATCACCCAAACCAGAAAGGTCGCCAGCAACGGTTCGGAAGCATCCGGGCTGACAAACTTGAAGGCGTGAGCGGTCAGCGCTCCCCCGAGGCCCATCAGGGTTGCTCCCAACACGAACGCCTCCATCCGGAAGCGCTCAACATCCTTTCCAGTCGAGGCGGCGGCAGTCTCGTTCTCACGGATGGCTCGCATGATCCGGCCCCACGGCGAGTGAAAGGCACGTTCGAGGGCAAGGTACAACACCAGCACCAGCACCAGCACGACGGCCAAGAATCCCAATTCCGACCACGGTTGTGGCAGATGCTCAAAGGGTCGGGGGATGCTTGGAATGCCGCGACTTCCACTGGTTAACCAGATTTCGTTCTTGAGGATCAGTCGCAGGATTTCGGCAACCCCAATGGTCGCAATCGCCAAGTAGTCACTGCGCAAGCGCAGGCAAATTTTCCCCACACCGAAAGCGACGATCCCGGCAACCAGCATGGAAGCCGTCAAGCCAACCGGAATCGGCAGGTTCAGCCCCCCGAAGTGGTTCGGGCTTTCTGCGGTCGTGAGTAAGGTGGAGGTGTACGCACCAATCGCGAAGAACCCTGCGATGCCTGCGTTGAAGAGACCGGTCATGCCCCAATGCAGGTTGAGACCCAAGCTCAGAATAGCGTAAATCCCACCGATCGTCAGCAGTGAGATTCCATACATCATCACACCGTAGAGCAGGTCTTGCATCGTTCGCCTCCCGTTCCTTTAAAAAACCCGGCCCCGGAACAGCCCGCTTGGACGCCAGATCAGCATGCCGATCATGATGGCAAAGGCCACTCCAGTTTTGTATCCGGGGGAGAGCAGGGGTTCATTACCAATCCACGGATAGGCCGACAACTCCTCAGCCATGCCGATCACCAGTGCTCCGGCAATCGCTCCGTAGGGTCGGCCAATTCCTCCAAGGATCGCCGCTGCAAACAGGGGCAGCAACTGATCCCAACCCATATTTGAGTGCAGTTGGGTGTCGATCCCCAAGAACACGCCTGCGACTGCTGCGAGCGCAGCACCAATCCCCCATGTCGCCATGATCACACGCTCGGTGTGGATTCCGGAGACAAGCGCCAAGTCCGCATCGTCGCTCATCGCTCGCATCGCTTTGCCCAAGCGTGTTCGCGTGAGGAAGAGGTGGACCAAGACGATGATGACGATGGCTCCACCTACAATCCAGAGATGCCGTTCGGCAATGCGTAGGGTGTCGAAAAACACCAGCGGTCGCTGAATTCCACGCTGATAAACCTTAACATCAACTCCGAAAAAAAACTGGACCGCCGAGCGCAGCATCAGCGAGATCCCGAACGAGGAAATCACCAGGATGATGGTCCGGCTTTCCCGGAAGGGCTTGTAGAAAAACCGATCAATTCCAACCGCCAAAAGCGCCGCCACCAGCATCGCCACTGGAATGGCGCCCATCGCAGGAATCCCGAAGGTCGTGACCACCACGAGCGCCACATAGGCCCCGAAGGTCATCAGGTCGCCGTGCGCGAAGTGCGCGAATCGCAGGATACCGAACAGCAGAGAGATGCCCACCGCCCCAAGGGCGTAGATGCAGCCCAAGACCACTCCGGGAATGAAGTAGAAGTTGATGAACTCAAACATCACCCACCCAGAAAAGATGCTGCAACTTCCTCGTTCGCCAGGAGGTTGGCTGCCGTGTCGGAGAAACGGTTCTCCCCAGAGGTGAGGACGTAGCCTCGGTGCGCGATCTCCAACGCTTTCTTGGCGTTTTGCTCCACCATGAGGATGCCCACATGGGTTTGGTTGATCCCCAAGATGCACTCGAAAATCTGCCCCATCACCTTTGGGGCGAGTCCGGCGGTGGGTTCGTCGAGCAACAAGAAGCGCGGTCGGCTCATCAAGGCCCGACCGATGGCGACCATCTGTCGCTGTCCTCCCGAAAGTTCACCCACTGCTTGTCGGCGTTTGGGCTTGAGGTCGGGAAACAGATCATACATTTCCACGAGAGCGTCCGGCACATCTTGTGGATTGAGATATGCGCCCATTTCAAGATTCTCTTCCACCGAGAGATTTGGGAAGACGTTTCGGACCTGCGGGACGTAAGCCAAGCCCTGTCGCACCAACACCTGCGGATGGTGGTTGGTGAGATCGGTTCCCGCCAGCGTGACCTGCCCCTCCCGGACTTGCACCAGCCCGAAGATCGCCTTCATCAGCGTGGACTTGCCCGCGCCGTTCGGGCCGATGACAACCACGATCTCGTCCTTGGCGACCTCTGCGGAGGCTCCGTTGAGGATGTTCATTCCGCCATACCCCCCAACGATGCCGGATGCAAGCAAACTGTTCATGCCACCGCCTTTCGCACTTCACCTCCGAGGTAAGCTTCGATGACATCCGGATTGCCGCGCACCGCCGCCATTGTGCCCTGCATCAGCACGGAGCCATGCGCCATGACAACAACGGGATCACAGAGCCGAGCAATCAAATCCATGTCATGTTCGATCACGCAGAAAGTGACCCCCTGTTCCCGGTTGAGGCGTTCAATGTGGGAAGCCAGTTTTTTCATGAGAGTGCGGTTGATGCCCGCGCCGATTTCATCAAGCAACACAACTTGGGGAGTCCCCATCATCACCCGGCCCAGTTCCAGTAATTTCTTCTGACCACCGGAAAGATTCCCGGCAAGTTCATGCTTGAGTGGCGTGAGTCCCAGAGTGTCAAGGATGGATTCCGCACGTTCTTGCAGTTCACGTTCTTCCTGCTGGATCTGAGACCACTTAAGCCAATTCGCCCACAACCGACTCCCGGTTTGCCCCTGCGGAGCAACCATCAGGTTGTCTTTCACCGACATGCGGGCGTACTCGTGTGCGATTTGGAAGGTGCGCAAGATGCCAAGGTCTGCGAGTTGATGAGGCGACCAACCCGTCACATTCTTCCCGTCAAGCCACACGGTACCAGAATCAGGTTTGAGCAATCCTGCAAGGATATTGAAAAGCGTGGACTTGCCGGCCCCGTTGGGACCGATCACCCCGGTGATGCTTCCGGAGGCGATCTCGAAAGAACAGTCCTCCACAGCATGCACTCCTCCAAAAGCCTTGCTGACCTGCTGGATGGAGATGGCGGCCATGAGGCGAGACTGCCGAAAACGGGAATAGATTAGGAAAGGAGAGCAGCCGGGGAGCACAGTAGCCACTCCCCGGAAAATTGGGCTTACTTGAGGATGTCGATTTCCTTGTACTTGTTCCCCTCGACAATGTAGTGCCCGATCACTCCGGCCACGTCGCCATTGCCGTCAAACTCGTGCTCACCAGCGGCACCGTTGTAGTTGATGGCTTGGTGTGCGGCGATCAGGCGTTTCGCCTTGGCCCACTCGCCCGGCTCGATCACTTCGCCGTCAGCGGTGGCCACCGCCCGGATCATCTTGCGCACCAGCCGACGATCAGTGGATCCAGCCTGCTCAATCGCCAGAGCCATCACCATGATGGCATCATAGGTCTCCTTGATGAACATCTTGTCAACGCCATGCTCGGAGAAAGCAGCAAAGTTCTTCTCAAACTTCTCCTTAGCACTCGATGCGACCGAGGAAGGCGTGGTGAAGAAGGACTTGCCCATATTTTCGCCTCCGATTTGCTCGAGGAGCAGGTCGTCCCGCATGCCATCTGGACCGATGAAGCGCTCGAAGAAACCGTTTTCCAGCGACTGCTTGACGATGGTGATGCCGCTGCTACCCGCATAGGCGATCAGCACCAGTGCCTCCGGATTGCCCCCCCGAGAGAGCGTGGCAAGTTCGGAGCGGTAGGAGCTTTTCTTCTCCTCATGAACCTGATCAGCCGTGATGATGCCACCCAGCGCGGTGTAGGCGTTCCGGAAAGCAGTTGCCAGCCCAACAGCGTAGTCGTTGTTGGCGTAGGTCAACGCCACGCGCTTCAAGCCTTGGTCCAAGACGAGTTTGCCCATCACCTTCCCTTGAAAGTTATCGCTGGGTATGACGCGGAAAATATAGTCTTTGTCCTCAAGTCCGGTGAGGTCAGGAGAAGTCGCGGTTGGCGAAATCGTGGGCACCCCAGTGGGGATCATCACGCTGCTGGCCGCCGCAATGGTTGGACCACTGCACATCGGCCCAACGATGCCGACGACATTGTTCACGTTCACGAGTTTGGTGGCGGCATCGACTCCGGCTTGTGGGGAGCAGCCACTGTCACCAATGACCAGTTCCAGCTTGCGCCCGCCGAGGATGCCTCCGTTGTCGTTGATCTCCTTCACCGCCAGATTGGCCCCATCGATGATGGGTGGAATGAAGTTGGCGATTGGTCCGGTCACGCCGAAGAGCGCACCAATCTTGACGGGCTGCGCGGACGCAGCAGCCGGAATTAGCGCCACAGCCAGCACGACCATCATGAGTTTCAGTTGAGTTCTCATAAAGCTCCTTGAAGGAAAGGGTTCATCAATGCCACACAAACGGCTTCATACCATCCAAAATTTCCGCTGAAAAGTCAACCAAAATTTCATATCAGACAAAATTATTGCGATTCGGATTTGGGCGTAGAATGCCGATCTCAGGAAGAATCACTGTCCAGTTCCCCCTCGGACGAATCTGGAAACTGGGGGAGTGCGTCGTTGATTTCGTAGTAGTCGGACTTGTGGTCAACGTAGATGTGCCCAATGGAGCGCAGGTCGGTCGGTCGGTCGAACATCCCTGCCGCAATGCTCAGGGTTCCAGAATCGTGTGGTTCGTAAAACAGGCTCGCCCCGCACTTGCCGCAGAATCCACGCTGCGCCCGCTCGGAGGAGGCGTACCAACGCAAACCGTCTTCGCGACTGAAACACAACGCCTCACGCAGAACGTTGGTGTAGGCAGCAACATGACCATGTGTTTTCAGGCATTGTCCGCAGTGGCAGTGAATCACGCCCCGGAGTGCTCCAGAGACGGTGAAACGCACTGCTCCGCAGAGGCAGCCACCGTGGTGTTCGTTCGTCATCGTCAAGCTCCTGTGTCAGGTGGAAGTGCCAAATCCGCTGCCCGCCTTGCGGTACTCCTCCCTCGGTGGACTGAAGACATCGAGAATCGTCGAGCTGGATGCTTCCGTGCGGATCCCGTGCAGCACACCTCCCGGAGTGTGCCAGAAATCTCCCGCTTTCATGCGCACCTCCTCATCGCCTTGAATGCGGATGCACTCGCCCTTCAGCAGCACTCCCCACTGCTCCTCCGGATGTTTGTGGATGCGGCCTTGCGAGTGTGGTTCCACCTGCACCACCGAAAGCATCGCTTGCTCACCCACAAAAATCCGGGTGCTGATGCCCGGACCCAAGACGCGCTGGAGCCCTTGGGTGTCGTCATCCAACCGGAAAACCCAATCCGGTGCCTTGGTCATGTTATCGGTCATTGTTGCTTTTCTGGTGTCATGAGATTTTCGCATTTCCACTCCCTCACACACTCGCAGGTTCATAGCATCATCGACAAGCTCAATAATCAGTCCCGAAAATGTCTTGGCTTCAAGATTCAAAATCAGCTATGCTCCCGAATCCGCCCACCTGTTGCACTTACGAGTTGAGTCCGCACTCCATAGCAATATGTGGGGAATCCGACAAAACAAGCGTTATTGGATTTCAACTCACTTTAGATGGTTTCTAATTTGTCCGCGCATGGCTGGTTTCACGCCGGATTGCGTGAGGTGTTCGTGCGGAATGAAGCCGCCCGTTTTCCGGGACTGGATGGTCTGCGGGCACTGGCGATTCTGCTCGTCATTTGCTTCCACGGCTTTTTCTTCACGCAATACGCCTTTCAGGAACACCACCAGTTTCCAGAGTTTGTCGAGCAGGTTCCCCGCCTGCTGACGTGGGTCTGGCAGGGGGACAAGGGGGTGGATGTGTTCTTCGTGCTCAGTGGTTTCCTGATGGGCTGGATGCTCTGCGGGGAGTACGCCCGCACCCAGCAACTGTCCTGGCGACGTTTCTACCTGCGGCGCTGGGGGCGCATCTACCCTGCCTACCTGCTCGCCCTGCTGCTCTACCTGCCGTTCGGCCAAAACGTTGAATACTTCTGGGCGAACCTGATTCCAGTCAACAATCTGATTTCGCTGGAAAAAATCTACATCCCGTGGAGTTGGTCGCTCACCGTCGAATTGCAGTTCTACCTGCTCTGCCCGCTGCTCGTTTGGGCGCTGGTCCGGAGTCGATTTGGCTGGTTGGCGGTGCTGGGGTTGGCAGTGCTGGC
>CAJWCD010000038.1:0-26726 GCA_913020725.1 uncultured Pseudomonadota bacterium
TACAGGGCGAATTTTGCTGAGGACAGGCACCAACACTCAAGAGGGGGACTATCCAAAAACTGCCTCCTGATGAATTTGGCTTTCCCTGAGTTTCGGCATAGCAATAAATTCTCTAACTCATTGGTTTTTCAGTTATTATGAACGTCACACGGCGGCCTGTAAACAGGTTCTCAGGATGAGTGAACCGCTGCTGATGGGAGTGGACGCCGGCACCAGCCGTGTCCGCGCTCTCATCTTTGAACCTGATGGCACACTGATCGCGGAGGGCAGCGACAAACCGAAAGTGGCTTATCCCCAACCGGGATGGGCCTCGATTAATGCGGAGGATCTCTGGAAATCGTGTCAGACCGCAATCCGAAGTGCAGTCGCTCAACTCAAAGACCGGCAACGGCTGAGGGGGCTGGCCGTAGCCAGTGTCGGGGAAGCGGCAGTGCCGTTGGACGATCAAGGCACTCCGCTGCATCCGATTATCGCTTGGTATGATTGCCGTACAGAACCTCAGGCACAATGGCTCAGGCAGCACATCGGTGAAGAACGGTTGTTTGAGGTCACCGGTCTGAATTTGTACCCGATCTTCGGGTTGTGCAAGGTGCTTTGGATTCGGGAAAACGCTCCGGAGCAATTTGCACACATAACCCGGTGGTTGAACACGGCGGATTTCCTGGCCTGGAAGCTGTGTGGAGAGTCAGCCACAGACTACAGCCTCGCCTCACGAACCTTTGCCCTTGACATCCGCAGACTGAAATACGCAGACGATCTGTTGGAAGAAGTAGGGGTAAGTCCAGCATTGTTCCAACCGCTGGTCTCCTGCGGGACTCGTCTGGGAAAGATCCTGCCGGAAGTCTCCTCTGCAACCGGATTGCCCAGTGACTGCGTGGTTAGTGCGGGGGGTCACGACCATTTTATTGGAGCTTTGGTGACTGGAGCTATAACCCCGGGCACGCTGATCAATTCAATGGGAACCGCCGAAGCCCTCACCTTATTTAGGGAAAGACCTGTTGATGACACGAAAATCGGTCATCAGGGCTATACCCAGGGGGTGATTGTGGTGGACCGTCCCTATTATTATTTGGTGGGCGGATTGTCCACCTCCGGGGGAGCGGTCCAGTGGTACCACAAGTTAATGGAAAACCGGTATTCCCACGAGGAACTGATCCAGGCCGCCCGAAAGGTTCCACCCGGTTCCAACGGAGTCTGCTTCATGCCCCACCTGCGGATGGGTTCTCCACCAAATCCCGCAGGAATCGCCCGTGGTGCCTTCGTGGGTCTGGGAACCGACGTGGATCATTCCGTGCTCTATCGGGCCATGCTCGAGGGCATGGCATGCGATGTGAGGATGATTGTCGAAGGAATGCAGGAGTTGCTTGAAATCCCGCGTATTGAAAGGATTCACTGTTTTGGCGGAGAGAGCAGGAATGCTTTGCTGATGCAAATCAAGTCCTCGGTGATGAACCGTTCTCTGGCCCGTTTGGACATAACCGAGGCCGTCAGTCTGGGCGCCGCCATGCTGGGAGGCATCGGCGCAGGAATCTTCCGGGATATTCTTGAAGCCCTGGAGGGATTGAAATATGGTCAGGAAGAAATACTTCCTGAACCCGCGTGGGTGGAAACCTACCAACGGCAGTACGCCGAGGTGTACCAAGGAGCCTGGGAGCAACTGAAACCTCTCCAAAAAAAGCTGCTGAGGCTCTATCCCCCCATGGCGGCACCCCCCTGAAATTCCGGTTCCAGTTTTCCGTACAGACTTTGAAAACGGGCAAATTGCCGCTGGTATGCTTCAAGGTGCTCCGTTCGAGGCTTGATGACTTCACTGACAGGTGGGCGTTGACAGATTTCGGTGGGGGATCTCCCGGTGACGGCCAGCATCGCCAGTCTTGCGGCACCAAAGGCCGGTCCGAGTTCCGAATCTGCGTGTCTTAAGAGGGGACGCTGCAGAACAGAGGCAAGGATCTCCGCCCAGCGTCGGCTGCGAGAGCCACCGCCGATCAAGGAGACCTCCCCGATTTCCGCGCCTGCTGCAAGCAGGACTTGCTGACAATCCCCAAAAGCATAAGCCACCCCTTCCAGCACAGCCTGAACCATGTCGCTTGTGTCATGGGCATGGGTCAACCCAAGAAAGGCTCCTGTTGCACTGGGGTTGTTATGCGGGGTTCTTTCGCCTGAAAGGTAGGGAAGAAAGAGCAACTGTCCCGGTTCAAGTGGTTTCTCTTCAAGTTCTTCAATCAAACTGCCCTCAGTGCGTTTCATGCACTTGGCCAGCCAACTCAAACAACTGGAGGCGCTCAGAATGACTCCCATCTGATGCCAGGTCTCCGGAAGGCAATGGCAGAATGCGTGGGCGCCTCGGTCCGGATTGGGAAGAAATTGTGAGTTGACGACGAAATAAACACCAGAGGTGCCCAGGGATAAAAAAGCTGACCCCGGTTCGACAGCACCAACTCCGATTGCGCCAGCGGCATTGTCTCCTGCGCTTCCAGCGACCATGACATGCTTAGGCATCCCCCATGCTTGCGCAAGTTGACTGCGCAGGGTGCCCCCCGGCTCGCTCCCTTCAACCAGCCGGGGCATGTGTTCCCGAGTCAACCCGGTGGCTTCCAGTATGAGGTCCGACCAGTCCCTAGCGGTGGTGTCCATCCAGAGCGTTCCTGCGGAATCCGACATGTCCGAAATCGCTTCCCCGGTCAGCTTCAGGCGCAGGTAATCTTTTGGCAAAAGGACTGTACGGGTTCTTGCGAAAACTTCCGGTTCATGCTTCCGCACCCAGCAAAGTTTCGGAGCGGTGAACCCTGGCATCGCCAGATTGCCCGTGATTTGACGCAATTGCGGAACCCGTTCCTCCAGTTCCCTGCATTCGTTTCCGGAGCGCCCATCGTTCCAGAGGATAGCTGGACGCTGCACTTCACCCTTTTCATCAAGCAAAACAGCCCCGTGCATTTGTCCGGAAAAGCCAATACCTGCCACTTCACTGAGGGATATTTGTTTCTTCAAGTCGGCAATTCCCTGTTGCAGAGCCTCCCACCAATCCTCGGGATTCTGCTCGGACCACAACGGGTGAGGGCGGCTAATTGTGAGGGGGACGCTGGATTCGGCCAGCACGGACTGGTCATCCCCCATCATGATGGTTTTGACCGCCGATGTCCCAAGGTCGATACCAATGTACATGTGTAGACTCCAAATCTGGGTTATTGAATTCCCGCGTTCCACCGGCTATTGCAACACCTGTTGTCTGAAAAGGTCACGCGGTAAGTTACGTTCTTCGTGTGGTAGTGTCCTAGTTCAGCGTGAATTGGACAATCACCTCACATTCATAAGCAACTTCCGGCAACCAGATGCCGCCTGCACTTCACCTGAGGCTCTGTACCAGCCCCCTGAGTTTTCTTTAGGCATGGGGGAAGCTCCGAACATCGATCAGCCCGCATTCGCAAGGCAGGTGGGAGAACGCTCGGATCCCCCTGTGCGATGTTCGTCGCCACCCGGTCGGCTATTCCTGGCAAGTTGCGCTTCCGCAGAACTCGCGTCCGTTTCACCGACCACAGCCAGTTTCTCCTCCTTCTTTCGCTCTGTCAGCTTCCTTTTCCAAGGTCGTGCCTTGCGAGCGTCTCGGACAGCAGACAGTTTCCGCCCGCGGTCGGCCATGATGGCTTCAGTGCTGCCTTCGAGTCTGTCTTTCGGCGCGACGCAGCCGATGGCGCTGTGCAACCGCAAGTCGTTGTGATACGCCACAAAATCGGCCACGATCCGCCGGGCGTCTTACAGGTTCAACGGCGTACCGTTCTCGAAAAACGTCATCAAGCCCTTGCGTAAAATAGCCCAACAGTACACTCATTCCTCACTTGGAAGCACGGGAAGATTCGACTTGGTAAGTGAAGCCAATCACCTCGCAGGTGAGGACAAAGGGCAGGAGCAGCCAGCCAAACAACGGTACAAAGGCGAGTCCCATCGGTAGCCAGCCCAAGCGCAACGACATCCAGCGCCACGACTTTCGCAATGCGGCAACTTCGTCCAGATCCCTCAACTCGTCGAGGTACACATTCACCACATCCCGCCCCATCCAGTGGGCTTGCACCACCATCACCAACACCACGCCAAGCAGAGGAATCAACCCGAGCAACAGCAGGAGCAGCGGAAACACACAGGACTTGAGGGCTTCCCACAGAGCGGTCTTCATGCCGTCCCACCATGCTTCGAGGGAAAAGTGTGGCTCCTCGATTTCCCGGAAATGCCGGACTACCCGGACCACGAGGCTTTGATGCCAGAGCGAGGCGAGTTCGATTGAAAAACGCAGGGCGACCATGGCGAAGACCGCCGCCGCCGTGAGTTGAAGCAACCACAAAATCACGGTTCCGGTTGCGGCAAAAAAGCCCTCGCCGCCACCGAACGCCCAGCCGATGAACGGCGCAAGGGCATAGAAATAGAAAAGCCCGTTCAACACGAGTACCGCGAGCATAAAGATCGCATAGTTGATCAGAAGTCCTCGGAGCATCTGACCGCGCAATCCTGTGATTTCAGACAACGCCTGCCGTCCGGCTCGCAACACAGACAACGCGTGGACTCCTCGCACTTGCTCGGCGGCTTGGATCATGGAATTCTGCATGGCTCTATCCCTCGGAAATGATGTGCAACTCCATTCAGTTTAGCGCATTTGTCCAATTCAGGCACGACCCAATCTCGTCCGTCCACACTTCTACAGGTTTCTGAAATTCGGCAGGTCTGCTACAATCATTCACTCACTGGAACCGTCACCATCAATCGAGGTCTTATGTCGCAACTCAGCCGAATCACTCTGAATCCTGAGCAATGCGCGGCAGGCCTGCATTCGGGGAATGCGCATTCGGGTCAAGGACATCTTGGACTTGCTTGCTGCCGGAGCTTCTCATGAGGAAATCCTCACGGATTATCCTTATTTGGAACAGGGAGACATTTTAGCTGCCCTAGAGTACGCAGCGGCTTAAAGGATGGCACGGGGGAATAGCCGCATTTTTGCACCACAGAGCCACAGAGGTCGCAGAGAGTTTTTCCTCCGTGTTCTCTGCGGCTCTGTGGTGAGTTTTCCCGCCTCTGGAAGATATACCCAATGTGAAAGGACTCATGATTTTCGACACCCAACTCAATGAAGAGGTGGATTTGCTGCGCGAAACGGTGCGGGAGTTTGCCGCCAAGCAAATCGCCCCCATCGCCGCTGAGATTGACCGGAGCAATGAATTCCCCACCCACTTGTGGCGGAAGTTGGGCAACCTCGGACTGCTGGGCATAACGATCCCGGAGGAGTACGGCGGCTCCGGAATGAGTTATCTGGCGCACATGGTGGCCGTGGAGGAAATCTCGCGGGCCTCCGCCTCGGTGGGATTGTCCTACGGGGCGCACTCGAATTTGTGCGTCAACCAGATTTTCCGCAACGGCACAGAGGCTCAACGCCGCAAGTACCTTCCCAAGCTCTGCTCCGGAGAATTCGTCGGGGCGCTAGCGATGTCGGAAGCAGGGGCAGGTTCGGACGTGGTCGGCTCAATGGCCTGTCAGGCCAACAAGGTCGGCGACCGCTGGGTTGCCAACGGTAGCAAGATGTGGATCACCAATGGTCCGGACGCCGATGTGCTGGTCGTGTACATGCGCACTCGCGGCAAGGACCACGGCTCGCGGGCGATGACGACCTTCCTGATTGAGAAGGGGATGAAGGGTTTTTCGACGGCCCAGAAGCTCGACAAGTTGGGGATGCGTGGTTCCAACACCTGCGAACTCGTTTTCAAGGACTGCGAAATTCCGGACGAGCATGTGATGGGCGAAGTCGATCAGGGCGTGTGCGTGCTGATGAGCGGTCTCAACTATGAGCGGCTTGTGCTTTCCGGAGGCCCGATTGGAGTCATGCAAGCCGCGCTGGACGTGGTGCTGCCCTACATCCACGAGCGCTGGCAGTTCGACCGCCCCATCGGCACCTTCGAGCTGATGCAGGGCAAGATCGCAGACATGTACGTTGCGCTCCAGTCGAGCCGGGCATTCGCCTATCGCATTGCCGAGAACACGGCGAAGGGTGAAGTCTCACGCCGAGACACCGCTGCCTGTCTGCTCTATGTGTCCGAGAGTGCGGTCAAGGTCACGCTGGAGGCGATTCAGGCGTTGGGCGGCAACGGCTACATCAACGACTACCCCACCGGGCGACTGCTCCGGGATGCCAAGCTTTTCGACATTGGCGCAGGCACCAACGAAATCCGGCGGATGCTGATTGGCCGCGAGCTGTTTGAGGAAACCCAATCCGCATGAACACCCCCTCTTCCCGAACGGCGCTTGTCACTGGCGGGGCAAAACGGCTGGGGCGGTTGCTGAGCCTCGCTCTCGCCGAAGACGGTTGGGACATCGCCCTGCACTGTAACCGCTCCCGTGCTGAAGCCGAAACCGTCTGCGGGGAAATCTGCAATTTGGGACAACGATGCACGATTCACACTGCGGATTTGCGGGACGATGACGACCTTGCCGACCTCGTTCCGGAGGTTGCCGAGGAGCATCCCAAGCTTGCGTTGCTCGTCAACAACGCCTCGACCTATGCACCCGGCACCATCACGGAGACCGATCTCGAATTGTTCCAAAGCCAGTTCGATGTCAATTTCAAAGCGCCCTTCTTCCTGAGTCGGGATTTCCGGAATCATGTTCCGCAGGGCCACATCATCAACCTGCTCGACACCCGCATCACCAGTCACCGCAAGCACCAGTACGCGGCCTACACCCTTGCCAAAAAAGCACTTGCCGCGCTGACCACGATGGCGGCTGTGGAGTTTGCCCCGGAAATTCGCGTGAACGGCATCGCACTCGGACCCGTTATCGCCCCACCGGACGAGGCGGACGCTTACCTTGAACATGCAGCCCAGCGCACCCCGCTCCTGCGCCCGGGCAGTCCGGAACCCGTGATTGACACCCTACGCTTTTTATTGAGCAACGATCACCTCACCGGGCAGATCATTTTCTGCGACGGCGGCGAAAACCTGCTGGGGTGATCGTCAAGTTCGTGGGCGAACAACTTCAGGGTTGGTCTGTTACGGGATTTGCGTTATTTCAAGCTCCGGCAACCCCTGCTGCTCGAGCATGGTCCAGCATGTACTCCCGACCCGTGAGCATGTCCTGAAGTGAACCGAATCCGTTCATGTAGTGCCCTGTGAACCCATTTGCTTCAATGCGTTTGAAAAGGTCTCCAAAATCCACAGTACCCGTTCCGGGCAGCATGTGGAGTTCGTACTCCCCGTTGTTGTCCGCCACCCGTACCTCTTCACAAAGGCTCATGTCCATCCCATCCACAAAACCCGCGATGCCGATCGGGTCAAAATGCGCGTGGTTGATGGTGAAAGACCAGCGCAGGTTCGGGGATTGAATTTGTGCAAAATAATACTTGGTGTCTGCTAGGTTATCCGGCATGTAGTGAACTTCTGCCAGTTCTGGTTCACCGTTGAGGTTTTCGAGCAACAACAGGACATTTTGCTTTTCGGCATACTCGACCGCCCGTTTCAGACGGTCAATGCTGGCCTGCATCCGCATTTTCCGGCAACTCGTGAAATGGTAACCGCCGTGAACCACGATCCACTCGGCACCAATTCGTTTTGCCAAATCAATGTAGGCTCGCAGGTAGGCGTCCGTGGCATCACGAAGAAACGGGGAGATTTCTGCGATGTTGACTCCGGAAAGAGTGTGCAAGCCCAGATGCAAGCCCTGCTGGTCACAAACGGTTCGGATGCCCTTGCAACGTTCCTCATCAAAGCTCTCCAGTTGGTTTGGAGCAATGTCCGTTTGAATGTCGAAATAATAAACTTCGTTTTCGGCAGCCCATTTGACGGCTTCTTCAGCAGAAACCCGACGACCCACATCAACCCCGATGCGATAGCGAAGATTTGTTTCCATTTTCATCAAACCTTTCATGGTATGGATTGGAACTTCCCGTTTGGCAGAACCGGAAATGATTGACAAGCTTGTACGCTTTACAAAAATCTCAAATTAGCTTCTTCAGATTCAACATTTTGGAATCACAGAGAACACAGAAGCAGTTCCATTATTCGACTCTGCTTCCTGACTTTCAGTAGGCAAACTCCTTGACCGCGTCTTGATTGATTTCAAATCCAAGTCCCGGCTTTTTCGGCAAGGTGAGCCACTCCCCTTCCGGATCTGGCAGTCCATCAAACACCTGACGGCAGCACTCCACGGACAGGTAGTGCATTTCAACCATCCCGCCATGGGCCAATCCGGCATGGAGGTGCATGTTGAAATGAGGCCAAGCCCCGCCGTTGTCAATCCCGACATTGAAAGCCTGGGCCATTCCCGCAATCCGGATGCACTGGGTGAATCCCCCAGAAATCACAACATTGGGTTGGATGATGTCCACCGAGTTGGCAACCATCAGATCCCGGAAGCGATAGGCCAATCCTTCGTTTTGTCCACATGCCAAAGGAATACGCGTCTGTCGACGCATCTCTGCTAGTTGCCGGACATCGTTTTGGGTGATGGGTTCTTCAAAAAAAGCGATCTCGTAGGGTTCCAAAGCCTTTGCCAGCTTGATGGCATGGAAGGGATCGAGGTTGCAGTTGGCGTCGATGTATAACTTGATTTGAGGGCCAATGGCTTCTCGAACAGTCCGGACCCGCTGGATGTCTTCTGCAAGGACCTCGTCCAAGGTCCGCATATTCTTGTTGCGGATTGCTCCATCACTCACCGTCATTTTCAAACCAGTAAACCCGCGCTCCACCCAAAGTTTTGCCGCCTCTCCCAACTGCTCCCGCTCAAAAAAGGGAAACCCGAAGGTGGCATAAACGGGAACACGTTCACGCGCTCCACCCAGCAATCGCCACACGGGTTCCTTGTAAACTTTTCCCTTAATGTCCCAAAGCGCGACATCAATGGCAGCTATGGCATGTGCCGCATACCCCGTCTGTCCACGCGGTGAAAGCAGCCAGTAAAGTTTCTCCCAGATTTTTTCAGTGGCCATCGGGTCATCGCCAACCAGTTCCGGAGCCACGACCTTGTTGATAGCCGCTGCAACCACCTCCTCATTGGTGATGCCTGTCATGCCAAACCCAACGCATCCGGAAGTGGTCTCAATTTCCACCAAACAGATTTTGAAATGCACCACCCGATTCAAACCCAACACATCAATGGTGATGGGAACGCGGAGTGGAGTTGCGGAGATTTTGCTGATCTTCATGAAGCGCTCAACTTGCTTTTTTCCGGGTCAGCCAGCCATAAATCGCAGGACCGCAGAGTCCGAGGAAGGCCAGCAGCAGAAACAGCACCGCGAGTGGTTGGGTAAAGATCAGCCACCACTTCCCCTCAAACATTTTCAGAGAGTTCTGCAAATTGGATTCAACCATTTCACCAAGGATCAATCCGACCGCGATGGGTGCGACGGCAAAACCGTGCCGCCTGGCAAAGAAGCCGATCACTCCAAAGATCAAAACGATCCAGACATCCAGCAAGGATGAACTTAAGGAATAGGAACCCACGATAGACAACGCGAAAACGATAGGCCACAAAATGGCCGCAGGAATCAGGGAGATGCGTGCGAAAAATTTCGCAGCATAAAGTCCCATGCCGAGGAACATGAGATTGGCAACCAGCATCGCCCCGAATATTTGATAGACCTTGTCCACTTGTTCGGTGAACAGATACGGACCCGGACGTAAGCCATGGACCATCAGTCCTACCAAAATGATGGCTGTGGTTCCACTACCCGGAATGCCGAGCACCATCGTGGGCACCATGGCACCGCCGGTGGCTGCGTTGTTTGCGGCCTCAGCGCCTGCAATTCCTTCAATGGCACCTTTGCCGAATTCCTCCTTGTTCTTGGACCAGCGGCGCGCTTCGGAATATCCGATCATGGAGGCCACAGTCGCGCCTTCTGCCGGCAGAATCCCAATGAATGTGCCAATTCCACAAGACCGCAGGATGGTCTTCCAGATTTTTTTATAATCCTCCTTGCTGGGAAGCTTGACTGCGTTCATGCCGATTGCATTCGCAATTCGATTACCGCGTTTGGACTGCACCAGCAGTTCGGACATCGCAAACAAGCCAATGAAGACCGGGACAAAAGACAAGCCTTCATACAACTCGTAGTTACCAAACAGGAACCTCTCGATACCGGTCGCCCGCTCTGCCCCGATCGTTGCCAACCAAACTCCGAAAACACCGCCGATGAGGTTCTTAACCGCACCCCCGGAACTGATACTCGCCAGCATCGAAAGTCCGAAGAGGGTCAATGCAAAATATTCCGGAGGGCGAAACTGATAGGCGACTCGTGCAAGCAAGGGGGCAGCAATACAAAGAACTATGATGGAAAAGACGCCGCCAACTGTACTCGACACTACCGCAACTCCGAGTGCCCGACCCGCTTCTCCTCGTTGTGCCAGCGGAAACCCGTCAAAGGTTGTTGCGGCCGCTGCCGAGGTGCCCGGAGTATTGATCAAAATAGCGGTGATTGATCCGGCAAAGGTCGCTGACACATAAATAGTCGCCAGCACCGTGATGGCATGCACCGGATCCATGGTGAGTGTGAAGGGCAGCAACAAGGCGGCACCAGTGGTAGCACCCAGACCGGGAAGCACCCCGATAACCACACCAATGATCGTGGTGGCGAAGATGAGCAGTAAAAGGTGCAGGTCGAGAACCACCGACCCCATGGCTTGCAGGGCTTCTAGCATCGTCGTGCGAATTATCCGTAGTACCAGTTCAGCAAAATACCTCGCGGGAAACGAATCCTCAGCACCAAATCGAAAAGCAGAAAGATCAGAAGGGGGGTGATGAGGGCATTAGTGAGTGCAACAAGGATGCGTTTTTCACCCCATAAAAAGCACATCAGGAACATCACCACTGCAATTGCGATAAACAGGTCCAGACTTGTTGTCAACCCGTAGAAGACAACAAGTAAGACCATGGATCCCCAAGTCTGGTAAGGCTCGATCGGAATCTGTGCTGGTGGTGATCTGCGTAACTGGAGGGTGAGCAGGGCCACAAGCCCCAAATTGATGGCCATCAAGAAGATTGGAAACGCACGGGGCTGCATGCTTTTACCAACAATCATAGGTGGCGAAAGCTCAAGTTGCAGGGAGAGCCAAATCACGACGATGGAAAACACCGTGATGATCCCCGGCACCACATAAATCCTTGCCTTCACTGGACTGGGTGCTCCCGTGACAGGGAGCACCTTAGCTACATGGATATAAGGAGGGGGCTAATTGATGAGCCCCATTTCCTTCAACGCAGGGCCGAATTCAGCAACCATGGATTTGATTTGCTCACCCCAAGGTCCGGAAGGCTGTGGCGAAGTCGAATCGAGGCCGGAATTCTTCAAATAAGCCTGATACATGGAATGATCCATGGCCTTCATTATGCCCTTCTCAAGTTCTGCGCGACGTGCTGCAGAGACTCCGGCATGGGTGACGAATCCACGGGTGGTCGAAAGCACAAGGTCAATCCCAAGTGCCTTGGCGGTTTTGGCCTTTGGAATCGGTGCCATGCCATTGTGAGCAAGGATGATCAGCGGACAAATGTCTCCTGCTTCGACCGGAGCAGCAGCTTCAGACAGGTTCAAAGTACCCACGTCAATTGAACCAGCCACGAGTTGGGTTGCGAGTTCGCCGCCGCCCTTGAAGGGAAGGTAAGTCGGCATCGGCTGTCCGAACCGCTTTGCCCACAGGAAGACCGTGATGTGGTCAATCGTTCCCGTCTGGGTGCCGCCGAACTTGATCTTGTCGCCCCGCCTCATTCCGGCCACAAACGCTTCCGGAGTCTTATAGGGACTGGTCTTGCAATTGACCATCAGGATTTGAGGATCATTCGTGCCGCGAGCAAGCGGAGCCATATCCTCAACTCTTAGCTTGGTCTTGCCTTTGCCCATCGTCATGGCGTGGCCTACCGTAAAAGTCAGGATGGTGTTGCCATCCGCCGGTCGTGTCATGAAGTAGTTCATGGCCAGGGCACCGCCCCCGCCGCGCTTGTTCACAACCACCATGTCCTGTTTGAGGGTGCGGCGCGAACGCAGCATCATCATACGTGAGTTGACATCCGTGCCCCCGCCGGCTCCGGCATGTGTGATGACTTCAATTGCCGGCTGACCGGCTATGGCTACCGAAACACACGCCAGCAGCATCACACTGGTCAATGTGACTGCTCCAGCTTTCAGCATTCTTTTTGAGTGTCTCATTAGAGAGCTCCATTTCATGGTTAAGAAGAATGTACTCGATTGAGTCAAGCTACAATTAGCTTGACCGTGTTTAATATACAATATACAAATATTGGTGTCAAGAATATTTTTTTGCCTAATTGTAATGCAGCCCATCAACCGTCAACCATTGGCAATGCAGGTCGCTTCTCGCATTCGGGATTTGATCGCCACGGATCAGCTTCGTCTCGGAACCCCACTGCGCGAACAGGCACTCTGCAAGGAGCTTTCCGTCTCCCGGACCCCACTCCGTGAGGCGCTCAAGCAGCTCATCGCTGAAGGACTGGTCGAGCAAGTCCCGTATCATGGTGTGGCGGTGGCCAATCCGGATCTGCCCTCCGTTGAGCAGATGCTGGAATTGCTCGGTGCCTTGGAAGGGTTCTCGGGCGAATTGGCCTGTCAGCGGGCAACGGATAACGAGATTGCGGAAATTCGCAAACTGACCGTGCAGATGCGTGAGGCGTATGATCGGCAGAAGCGTCTGCCTTACTACAAGCTCAACCAAGCGATACACCGGGCGATCGTGCAGTTTTCGAAGAATGACGAATTGATCCGGACACATGAGCGACTCAACTCACGGCTCTACCGCATCCGCTACCTCTCCAATCGTCGCACTGACCGCTGGCACACCGCCGTGGAAGAACATGACGGGATTCTGCAAGCATTGGCGGCGCGGAATGGCACGAAACTGAACCAACTGCTGCGGGAACACCTCGGCCACACCTGGACCAAGGTCCGGGACCACTACGAACCCTGACTCAGGAACTTTCATGCCCACCCCTACCCTAGGACTGCTGCTTGGTGACCCCAGCGGGATCGGCCCCGAACTTTGTGCAAAACTGGTTGCGGAAGAGATGATGGTTAGCAACCGCCGGATCATGGTGATTGGAGACCGCATAGTTCTCGAAAAAGGGTGTGCCACGGCAGGAGTTAACTTGGACATCGAAACGGTTGACTCATCTAAAGACCTGCCGGAATCCGGAGTGGGTTTGCTGAACCACCCCCGGATTGCGGCTGAAACAATCCAAGTAGGCGCCGCAACTGTTGCCAGCGGGACCTTCGCCCTTGAAAGCCTCCGGACGGCGCTAGACCTTGCTCGAACTGGGAGCCTCGATGGTTTCACGTTTGCGCCCTTCAACAAGGAGTCTTTGCGACTGGGAGGCAACACCCACGAGGATGAACTGCGCTTTGCCGCAGAAGAGTTGCGCTTTGAGGGTTACTGTGGGGAACTCAACACCACCAAGGGTTTGTGGACCTCGCGGGTCACTTCCCACATTCCCCTCAAAGATGTGTCCGCGCAGATCACCCAGTCAGGAATCGAAAAAGCAGTCAACTTGGCGCATCAAACATTGCTGGATGCCGGTGTGACGGAACCCCGAATTGCGGTTGCCGCGCTCAATCCCCATGCGGGAGACGGCGGCAATTTTGGCACGGAAGAAATCGACACCATCGGCCCCGCTGTGACTTCACTGCAGCAAAAGGGGTTTCCGGTGCAAGGGCCGTTTCCGGCAGATACCGTTTTTGTCCGCACCACCCGAGGGGATTTTGATGCGGTTGTAACCATGTATCACGATCAGGGGCAAATCGCGTTGAAACTGCTGGGTTTTGACAGGGGCGTTACGGTTTTAGGGGGCTTACCTATTCCGATCACCACGCCTGCCCATGGAACCGCGTTCGACATTGCAGGAAAAGGCGTTGCCAGCGTGGATGCCCTCAAGGAAGCTTGGAACTTGCTAACCAATATGGTGACCTCACGACTCGTGGCTTAGCCGGCCTTCAATCATTCAAGCAAACCACCATGACCACTTCAGCATCACCCAGCCCCTACACTGGGGTTTTTCCCATCGCACCCACTCCTTTCAACGAGGACGAATCACTCGACCTGCCTGGACAGCAGCGGGTGTTGGACTGCATGATTGATCAAGGCGTGGACGGCATTTGCATTCTCGCCAACTACTCCGAGCAGTTCCTGCTCACAGACAAGGAACGAAATCTCCTGCTTGAGCTTTGCTTGAAACATGTGGCAGGACGGGTTCCAGTGATTGTCACATGCAGCCATTTCAGCACTCGAGTGGCGGTGGAACGCGCCGTTCGCGCAGAAGTGGCCGGAGCCAAAATGCTCATGCTCATGCCTCCGTATCACGGAGCGGCCTTGCGGGCAGATGAACAAGGCGCCTTTGAGCATTTTGCGAAAATCGCAGAAGCCATTTCCATCCCAATCATGGTGCAGGATGCCCCTTTGAGTGGCGTTGCCCTCTCCGTGAATTTGCTCGCCCGGATGGCCAAGGAACTGCCTCTGGTCAGCTATTTCAAGATTGAAATGCCCGGAACTGCCGACAAACTGCGGACTCTGATCACGGTGAGCGGTGGCACGATTGCAGGGCCATTTGATGGCGAGGAATCGATCACCCTGATGGCTGATCTGGACGCAGGAGCCACTGGAACGATGCCGAGCGCCATGCTCCCGGACTTGATCAAGCCCGTTTTGGAGCAGCACCTCTCCGGACGACGAGATGAAGCCGCTGCACAATACGCCCGCATCCTTCCCTTGATCAACTACGAGAACCGACAGTGCGGCTTGCGGGCCACCAAGGCGGCAATGCTGGAAGGCGGGGTGATCAAGTCGGATACGATTCGACACCCACTACCTCCCCTTCATCCTGAAACTCGCAAAGGACTACTGGAACTGGCTGGTCCGTTGAATCCGCTTGTCTTGAGGTGGGGGCGCTGACGAGTCTATCGGGATCGTTTCATCTGAACCCGGCACACGGAGTGCTGGATTCCACCCCCCGGAGTTTCACTCAGAACGCACCTTTGTGCTGTCGGCGTGTGTTTCCGTCAAGCCCGCCGCTGACGGCCCATTCAGCAAATAATTCGGACTTGCGCTCGAAACGGCGCGGCTGCCAGTTTTCCGTCAAAAAATCCTCATCGGCATAGTATTCGGCGAGTCCGCCGCACGGGGAATGGACGTACCAGAAATACGCGGAGGAAATCGGATGCCGCCCGGGGCCAAGCTGTGTTTTCCACCCTTCGCGGCTGATGTGCAAACCTCCGCCGAAAACCTCGTGGATGTCCCTGACAGTGAACGCCACATGGTTCAGCTTGGATTTCCCTGTGGGACTCTTGAGCAGGAAGAGGTTGTGATGACCACCACGCAGTGCGCAGCGCAGGAAGGTGCCGTGCTGCGGATAGCGGTCGGACACCTGAAAACCCAGCATTTCCGTGTAAAACAACTCTGCCTCAGCCAAGTCCGGGACAAAGAGCACCACATGGCCCACATGAATCGGAATTGCCCGCTCGTAAACGGGGCTGGGTGCGTCTAACCGGTTAGGTGATCCCGGCGTGTTCATGGCCGCTCCGGTAACCGTAACCGATTTGCGTTGCGTCAGCCGAAAAGACAGTGATAATCCGTTGGGGTCAGTGATCCGGACGAGGCCATCCTTCCCCTCTGTAAACAATGGGTTCCCAGTAATCCGTTTGATCAAGGCATCAAGGTTACGTTTTCCCTTCACCCCCCACACCACTTCGCGCAGAGTCGAACCGGATTCCATCGCCGGAGGCAGGAGCTTGGCGTCATGGGGTCGGAGGCACACCTCCGTCCCGTCCAGAGTCTCAAACCGAGCGGAGTGTTTGGTGCTGGACGCCTTCCGGAGACCCCAATCGCTGAGGAACTTTCGGCACAATGCCATGTCCTCGACTCCGTAAGTGATTGCGTCAATTCCGGTTAGCATGATAATTCCATCAGGTTTCAAATGGCAAGTGTTGCCGCAAGGTTGGCTAGTCCGCGAGTGACGCTGAAGGCGGTCAGGGCGGAAGTCTTTGGGTTTTCCGGAGAGGGCAATCCCTCCAAGACGATTTGAAAATTTCCTGCCTGCGACTGCACCTCGATTTCGTGAGTGTTGCGAGCAGCGTTTGGATCGGCGCACAGTTCGACCTCAGTTTGATCAAATCCAAGTCCAGCGAGGGCGACGGTAGCTGCGACGTTCGCATTTTTCGGAAAGCGCAGTGCCGCCTCGCGTGCCGTACCGTGGTAGAAGACAGTGGCTTCCTGCAATTGATCGAGGTCGCAGGCCGACTCAGCAGGCGTGTCACGCCATGCAACAGGAGGTTTGCGTGAGCGATACCGCACTTGGGTCAGGCCGGAAAACCGCGCTGCCGCAAGCGCATCCACCGCGCCAATGGCCCCGGCGGGTAACAGGATTTGACGGCCCGACTGCACAGCAGCGGCTTTCAGGTGGTCGTACAACTCCGCATCGGCCAAGGCACCGATGGAGATGACCATCAAATCAGTTCCGGATTGCAGCACCGTTTCTCCGAACTCCCGGACCGCAGTGTGTCCCGCACACTCGGCGACGATACTGGGCAAGAGCGCCAGCAGGTCTTCCAAGCACTCCACCACGGAAACGGTCCGCCCCGCAGCTTTCTGAACCGCTGCTTGGCGTCCGGGCTTGCACAGGATTCCAACCACCTCAGCTCTGCCCTCCGAGGCAGCGAACAGGTGCCGCAACACCGTCCGGGAAATTCCGCCGTAACCAATCAATCCAACACGAGTCATCGGCTTCATTTCGTTCTCACCGGAGGTCCGGCGAAGGGAACCTTAAACGGCCCAATAGCCTGCATGTTCACCTCCACCAATGCGGGGCCATTGACAGCGAGGGCTTCCCGGAATTTTTCTCCAAACTCGGAAATGGAGGTGACGTTCCAGTGCGGCACGCTCAGCGACTCAGATAGCTTGGCAAAGTCCGGAAGTCGCAAATCCGTGAAGTAATGGCGTCCACCGAAGCGCGCATCCTGAATGTTGCGGATGACCCCGTAGCCCTGATCATTCATCACCAGCAGGGTCACATCGGCCTGTTCCTGCACGGCGGTGGCGAGTTCACCGATGTTGAGCATCAGCCCTCCGTCTCCACAGAGTGCGACCACCTTGCGCCCCTCGGCACCAAGGGCGGCTCCAATTCCCATCGGCATCCCTTGTCCGATCCCCCCGCCCAAGGCGTGGATGCCGTTGCGAGGAGCAAATATTTTCAGCAGACGATTACCCCAAGTGCTGTTCGAGATGGTCACATCACGCACCCAGAGTGCATCTTGCTGCAACTCAGTTTGCAAGGCATCAACCAAAGCGTCGTAGGGACCAAGGGTGGTCCGGAGCCGAACCTCCGCCGCTTTCCGTGCTTTCGCCAAATCTTGAGCGAAGGAGGGATCAATATGCAGTTGGCCTTGGAGTCGACCAGCCAATCCGGACAGCACCACGGCGCTGTCGCCACAGACGAATCCGGAGTTCGGGTACGACCGTCCATCCGCCGCAGAATTCGCGTCGCTCTGGAGCAAGGGGGCGGGCAAGGCTAGTTGATAATTCTTGGTTTCGTTGCTGCGCAGGCGTGAACCGACCACAAGCATCAGGTCGCATGTGCGGTAGAACGCCTCTGCGTCCGGGTTCATGTTGAATGCTCCCAGTGTGAGCGGATGATCTTCCGGTATGATTCCTCGTCCGTTAACGCTCGTGACCACGCCGACCCCGTATTCAACCAAACGCATTGCCCCCTCACGGGCATGTCGTGCGCCGCCGCCAAGCCAGAGCAGTGGGCGTTTTGCGGTGGATAGTCGTTCCGCAAGTTGATCCAGAATCTGCTCTCCAGGATGTGAAATCGCCACTGGAAGCGTTGAAAAATCGGCTGGCATTGGCAACGTGGCGGCTTGTACGTCGGCGGGGATTTCAACACTGACTGGTCCCGTCGGCGCGGTCAATGCGGTGCGCACCGCTTCTCGCAACACGCCCAGCGCGGACTCCGGAGACCAGACGCGATAGGCCGCCTTGGAAATCGCCCGCAGCATTTCCAATTGCGACTTCGCCTCGTGGATGTAGCCGCATCCCCGGTCGAGGTACGGCAAATCAATTTGTCCGGTGAGGTGCAACAGCGGCGTCCCTGCGGTTTCGGCTTCCACCAAGGCTCCGGCGGCATTGCCCGCTCCGGTTCCTGTACTGGTAAAAGCTACCCCCAGTTCACCACGAGTCCGGGCGTAAGCATCGGCCATGTTGAGAGCCCCGGCCTCGCCTCGGCTGGGCACGAAGCGAATCTTGTTTCGGCGTCCAATCGCATCAAGCATCGGCAGGTTGTGGATGCTGACCACGCCAAACGCCGTCTGCACCCCACAGGCTTCCAGAAATGTGGCAACAACCTCTCCGGTAGTGACGGTTTGCTCAGACATAGCGCGCGACTCCTCCATCGACTTCCAAGGCGGCTCCGGTGATGAACCCCGCCTTTGGCGAGACCAGAAACGCAATCGCCGCCGCCGCCTCTTCGGGTGAGCCGAAGCGTCCCAGCGGGATGTTCCGCAGTTTTGCTTGCTCTGCCAGCCATGCGTCAAGACTGATGCCTTCGGAAGCTTGAGCCTTGTAGCGCCGCCGCCACTGCTCGGACTCGACGGTGCCGATCAGGATCGAGTTGACTCGGATGCCCTTGGGTGCAAACTCCCGGCTCATCGAGCGCAGCAGGTTTTGCACTCCGGCTCGAGCCGAAGAGGTCGCCACCAAGCGAGGCTCCGGTTGCCGGGAGAGCAGCGAATTGACAACGAGCATCGAGCCGACTAGCGACTTTTCCAACTCCGGCAGAAAGGCGCGGGTCGGACGGATCACGCTGAAATACTTGAGTTGCAATTCCGCCATCCAGTCTTCATCCTCGGTGTCGGCAAAGGTGCTGATGCGGGCCTGTCCAGCATTGTTAACGAGGCCGTCCACCGCGCCAAACCAGCCGAGAACGGCTTCCCGGAATTCTGCCACAGCCTCGGCATCCAGCACATCGCACGGCAGTGCCCAGACCGCATCCCCATACTGAGATTGGAATTCCGCCAGCGCGGTTTCCAGCCGTTCCGGATTCCGGGCGCAAAACGCGACCTTCGCCCCTTCCTCCAGCAAAGTTTTCACGGTAGCCCGCCCGATTCCAGCAGAACCTCCGGTGACGATGATCACGCGATCCTTGAGTTTTAAGTCCATGATGTCCTTTGTTATCCTCGATGCCCTAATCGTTTGGAGATGGCTGCTGCCGCTTCCAGCACTCGGTCTTTGATTTCACCTTCCAAGGCTTCGCGGTCAAACACGGTTTCCGGACCCGTGATGTTGATGGCCGCAATGATCTTTCCGGAAGCATCCCGGATTCCTGCCCCAACACTGACCACCCCGGCCTCGAACGCAGACAGGCTGAGAGCGTAGCCCTGCTCCTGTTCCTTGCCAAGCAACCGATGGAGTTCCGGAACCGAGTTGGCCGTCTGTTTCGTGACCTGTTCGAGCATGGTGCCTTCGTACAATTGCTGCAACTCCGGCAGGGAAAGCTCGGAGAGCAGAACGCGCCCCATCGTGGTGGCATGGGCTGGAAAGCGCGTACCGACTCCCACGTTGCTCGCCAAGTGTCGGCGTCCGGCGATGCGCAGCAGGTACACGACCTCCCGATTATCCAGCACCCCCAAATGCACCGAGCAGCCGGTTTGTTCGTTCAACGTGTTCAGAAAAGGACGGACGACTTCCAACAATTCCTGCGAGGCCAAATACTCGAAGCCCAAGTTCAGCACCCGATTGCCTAGCTGATAGGTCTTGCGCTGCGGATGGCGCTCAAGGTACTTGAGTTTTTCTAACGTGTGCGCTAAACGGAACACCGTGGAACGAGGCAACTCAAGCACCCTTGCCAGTTCCGACAAACCCCACTCCTGCTGATTGTGGGTAAACTTTTCTAGTAGCCGCATGCCTCGCACCAAACCGGGCACAAGATAACGGTCTTCCGGAGGGGATGTTTCCGTCATTGTCTTTGTCGGGAAAAGAACTTCTGTAGAGCATTGTTGAACACTTCCGGTTGCTCGATGTAGCACGCATGTCCCGCTCCTAGAAGCGATTGATACCGAGCACCTTCAAGCATTTTGGCAATCTGCTGGCTGTGTGCTTCCGGAGTGACCTGGTCGGCACTGCCGCACAGCACCAAACAGGGTGTTTGCATTTGAACAACATCTGCTCCCAAATCTCCCTGCGCGAGCATCATTGTCGCCTGTCGGTAGCCGTCCGGACGAATCTGTGCCATTGCTTCGCGCACCTGCTCGACTTGTTCCGGAGTGGCTGAACTGGAAAGCAGACGGGCCGCTCGTGCTTGAGCCACGCCTTCCGGACCCAACTGCTCCAAGTTGCGCAGGCGCTCCTGAACCTTCTCCGGAACCGGATCACCGGGCTGCATCTGGTAGCCTACTGCACATGAAGCCAACACCAAGGCTGTGGTGCGGGTGTACTTCCGGGCGAACGCCGCCGCCATCAGCGTCCCCAAGGAATGCCCCACCAAGCAACATTCCGGAATCTGCATCGCGTCCAGAAACGCGTCCAGTGCGTCGGCATAATCCTGTGCATCAGGTTGAGGCATATCCAGTGGGGTGGATTCCCCGTAGCCGGGAGCATCCCAAGCAAGTACCCGGAACTGACCGGATAGCACGGCAAGCTGGTTTTGCCACGAACCCGAGTTGGAGCCAATCCCGTGCAACAGCACCAACGGGGAGCCGTCGCCGGCTTCTCGGAAGCTGAATTGCCGATTTCCTGCGGCAATCGTCCGGTGGTCAAACGACAGGTTCATAGTCCGATCAGTTGAACACAAACCCGCCGTTGACAGGCAGGACTTGTCCGGTAACGAAACCTGCTGCTTCGGAGAGCAGAAAGCTTACCGTGCCCACCACATCCTCCGGGAACTGCGCACGCGGGATGGCCCGTCCAGTTTCGTAGAGGTCGTGCCGTTCCTGCGGAACGTAATCTGTAGATTCGCCCCGTACCAATCCCGGAGCCACGGCGTTGACGGTGATGCCGTCCGCCCCAAGCTCACGGGCGAGCGAGCGGGTCATGGCGATCACCGCCCCCTTGCTGGAAACGTAGTGCAGCAGCTTTGGCGCTCCCCACAGGGCTGTGTCCGAGGCGAGGTTCACCACCCGTCCGGATGCCGAGCGACGCAGCAAGGGCGCCAACGCCTTGACCATCAACCAAGTGCCCCGCACGTTGACGCGCATCACCATGTCCCAAGTTTCGAGGTCGATTTCCTCAAAGGTCTTGCCGCCAATGCCTGTGGCGAGCGCGGCATTGTTGACCAAGCCGTCAATTCGCTCGTAGGATTTCGCCAGTTCTGCGGAAAGCGCGTTGACCGAATCCGGGTCCGCGACATCCACAGGGAAAAACCTCGCCGTGTGCCCAGCGTTCCGGAGTTCGATTTCGGCCTGCTGGCCCCACTCCGCGTTTTTCTCGGCAATCACGACCTCCGCACCCTGCCGACCACAATCCTTGGCAAAGGCTCGTCCCAGCCCGCGTCCGGCCCCGGTGACAACGACGATCCGATCTTTCAGCAGCGACATTGCGTCTGACATCTCAAAGCTGTTGACGCTTGATCTGCGCCAGCGGATGGTCAGGGGGATAGGTCGGTTTTATCGGCTGGGACGTTCCCAGCATCACGCACATCAACGCTTCCTCAATGCCCTCGTTGACCAAACCCCGGTACACTCCCGGAGGAATCGAGATCAGGTCGCGCTCCTTCAGGTAGGTCTCCCACGTCTCGCCCTCGGCCTCGAACATCAGGCGAATCTGGTTGCCCCGCAAAATGAAGAACACCTCCTCCACATCAACATGAACGTGCATCGGCCCCTCGCAGCCAGCGGGCAACACCATTGTCGAGAAAGTGAAATGCTCGGCCTGCACGGTGTTTGTGTCCGCCGACACTCCGGCGGCTCCAGTGCCTAAGTAACGCATCTGCGCCCGGCGGTATTTCGGGTCGTAGTCCGCCTGGAACTTGAGCGCATTCCAGTCCAGCGTCCGGGTTTCGTAGCGGGCGATCTTGGCGTTCATCCACGATTCCAGCGACTCGCCTGCCGGAATCACGGGGCTTGCCGTGGTTTGGGGTTCTTTACTCATACAGTTCCTTGTTAGTGCATGTTTTCTCGAAGGGGCCTTCCATGTCCACGAATTCGCCCATGAGGTTTTCTTCCAGCCAGATCAGGGAGGGCCTGCCATCAGGCATCTCCAAACGAGCGCGAGGGGAGGTAGTGCAAAACCTTGCGTTCCAGCACGATGACAGCGACATAGGCGAGCACGCCGATCAGCGTAAGCAGGAGGATGGAGACGAACACCATCGCGGTGTTGGCCGAACCCTCGCCGAACACCAGCAAGTAGCCCAGGCCGATGTTGCCGCCGACCATCTCGCCGACCACCACACCGATCACCGCGAGTGTCGCGCCGACGCGCAGTCCCGAGAAGAGCGCGGGCATGGACGCCGGGAATTCGATTTTCCAGAAAATCTGCGAGCGTCGCGCCTTGAACGAGCGGGCGAGGTTGATCAAGTCCGGATCCACCGCCCGCAACGCCCCCAGCACGTTGACCATGATCGGGAAGAAGACAATCAGCACTGCAACCAGAATCTTCGGATAAACCGTATACCCGAACCAGAGGATGAAGAGGGGTGCAAACGCCACCTTGGGCGCGATCTGCAACGCCAGCAGGTAGGGGGAGAAGACGAGTTCGGCCCAGGGTGACATGCCCATGGCATACCCAACGACCATGCCGAGCAAGGCTCCCAGCACAAAGCCAGTCATCGTTTCCATCAAAGTGACGAAGGAGTGGAAAACCACCCGCTCGGTTTCGAACATGAAAAAAAACTCGTCATAAACCATAGAGACAGGAGGCACGATGTAGTGCGGTACCCCCAGCCACTCGAAACCCCACTCCCAGCCAGCCAAGGCCACCACCAGCAAAGCCACACTGGCTATGATTCCGCGCCCCATGCGTTGGGCTCCTCCCTCGGAATTCATAGTTGGCCTAGTCCTTCCAACCTACTCAACAAACTCGTTGGTGTAGAGATCAGACAGGGGCAGGGAACGGCGTAGAATCCCTTGGTCAACATAGAACTTCTGCAAGGCCGCCAGCCGCTCAGGGTCCATGGCTCCCAGCACTTTCTGTCCGGGATAGACGTACTTGTTGTAGAGCCGGAAGGTGTGTTCCATTGCCTTCTCCTTGCCCTTGTGCTGCGGAATCGCCTTCACATACTCCACGGAGGCCGCTGCCGGGTCGTCCATCACGACCTTCAGCCCGCGCAGGGTCGCTCGCACCAGCTTCCGGACCAGTTCAGGACGTTCACGGATGGTGGTGTCGGAAACGAGAATCGCCTGCGCCATGCTTTTGAAGTAATCATCCGCCGGGAATATGTTCACCTTCACGCCGGCTCCCTGTGCGATGGCGATCCAATCCGGAACTGCCGCCATAGCATCGGCCTTGCCTGCGATGAACAACTTCCAAGTGTTGGCCGGACCCGCCGCCTGTGCGTTGATGTCGTGCTTGTTCAGGCCCACGCTCGCCAACATGCCAAGCAAGGCGTAATAAGTGGTGTCCTGAAAACCCAAGGTAGTCACAGTCTTACCCTTGAGATCGGCAGGACTGTTGATCCCGCGATCGGCACGAGCCGCCAACAGCATCAAGGAACGACCTCCCAGCACCGCCACGGCCTTGACTGGAACCCCGTTCGCCCTCACGATCATGGAGGTGTCGCCAATTCCACCACCGATGACTGCGTTGCCCGCGCCCACCTGCTTGGCAACGTCAACTCCGCCTCTGGCGGTTTGGAACGTGACATCCAGTCCCTCCTCGTCGTAGTAGCCCAAGTGCTTGGCCAGCATCCACGGGCTGAAGGCAGGCAGGAAGGCTGGAGCGGGTAGCAGGTAAGTGATTTTCTCTGCGGCGTGAGCGGCACTCACCGCAGTCAGCAGAAGTCCCGTAGCCGCTAGTGCCATTAGGCTCTGAGTAAATTTTTTTCTGAGTTTACGCATATTGTCTCCTTGGTTTGAGATTAGGTTCTCGAAATTCCTACTTGGCTGCTCCCAGTTCAAGATGGTCAATGTCGAGAGATTTCATCAAGTGACCAATGTGGTCACTTAGCTGCTGTCGTCGTACAAGCGGGTTTTCCCGATCAGGGACATCAATCACCAACTCCTCGGTGATGTGTCCTGGGCGCTTGCTCATCACCAGAACGCGGTCGGACAGCGCGGCCGCTTCGGCAAGATCGTGGGTGATTAACAGTGCGGTTTTTCCGTTTACTTTTATGGACACCGCTAAATCTTGTTGCAGCACCATTTTCGTTTGGGCATCCAGCGCGGAAAATGGTTCGTCAAGTAACAGTACCGAAGGTTCCAAGACAAGGGTACGAGCCAGTGCCGCTCGTTGCCGCATCCCTCCAGAAAGCTGGTGGGGGAAGTGATTTGCGAAATCGGCAAGATGACACTGACGCAACCAGTTCATGGCACGCTCTCTCTGTTCCGATCTCGATACTCCCTGAATCTCCAACCCAAGCTCGACGTTCTCCCGAATCGAGCGCCACGGTAGCAGCAAGTCTTTCTGGAGCATGAACGCTACATGGGAACTCGGACCAACAACGCGAGTCGCGTCCACGAACACCTCTCCTGCCGTGGGTTTATCGAGTCCGGACGCAAGATTCAGCAGAGTGCTCTTGCCGCAACCGCTGGGTCCGATCAGCGAGACGACCTCGCCATCCTTCACGCTCAAGGAAACCCCCTCGACCGCCGTGATGGTTTCCGGAGCCGTGCCACTGGAGTTGCGGAACTGCTTGGTGACGTTCCTGAATTCGAGCCGGGCTTCACTCACGGTCATTCTCCCAGCCGTCGCATCTCTGCTTGGAAGTTGGCCTCGGTCCAACGGCCGCTGTCCGGAGGGTTCACACCGGATTCATTGAGTCGTCCGACGATTCCGGGCAGGTCATAGACTTCATCGCCAAAGATTTCCTGAAGCGCATCCGCCAACGACTGTTCGTAGTCTGTCGGCACAGCAGAGCGGGTTTGCCACGGCAAAAGCGTGGGCGGGTCGTAGGTTTCGAGGTAGTCCATCCCGCCCTTGTTCTCGTGGGTCTTGCTCAGCCAGGGGTTCCAGTCCATGCGTTTTAACCGTGAGAGGCTTGGGCTTCCACCTGCTGTTGTGCCAGCAGCCACAAATCCCGGCGAATCTTGGTCAACCCGGCATCGTGCTGGTAGAGCGTTTCCTGAGTCCGGGCACTGTCCGGCATCGCTTCCAGCACTCCCCGATCCTGCTCCAGCACCTCCCAGTGCAAGCCCTCCAGCCGGTTCTTGTAGAGAAACCGCCAGACATCGCGCTCCCAGCCGGAGACCTTGCGCACCCGCCAGAAATAGACCTGACAGACCTGCTCGGTCACGGGCGTGACAAACCCAATGATCGTGAAATTGCCACCCGGCCCAGCGTTCTTGCGGTAGGGGATCGCCAGTCGCATCCAGAAAGCTCCGGTGTCGGCAAATTCCACCCAGTCGAAATTCACACCGCGCTGCCCCTCTTTCTCAAACATCCAACCTTGCCCCGTTTCGGACAGCCGCATTTTCGCGGATTTGTCGCCCATCCCCATTGAGTGCGATTTTGCATGCAGATATGATCCGTGCATGGGATCCATCACGTTGTCGATGGCGTAGCGGTAGTTGCACCTCCAGAGCGCGGTGCAGAGGAAACTGCCGTAAGCATCATCAGTGAGTTCCTCTGGAAGTTGCAACTCCACAGGGTCAGGCTGCTGTTCGTCTCCAAAATACGCGAAAATCGCCCCCTGCACCTCCTGAGTCGGATAGCTCCGCACCTTGCGCTTGCCCTCCAGCGGGCATTTTTCCTGTGCTGGAACCCGGACCACCACGCCCTCATGGTTAACCTCCACGCCATGGTACCAGCAGGCCAGCCGATCTCCCAGATTCCACCCCAGAGAAAGACGCGCTCCCCGGTGCGGACAGCGATCCGCAATCACATGCGGGTTTCCGGAAGCGTCTCGCCAAATCGCCAAATCCTCGCTTAAGCGCGTGACCCCCAGCGGGTTCTCCTGCACCATCCAGCTCGGTGCCACCGGATACCAACGTTGACGCAGCCCTCGGTTGAGCAGCTGCTCAACCTCCTCACGTTTGGCCTTGCCCACCGTCATTGTCCCTAATTTCCGAGTCTCTATTCAATGTTAAATGTTTCGTATAAAAAACATTGTTTTGCATATAATACAGAAAATCTTGGGGCACGCAAGCATTTTTCCAGGTGAATTCACCTTTTAGCACATGACAGGTTTTTTCGATTTGAAAAGTATGTCTGGGACATCGGTATTGGATCAGAAATATTTGAAGAGGACTTCACCTCAAAACGGTCTTCTGCGGCTTTGAAGACGGGTAATGACCTTTCTTACCGGGAGGTTGAACGGGAGCTTGATAGGCATCCTAGGACAACAACGATTCGAATCTGACGATAAATTTTGCAGCAAAGAATGTTTCCTACTTGGCCTCCAGTCTCAACGAATAATCCCTTTAGCCCACACACGCTGGTTGCCGAAGGGTGTCCAACCCGATAGGATTGTTGACCTCTAGGATGCTGCTTTCACGGCACCTTGGTTCCTACAACTCCATTGTAACCTTGCAACCCCCATCGGGAACGCCATGTCCAGCAACTTCAGCGACTCGCACGTCATCCGCAAGCCCGCCGTTTCATCCAACGGGGGCATCGTTGCCT
>CAJWCD010000039.1:0-26312 GCA_913020725.1 uncultured Pseudomonadota bacterium
CGTGATTGCGTGGGGTACGAGTACCGTTGTTGAGGCGGCAAAGACGGCAGCACAGTCTGCACGGGACACGGCATTGGCGCACCGTGATGACGCCAGCCAGCACAAAACAACGGCAGAGCGTTGGGCGAAGCTGGAGGACGCAACAGTGGTGGACGCAGACACCAGCGTGGATTCTGGGGAGTACAGTGCAAAGGAATACGCGGTTGGTGACACGGTCACTACCGGTTCCGCAAAGGAGTGGGCGAGCAAGGCGTACAACTCGGCAGTGGTGACGAGTCCATCAAACGAGTACAGCGCGAAGCACTACGCACAGAACATTCAGGAGTGGGCAACCAAGGATGATGGCGCAGTATCGGGGAGCGATTACTCCGCCAAGGCCTACGCCAGTATCGAAGGGGCCAACGCGCCCCCGGAGGGGAGTGCAAAGGAGTGGGCAACTCCACAGCAGCGCAGCATTCCCATCGGCAACCAGCATATCGTCTCAGACCCAGACCCTCCAAGAAGTGGCGGAGCGCATCAACGCCCTCGTCGGCTCTCGCAATTCCACATCGCAGCCCCCCTCACAGGCTGAGGTTGCACTGCAACCCTTGCCTGCTTCTTCCTTCGCCATTCCAGCAAAAAGACCACTCCGAGCCGTTTCCGGCTGCTTGGAAGGAGAGTGAGAATCAGGCCCGCAGTTTGAGGTTTTCCGGGTCGCAGGGAGATTCCGGAATCACGCGGGCAGGGCAACGCTCGCCAAGAATTTCCACCTCCAACTCAGTGCCGACTGCGGCGAACTCAGGCGGGACATAGCCGAGCGAGAGGCTTTTGCCAATGGTGTGTCCATAGGCTCCGGAAGTGCCGCGTCCAATCATCGTACCGTTGTGGAAAATCGGTTCGCTGCCCAGCGGATCTGCATCGGTCACATCCACCTCTAGCGTGACATAGTTGAGTGGCAAGCCCTGCTCCTGCTGCTTGAGCAGCGCGGCTTTTCCGGGGAATTCCTTGCCGAAATTGATGAAGCGCAGCAGTCCGGCTTCGAGCAGGCTGTACTCACGGGCGAGGTCCATGCCGATCATGCGGTAGGATTTTTCGATGCGCATGGACTCCATCGCGTATATTCCAAAGTGGACCATGCCGAACTCCTGCCCCGCCTCACAGAGAGCGTCAAAAAGCTCAACTTGGCGGTTGATGGGGTGGTGCAGTTCCCAGCCGAGTTCGCCGACGAAGTTCACGCGCAACCCCAGCATCGGCACTCCTGCGACTTCAACGGGTTGCGAGGTCAGCCAGCGGAAACTAGTGTTGCTGAGATCAGTACCGGTGAGCTTGGAGAGCAGGTTTCTGGACTGTGGGCCGCAGACGACCAGCGCGCCGATTGCTGTGGTCATGTTCTCCAGCGCCACGCTGCCGTCATCCGGAAGCGACCGCAGCAGCACATCGTGGTCAATGCGCTCCGCCGCGCCCGCGCTGACGAGGTAGAAGGTGTCGTCGCCGGTGCGTGTGATTGTGAACTCGGATTCCACTTCCCCCGCCTTGGTGAGCGCGTGGGCCAGCACAATGCCGCCGATCTGCTTGGGCAGACGGTTTGCGACAATCCCATCAAGCAAGGCTTCGGCTCCGGGGCCAGAGACCTTGTGTTTGGTGAACGGGGTCAGGTCGAGCAGCCCCACACGCTCGCGCACGGCCCGGCATTCTGCACCGACAACCTCAAACCAGTTGGTGCGGCGCGTGTGGAAGCTGTACTTGTTCTGCGGTGCCATGCCTTGCGGGGCAAACCAGTTGGGACGCTCCCAGCCGTAGCGTTGCCCGAAGGTGGCGTTGAGTGTTTTTTGGCGGTCGTAGATTGCGCTGGTCTTGGCCGGACGCGCCGCTAGCCGTTCCTCAAAATCGTAATGGATGACAAAAACGTGTTCGTAGGCTTCCTCGTTCTTTTCCTTGATGAAGTCGCGGCCGGACTGCGTGGCGCTGTAGCGGCGCGGATCGACTCCGGTCATGTCAATGCTTGGGTTGCCCTCGACGATCCACTCCGCGAGAAATTTCCCGCCGCCGCCTGCTGCCGTGATTCCAAAGCTGTGCCCTTCTGAAAGCCAGAAGTTGCGCAATCCCCAGGCCGGGCCGATGATCGGGTTGCCGTCCGGGGTGTAGGCAATGGGACCATTGACGGTTTGCTTGATTCCGGCATCTGCGAAGAGTGGCACACGATCCCCCGCAGCGAGGATGTGCGGTTCCAACCTCTCCAAATCCGGAGGCAGCAATTCCTGTCCGAAACCCTCCGGAACACCATCCAGCGCCCACGCTGGAGCGCCTTTTTCGTAGGGACCGAGGATCAGGCCATCCTGCTCTTGGCGCATGTAGTAGGAGGCGTCGCTCTCGCGCAAAACCGGCATTTCCGGATTGCCCGCACGATTGTAATCGGCAAGTTCCGGGATGGTGTCAGTGATGATGTACTGGTGTTCAACGGGCACCACCGGAAGTTCCAGTCCAACCATTCGCCCCGTCTGCCGAGCGTAATTTCCGGTGCAGGAAATCACGACCTCGCAGGTGACCTCCCCCTTGTCAGTGGAGACCACCCACTCGTCATTCGATTTTTGTTGAATGCCTGTGACTTCAGTTTGAGTGTAGATTTCGGCCCCCTGTGAGCGAGCGCCTTTGGCCATCGCCATCGTCACATCAACGGGGGCAACATGCCCATCGTCCGGATGAAAGAGTGCTCCGACGAGTCCCTCCGGGTTGATGAACGGCCAGGTTTTTTTGATCTCGTCAATGCCGAGCAGGTGGTAGTTGACCCCGACCGTGCTGGCGGTGCCGCAATAGCGTTTGTACTCGTCCATGCGCTCCGAGTTCGTCGCCAGCCGCAAGTTGCCGTTTTTGTGCAGGCTGACGGGCTGTCCGGTTTCCGCTTCCAAAGATTCGTAGAGTTCGATGGTGTAGCGGTGGACCTTGCCAACGCTGTAACTCATGTTGAAGAGCGGCAGCAACCCGGCGGCGTGCCATGTCGAGCCGGAGGTCAAGTCCAGTTTCTCGAACAGCACGGTGTCCGTCCAGCCCAGCTTTGCCAAGTGGTACTGCACACTGACGCCCACGATGCCACCGCCGATGATCGCCGCTCGGTACTGTGTTTTCATTTTCGCCTCTGTTATTGGGAAATTAGGAACTATTGCATTACCGGGGTTGCCGTGTTGTCTAAATCAACGGCCCCGATGTTGTCACTTTTGCAGTAAACACTTTAATCCTGCCGGATTGCGCTTCAAGCCAAGATCGCAGGATCGGAAATTTTTGTGGAGGACCGGAGGAGCGGTTCAGTTTATGGCGTCGGCGTCGCTGGTCTCGAACTTGGCGGCAAAGAACTGGCCGGAGGACTCCACGCCCAGGGCCACTTCGCCACCCCTACCATTCCTGAGTGCGCGGACCCAACGGGAACACCAACAAGCTCATCCACCCTGTTGCACTTACGAGTTGAATCCGCGCATTTTAACGACGATGCGAGTCAATCGAGGTCCTGCATGCCGATTGCTTCAAAGGTGGCGGGGGCCACGGTCATTGCCGGAGTTTCAGGGGTGGCCACGACAACATGGGGTGGAGTTTCGGGGGCAACGTCCATCAACAACAAGGCACGCTGCATGATTTCCCGGAAGATCGGAGCGGCGGCTTTGCTGCCGTAGTGGTTGGGGCGTGGAGGTTCTTTAACCACAACCAAGGCTGTGAAAACGGGTTGGGAGGCTGGAGCAAACCCAACAAAAGATGCCCAGAATTTGGTGTTGGAGTAGCGCCCAAGGCTGGGGTCGAATTTTTGACTGGTGCCGGTTTTTCCAGCAATCTTGTAGCCCGGAATCGCCACCTTCGTGGCGGTGCCACCGCGTTCGGTGACAGAGACCATGAAGCGCGTGAGGATGCGGGCGATTGAGGTGTCGATGACGCGCCGAGGAGCCTTTGGCCCAAAGTGAGCCAGCACTGCTCCCGATTCATCGAAGAACTCGGTGTGTCGCTCTCCGGATTCATCTTCCATGTATTCAACGACGTAAGGGGGGCGCCACTCGCCCTCGTTGGCAATCGCATTGATCGCGGCCACCACTTGCAGCGGGGACGCCAAAATGCCTTGCCCATAGGAGAGGTTGGCATGGTCCACCCGTGTCCATTTTTCCGGAGGAAGCAGTTGGCCGGTCGCTTCACCGGGGAGTCCCGCACGGGTTTTTGCTCCAAAGCCAAACTTGGTGATGTAGTCGTGAAACTGTGCAGGCGTCATCTCCATGCCGATTTTCGCGGCACAAATATTCGACGATTTTTGAATGACTTGCCCCACCTCAAGGTTTCCGTGCGGTCGGCTGTCCCGGATCACCCTGTCGGCAACCTGAAACCGTCCCTCTTCACAGAAGAACTCCTGCGTGGGCGTGATGATCCCCTCATTCAGCGCGGAGGCCACCGTGATGACCTTGAAGGTGGAGCCGGGTTCATAGCCATGCGTGATTGCAGCGTTGACCTGCTGTGCGGCATCATATCGTCGGTAACGGTTGGGGTCGAAGTCCGGATAGTTTGCCAGCGCAAGAATCTGCCCGGTTGGGGCGTGCAGCACAATGGCCACTCCGGATTTGCCCTGAACGCGCTTGACGCCCTTGCGCAGGGCGCTTTCTGCAATATGCTGGAGGGTGGAGTCCAGCGTGAGGTGCAGGGTGTGCTGGTTGAACTCCCAACGCTCATCCCGGATTTCCGGGCGGGTCCGGAACATGCCTTCCTTTTCCACCACATACGCGACCTCTTCCCCGTGAAGCCAGCGGTTGTAGCCGTACTCCAAGCCCCCCAAACCCTGAGAATCAACTCCAGTGAAGCCGAGCAATGCCCCGGCGAGTTCTCCGGCGGGATAATACCTCCGGAACTCCGGAAGAAACTTCAGCCCGTCAATCTCCAGTTTCTGAATCTGCTGCACCTGTTGCGGGGTGAGTTGACGCTTGATCCAGAGGAAGGGGGCTTTGGATTTCAGCTGGGCCGCGAGTTTCCTTGAGCTGGTTTTGAGGATTGGCGCCAGCCGCTTGGCCACTCGCTTGCGCTGCTTGAGTTGGGAGGGGTTGGTGTAGAGCGAGCCGACCGGAACCGACACCGCGAGGATGCGGCCATTGCGGTCGAAGATTTTTCCGCGTCGGGGTTCGAGCCGCACCGTGCGCTGCTGCTGCATGCGGGCGCGTTTTTCAGAAGCAGGGCCTTGCAGGATTTGCAGATAGTAGGTGCGCCCCAGCACCGCCACCAGCACCATGCCCATCACGCCCAGCACCGTGAGCAGCCGGAAGTTGAAGCTGAAGCTTTCGTAATGCTCCGCTCCGGAGGGCCGTACAGTTTTGGAATCCGCCATTACTCAGTGTAGGCGGTGGGGAGTGTTGTTGCAGGTGCAGCGAAATCGTTTTGTACCAGCCGCAGGATGCCGTGCTGTTCCAGCGAGGGCACGGAGAGGCCAAGGTGTTGGACGGCAAGGGCTTCCAGACGTTGTGGACGCGTGAGGTGCGTGATCTCGACTTCCAGTAAATCGAGCGTCAGCACCTGTTGCTCGCGCTCTTGCTCCAAACTCTGAATGCGGGTGCTGAGGTGGCGGACGTGGATCCACTGGGCAAGGTAGGTCATGCAACCCGCCGTGAGCAGCACGCTGACCAGCAGAGCAATTCGGAAGGAGCGAATCGTCAGCCAAAACACCTGTGGCACCAGCCACCAGCGAAACTGGCGTCGCAAAACTTTGGGGCGTCGGCGCACGATCTTCACAGCACAATTGACGGAAAAACAGAGGTGGCACCCGCCTGCGGATTTGCTTGGAGAAACCAAGGCACTCCCGTTGCACGAACCGTCCCAAACCGAGCAACTTCAACTGGAGAAAAAGAATGCCTGTAACGTGGACAATGTTGGTGGCGGTGGGAACCGGAGGGGCGCTGGGCGCGGTGGCTCGTTTTGCGGTTTCGCGTCAGGTGAGCCTTTGGCTGGGCGCCGCGCTCCCGTGGGGGACGCTTGCGGTCAATGTGCTGGGGTCGTTTCTGCTGGGCTTTCTCGCGGCGTGGTTCCGGAGCCGCACGGAGTTGCCTCCAGAGTGGCAGGCCCTGTGGACGGTGGGTTTTCTGGGGGCGTTCACCACCTTCTCGACGTTCAGCAACGAGGTGGTTGGACTCCTGCAAGCCGATGCCAGTCTGCGGGCGCTCGCCACCATTGCGGCCAATGTCCTGCTTTGCCTCTGTTGCTGCTGGGGCGGCGTGTGGCTCGCCCGGAGTTTTGGAGCGGCGTTGAACGCCGCCGCTTAGGCTGCTACCGTCTTTTTGACGGTGATGCGGCAGACTTCGCCGTTGAGGTCCCATGCGGTTCCTTCCGTGGAGTCCTGGGGTTCGAGGTGATCGCAGAGGGTTTCGGTGCAAATGAACCCGGAGTGTGCGTCCAGCGCGGACTGCACGTCCTCGGTGCTTTGGAAGCCCACCCGGATGCGATCCATCACATCAAGGTCCAAATCCTTGCGCATGTTCTGCACTTTGTTGACGAACTCCCGTGCCAATCCTTCCTGCACCAATTCCGGGGTCAGCGTGGTGTCGAGTGCCACGGAAAGTCGGTCGTCGGTTTCCACGAGCAAGCCCTCCTTCTGCTGACGCTGCACCAGAATCTCATCCGGGCCAAAATCCATCGACACGCCTGCGACTTCAACAGTAACGGAACCTCCGTTCAGTACCTTCTGAATTTGCTCCGGATTCAGTGAAGACAACGCTTGGGCGGCGGATTTCATCCGCTTGCCCAAACGCGGACCCAGCACTTTGAAGTTCGCCTTGGCACTGAGATCCACCAACCCACCCTCATCCGGAGTGACCTCCAGCGTCTTGACGTTGAGTTCATCGGAGATCAATTCGCCGAGTTCGTCAAGCACCTGTTGTGCTTCCGGGTCACGGGTGATCAGCGTTAGTTTGGGCAAGGGTTGCCGCACTTTAAGCTGGTGCTTGGCCCGCAGGGCACGACCCATTGTGACCGCAGCAAGCACGATGTCCATCTGTGCCTCCAACTCCGGAATCCGCAGTTGTGCATCAGGTTCCGGGAAGAGCGCGAGGTGAACGCTTTCCAGTTCGCCGTCACGGCGTAGCGTCCGGAAAATGCCATCTGCGATGAACGGAATGAAGGGCGCGATGACCTTGCTGAATTCCTGTAGCACTTTGTAGAGCGTCGCATAGGCTTGACGCTTGTCTTCGCCCTGTCCTGCTTTCCAGAAGCGGCGACGGCTGCGGCGGATGTACCAGTTCGTGAGTAGGTCAATGAAACCCACAAAGGGCGCGACCGAGCGGTTGAGGTCGTAGAGGTCCATCTGCTTCTGCACCTCCGCGATCAGTCGCTGTAGGCATGAAAGAATCCAGCGGTCGAGTGCATTTTTCGCAGAAACCGCAAGGTTGTCATCCGTGGGTTCCCAACCGTCAATGCGGGCGTAGGTGGTGAGGAAGGCGAGGGCGTTCCAAAGTGGGAGCAGCAGTTGCCGGGTGGTTTCGATGAGCCCTTTTTCGCTGAAGCGCAAGTCCTCGCCGCGTACTGCTGGGCTGTTGAGCATGTAGAGCCGAATCGCATCAGCCCCATACTGATCCAGCATTTCGTTCGGGTCCGGGTAATTCTTGAGCCGTTTGCTCATCTTCTTGCCGTCCTCGGCGAGGATCAGTCCGTTGACAATGCAGTTCTTGAACGCCGGGACGTCGAAGAGCGCGGAACCCAGCACCGCGAGTGTGTAGAACCAACCCCGCGTTTGGTCGAGCCCTTCGCAGATGAAATCAGCAGGGAAGTTCGCCTCGAAGACCGTCTTGTTCTCGAAGGGATAATGCTCCTGCGCGTAGGGCATGGAACCGGACTCGAACCAGCAGTCGAGGACTTCCGGAATGCGGCGGTAGGTCTTGCCGTCGCGCTCAATGACCAAATCATCGACGTGCTGCTTGTGGAGGTCTGGAATCACTTGACCAACGGCACCCTCCAATTCCGCGACGCTGCCAAAGCAGAGGATGTCGCCGTCCTCGTTTTTCCAAATCGGCAGGGGGGTGCCCCAGAAACGATTGCGGCTGATCGCCCAGTCGCGTGCGTTTTCCAGCCACTTGCCAAAGCGCCCGTCGCGGATGTGTCCGGGCACCCAGTGGACCGTGCGGTTGTGCGCGACCATGCGCTCCTTGAACGCCTCGACGTTGACGAACCAAGTGGAGATCGGCTTGTAGATCAGTGGGGTGTCGGTGCGCCAGCAGAAGGGATAGCTGTGCTGCACCGTCTCGTGCCGGAACATCTTCCCCTCCTCCTTGAGCCGCTGGACGATCGGCTTGTCGGCATCCTTGATGTTCAACCCGGCGATGAAGTCCGTGGACTCCCGGAAGTTGCCCTCGTCGTCAACAGGATCGAACACGGGCAGTCCTTCACGCTGGAAGATGCGCACGTCGTCCTCCCCGAAGCAGGCGAGATGCACCAAGCCCGTGCCGCTTTCTTCACTGACGTAATCGTCAAGCTGCACCGTCCATGCTTTGGAGGTGTCCACATGGTTTTTGGCAAAATCGAAGAGCGGCTCATAGCACATGCCCTGCAATGCTGTGCCCGGCATTTCCTCCAAAATTTCGTAGCTTCCGGACTCAAAATGTGCCTCGACCCGGTTTTTGACGAGGTAGTAGCAGGTGCCGCTTGCACACTCCCGGAGCTTGACATAAGTTAGCTCTGGACCCGCACAGAGTGCCATGTTCGAGGGCAGGGTCCACGGGGTGGTCGTCCATGCGAGCAAGTGGCTGTCCGGCTCACCGATCACCCGGAAGCGCAGGGTCACGGAGGGATCCTGCACGTCCTGATAGTTCAGGTTCGCCTCGAAGTTCGACAACGGGGTTGAAATGCGCCACGAGTAGGGGACGACCTTGAGTCCTTCGTAAATCAGCCCCTTGTCCCAAAGTTGCTTGAAGACCCACCAGACCGACTCCATGAAGTCTCGGTCCATCGTCTTGTAATCGTTGTCGAAATCCACCCAACGGGCCATGCGTTCCACAGTTTCCCGCCACTCGCTAGTGTAGCGCAGCACGATGGAGCGGCACTCCTCGTTGAAGTTCTCCACTCCGAATTTCTCGATCTCAGGACGACCCTTGAGTTTCAGCGCTTGCTCCACCTCGTACTCGACGGGCAGGCCGTGCGTGTCCCAGCCAAAGCGACGCTCCACCCGGAAGCCGCGCATTGTCTTGTAGCGTGGGATCACGTCCTTGATGGTGCCTGCGAGCAAGTGTCCATAGTGCGGCAGGCCGGTCGCAAACGGCGGGCCATCGTAAAAGCTGAACGGCCGCTCCTGCGGACGCTGTTCGATGGATTTTTGGAAGATGCGCTGCTCCCGCCAAAAGCTTAGGAGGTCGCGTTCGAATTCAGGAAAGCTGATCTTGTTGGAAACGGGCTGCATGGGTGTGGAAATGGATTCGGAACCAGACTCAGGAAAACAATCAGGCTACAAATCCCGCCTCCGGATGACAAGCCAATTTGGGGTGAGTGTGTTGAATGCGGGTGCAAGTAAGAGTGAGATTTTTTGTCGGTAATGGCTACTCAGTACATGGCAGGTTGTATTTGACGATGAATGGGGGCTTGGCTCTAAGTCCGATCATCTTCAGAATTCTTACAGAGCCACGTCGTATTTTTTCAACCAGCCATGCTCAGGCGGCTGTCCATCACGCCGCTGAACTGTTTCATCATGTGAATGAGTTGCTCCTGAAGTTGTTCCCGTCCCTGCTTGCTCTTCCAACCGTCCTCCCGGAGAGACCATGAGATTCGAGAGGGGCGTTGTGACTCCAAACGCTGCCAGCGCAAGGGTACACCCACGCAGCGTTCAATCGTCTGCCGTTCCTGCTCAAGCTGCTGAAAATCTGTTTGTTCTGGTCGAACGAGCCAGTGTCGATCCACAGTTCCACAGCACTTTGATACTCGCCTAGGGTGTAGGCATAGCGCAGTCCGGAGGTGGAGGAATTCACCCAAAGTTGCTTTCCTCCAGAGGGGTTGATCTTGCGGTGACCGGATAGTTCCAGTCTGTGGGCTTTGGTGATCAGTCGGTTCCAGAACAAGTGGAGTCCGCTGCAGCCGCAGACTTGGGAGCAACAGGGATTGGGTAGGGTTATGCTGGGTCATTGTTCCTCTTAGGTGTTGGCAGGTGCATCGCCAATCCGGATCACCGCTCCTTCCGCCGCTTCAGCATCGGCAGGGTCGTGAGTGACGAGCAGGACGGGTAAATTGCGTTGACGGGCGTGGGTGAAGACGAGGCTCCGGAAGCGCTCCCGCAAGGCTTGGTCGAGCTTGGAAAAGGGTTCGTCCAGCAACAAGGCTTCCGGTTCGGCAAGCAGGGTGCGCATCAAGGCCACCCGTGCCCGCTGTCCTCCGGAGAGTCGGGCGGGGTCGTGATCGGCGTACCCCGGAAGTTCGATGGTTTCCAGCGCCTCAGCCACTTTCTGCATGCGTGACTGCCCCCGGAAGCGGCGAGGCAGGGCGAAGGCGAGATTTTCTCCAGCGGAAAGGTGTGGGAAGAGCAAGTCATCCTGAAAGAGAATGCCCATGCGCCGTTGCTCCGGGGGGAACCCATTCAGCCGCCTGCCGTTGAGCATCACACTCCCGGAAACCGAAAACGCCGGATCGAGCGTTCCGCAGAGCCATGCCAGCAGGCTCGACTTCCCGGAGCCACTTGGACCCATCACGGTCGTGACTTGGCCTCCGGGAATATGCAAGTTCAGAAGATCAATCAGCGTCCGGGAATCGAGCCGTAGGGTCAGGTTGGTGATTTCCAGTCCAGTCATTTTCAAAGTTACAAAGAGGCAAAGCTCCAGAGTTCCAAAGGGGGAAAGTGTGCTAGGCGAGTCCAGCAGAGCCGACCCGCCGTAAACAGCCGCGGATCACACGGATCCAAACCATTCGTGTCCCTCCGTGAAAATCAGTGGCGAAAACCAGCCATCGATCACTGCACCCCTTGGCGGTTCCGGAACAGCAGGCGTGGCACAACGAGTGCGCCCAGCAAACCCAGCCACGGCACGAGGGCTTGCAGAAAGCCATAGACCCCGATCACCCGGCGGTCGGCTCCAGCAGCGTGGGCCACTGCCTCGGTGGTGAGAGTGGCGATGCGCCCGGCACCCGCAAACAGCGTGGGCAGGTAGAGTGCCACACTGACCGCAACTCCAATGGCTGTGGCAATCAGCAACGGGCGCAGCAGGAGCGGTATCCGCACCCGCAGCAGCACCTGCCACGGAGAATGCCCCAAGCAGCGAGCCGTGGTTAAAAAACGGGCATCCAATCGTCGCCACGGTTCGGCCAGTGAGAGGAAGCAGTAGGGCAACACGAAGAGCAGGTGGCTCCAGATCACGAGGATGAGAGTGCCGTCGAGTCTCAGTTTCAGTGCCAGCACTTGAACACCGAAGAGGAACGCTGCTTGTGGAAGGATCAGTGGGAGGTAGAGCAGCCACAATGAGAGTGGCATCATCCGCACCTGCCGCCAGCGCTCGTTTTCCAAGCATCCCACCACCAGAATCAATGCCACGAGGGTGCTGCCTCCAGCGATGAGCAGCGTTGTGCCCACCGTGTCTACTAAGGCAGGTCCGTGTCGCAGCCAGTTGCGCGGTGTCCAAGTTTCTGGCCACGCTTGGGGATAAGGCCAGCGGCGCGTCAGCGACCAGATCAACAATCCGAGCAGACTGGCCCCCGAAAATCCTAACAACAGCCAACTTGCCAGTCGTCCGGAAGCCTTTGCCAAAAGAGCCGACTGGCGTTGACCGTTCGTCATCCAACCCCGCAAATACTGGAAAGCCACGCGCTCCAGCAGCCACGCTCCGGCCAGAGCGGCAAGCGTGAGGCAGAGCAGCAGCGCCGCCCCTACCGCTGCAAGAAATCGGAGTTGAAGGTCGGGATCGTCGGCCCAGCGCAGAATCAGCACAGCCAGCGGAGGCGGAGTGCTTGGGCCGAGAATCAGGCTGACGTCCACCACCGAAAGCGAGAAAGCCAGCACCGCAAACACGGGCAGGCGTAGCAACGGATAAAGCTGGGGTAGCACCAGCCGCAACCACGCCGACACCGCAGTGTAGCCCAACGCCTGTCCGGACTGCACCAGCGCCGCAGCCCGCACCTGCGGCAGGGCTGCGAGCGTCATCAACAGCAGGTACGGGGTTTCCTTGAGAACCAAGCCGAGGATCAGTGCCAGTCCCCACGGATCCTGCACCGTCACAAACTCCGGAGGCAGATGCCAGCCGGTGAGTCCGGGTGAGAGCAGGCGCACCAGCCAGCCACTCGGTGCGATCAGAAAGGCCAACCCCAGCGCGACTGCCGCGTGTGGCACGGCCAAGAGCGGCACGAACGTGTGTTCGAGCTTCCGAAACCAGTGAGTCTGATGCCCCGCGACGACCAGCAACAGGGCCAGCGCGAGCGAAATCACGGTCGACACCAGCCCCGTCCAGAGCGTCAGCCCGACCGCCCACGGAACCGCCGGATGCGCGAACAAGCTCCGGAAGTGGCCGAGGTGAAAATGATTTTCACCCAACTCCGGAAAGTAGCCAAACGCCGGAAGCCCCACCCCTAGCAACCCTCCCAGCACGGGTAGCCCCAACAGCAACCACGTCAGCCCCGGAAAGAGTGACAACAGGCGCAGGTACAAAGAATTCCGCCTTGTTGCTTGAAAACGGGTTGCGGTCAGCATGCCTCTTGACTTACGGGTGCTCTCGTCTCACGATAAATACTTAACTTAACACAGGGAACCACGGATGATTTTTTCCTTTCGCTGCAAGGAAACGGAAAAGGTCTGGCATCGCAGGTTCTCCAAGAAATTCCCGGCGGATCTTCAGGTTCGCGCCCGTCGAAAGCTGATTGCGCTCCACATCGCCGCTTCCCTCAACGATCTGCGGTAACTTCCTTCCAATCATCTGGAGGCTCTCAAGAAAGATCGCCAAGGACAGTGGAGCATTCGGATTAACAAGCAGTGGTGTGTCTGTTTTGTTTGGGCAGAAGGGAATGCCCACGATGTGGAAATCGTTGACTACCATTGAGGAAATCATTATGAAAGACAAATTGATTCCTTTGGAGCATCCGGGGACGTTTCTGAAGGAAGAATTCATGGACCCCCTTGGAGTCCGTGCCCACCGACTGGCCAAGGACACTGGAATCCAGCCGATGGCCATCAGCGAAATCCTCCGGGGAAAACGCCGCATCACCCCACGAACGGGATTGCGACTCGCCAAATTCTTCGGGGTTTCCGAAGGCTACTTCGTCCACCTTCAGGTTCAGTACGAGATGGACTTGGTGAAGGAAGCGGAAGGAAACGAAATTGGCCAGATCTGTGCCGTTGCATGACCGGATCGCTAACGCTTGGGCATGGGGCTACTGTCCATAACGCCGCAGCCATTCGGCATCGATGCGGTTCTTCCAATCCGGATGCGGGTTGGGTTGGGTTGGCCCAAGCTGGTCCGGGGGCAGGGTGGCGATGCCTCGTGGCAGTTCGTCAAAACGGCGGCGGTCTGCGGCAGTCATGCGGGTGTGATCGAGAACCGTGCCATCGCCCCAGAGGTCTGGGTGCTGCTTGCGAGCCTGTGCTTCCGGAGACATCAGAAAATTGGCGACCACCAGTGCGCCTGCCGTGCTGGACGAGTTGAACGGAATCGCCACAAAGTGGGTGTTGCCGATGGTGCCTGTCTTGAGGACGAAGGTGCGGGCCGTTTCCGGCAGTGATCCGCTGGCGATGGCGGCAGAGGTGTCGGCGGGATTGAAGGAGAGGCTGACATCTACTTCGCCGTCGTCAAGCATCTGTCGCTGCTGGGCGATGTTGCTGGGGAAGTCTTGCCCCTTGCGCCAGAGGTGGGGATGCAACTCGTCGAGGTAGTTCCAGAGCGGCGCGGTGATCTTCCGGAACTGCTTGTCGTCACTCACCGCAGCTCGCAGCACTTTGGAGTCTGGAGTCAGTTCCATCAATGCCTGCAGCAAGAAAGTCGAGCCGAGGAAATCCGAAACCTGCGGATAGGTGAAGCGTCCCGGATGTGCTTTCGCCCATGCGAGCAGTCCGAGGATCGAGTCCGGTGTGTCTGCAACCCGTGCCGAATCGTAGGCGAAGTTGAACTTGGCCATGCCCCACGGTGCTTCGAGTCCGTCGGTGGGAACATGAAAGTCCAGCACCGTTGTGGGTTTGCCCTCTGTGTCAACGAGTGCAAAGTTCGGCAGTTGTTCGACGAACGGTCCGAAGAGCAGTCCATTCTGCTTCATCGCCGCAAAGTTCTCGCCGTTGATCCAGATCAAATCCACCGATCCTCCGGAACTGCGCCCCGCCGTTTTCTCGGCAAGCACACGGGAGACGGCATCAGCCGTGCTGGCAAGCTTGACGTGCCGCAGTTCCACTCCGTGTTCCTTCCGGACACGCATTCCAACCCAGGACAGGTAGGCGTTGATTTCCTCTGAGCCGCCCCAAGCGTTGAAGTACACCGTTTGCCCGTGTGCTTCCCGGAGGACTTCCGCCCAGCCTTCTGCGAAAACGGGAAGGGCGTGAACCAGTGAAAACACGGTCAAGATGAGGGCAATCGAGAGTTTGCGAAACATGGTTGGTTTGGAAAAATGGGGTTGAAGAGTACGGTTTTGCTAGATTTCCGAACCTCCATGAAGCACTCCGCCACTCAAAGGCAGGGGAACCCCGGTGGTGGACGGAAGCGACAGGGGGCAGGCCCATCACGCTGCGCACCGCCAAATAACCGAAAGCCTGCGTCTCCAAGGCATCCCCTTGCCAGCCGCTTTCCTCGACGGGTTTCACCTCCGTTCCAAGTCTGCGGCTTAACTCACGCATCAAAGCCTGATTGTGACGACCTCCTCCAGTAACGAGCCAAAGCAGCGGCGGTTCCGGGAGCAGTTCAACACTTCTTGTTACGGCCTCTGCTGTAAAGGCGCCAGGGTGGCCGCTCCATCCGCTGACGACAGCCTTAGCACAGGGGTCAGTTCAAACTGGTTGCGATCCAGCGATTTGGGAGCCTCCATCAAGAAGTAAGGATGCTCCAGCAGTGCTTCCAAAATCCGTTGATCCGCATTGCCGGACAACGCCAGCTTGCCTCCGGTATCCTGTTTTTGCCCCAGCCGGAGGTGCATGAAGCCAACTTCCACATTTCCGGTTCAAGCGCCCTGATGCTGCATGTTCGAGGACATGGGCTTGAGTGAAATCCGCAGCTTGTAGCGGTTGCCCAGATAGACGGAACGCACGAACTCAATGGGCTGGCCTTGCGGGGTGAAGGTGGTGCGGGTGAAGCCCAACACCGGAGTCGCAGGGCCGGTGTGCAGCTTGTCCATTTCGTCTGGAGCGGGACGCCGGGCCTCGACCGTTTGCTGGGCTTCGGTCAGTTGCAGGGCGTACTTCCCCCGTAGCACACCATAGAGTGATTCCTTGGAAAAATCGTGGGCTTGCTCGATTCCGGGACACAGTAAATTTGGAATGTGGGTGCGCTCCAAGGCAATGATCTCTCCGTCGGCGAGGCGCAACCGCTCCAGCACAAAGACCGGAGTTCCTGTCGCCAAACGCAACTCTGCGGCCACCTCACCAGCGCAAGCCTCCACTCCGGCATATAGGACTTGGCTGGTCACCTGTCGGTGTTGAGTCTTCATGTCCTCGGTGAAGGACGTCAGCGATTCCAGCTTCTGGTCGATCTTGGTACGGGAGGCGACAAAGGTGCCCTTGCCCATACGGGTGTAAAGCCAGCCTTCCTGCTCCAAACCCTTGAGCGCCTTGGTGACGGTCATGCGGCTGACCTGAAACCGTTCGGCCAGCCGCCGCTCTGAGGGCAGGCGGGTGTGTTCCGGATAATCCCCAGATGTGATGCTGTCCTGACAATACTCCTTGATCTGGAGGTAGAGCGGCGTGGGGGAGTTTGGGTTCATCGGGGTGGCCTGATTGTCGCTCATCAGCTTCCTGAGGTTTAAGAAACGGTCTGCCCGAAAGTTTCAAGCCTGGACGGCTCTCAGAGTCCCTCATGCGGAGCGTATTCACGTTCCACTAAATTTTTCTGTACAAATCTAGACCAATCTGGTATAGTCCAATATAGTCCGATTTTTCCGGAATGTCAACAATAAATTTCAAGGGGACGATTTCATGGAAATTCTGATTCGGGACACTCCGGAGGCCAGCGCTCAGGTGGCGGCAGACGTGGTGAGCAAGATCATCCGCGAGCGGGCCAATCTAGTGCTGGGGTTGGCCACCGGAGGAACGCCGCTGCGGATGTACCAAGAACTGATCCGGATGCATCAGGCCGGAAAGCTGAGTTTCCAGAACTGCACGACCTTCAACTTGGACGAGTATGTCGGGCTGCCTCCGGAGGATGAGCGCTCCTACAATCATTACATGCGGAGCAATCTGTTCGATCGGGTGGACCTTGATCCTGCCCAGACGCACCTGCCGGATGGCGACGCCCCCGACCTGCGCGAAGCCTGCCGGGACTACGAGCAGAAGATCAAGGATGCGGGGGGCATTGACTTGCAGGTGCTGGGCATCGGCGCGAACGGGCACATCGGCTTTAACGAGCCGACCGGCTCGCTGGCCTCGCGCACTTGGGTGAAGATTCTCAGCGAGCAGACCATCCGGGACAATGCGGTGCACTTCGATGATCCACAGGAAGTGCCCCGGCATGTAGTGACGATGGGCATTTCCACCATCATGGAGGCGCGGCACTGCCTGCTGCTGGCTAACGGCGCAAAAAAAGCGGACGCGGTGCGCAGGATGATCGAGGGTTCGGTTTCGGCCAGTTGCCCGGCTTCGATCCTCCAGATGCACCCACGGGTCACGGTTGTGCTGGACGAGGAGTCCGCCTACCTGCTGGTCGCCAAGGAGCATTACAAATGGATCGAGCGCAACAAGCTCGACTGGCAACGTCACTGAAACCCTCCAATCCCAAGATTTTCAATGCCGATCACCGAACTCCCTGCCCCTACGGACACACTCCCTCCGAGCCACGCGGAGCAGGGTTGGGTGCAGACTCCGGGACTTGTGGATTTGCAGGTGAACGGTTTTGCCGGAGTGGATTACAACACGCCCAGCCTCACTCCGGAACAACTGCACCACTCGCTGGAGGCCATGCTGGCCACGGGCGTGACCACCTGCCTTCCGACCGTGATCACGGCAACAGAGGCCCGCCTCAAGGCATGTTTTTCCGCTTTGGAACGTGCCCGGACTGCTTCGCCTCTCGCCCAAGCCATGATCGCGGGCTATCACTTGGAGGGGCCGTTTCTTTCGCCTCTGCCCGGCTACTCCGGATGCCACCCGATAGCTGCGATGGGCTCCGCCGATCCAGAACTGTTCGCCCGTGTGCAGGATGCGGCGGGCGGTAGCATCCGGTTGGTGACGGTGGCACCGGAGATTGAGGGCGTTCTGCCGCTGATTGAGAAACTGGTTCGGGATGGGATCCTCGTTGCTTTGGGACACACGGCGGCAGACACTGCCACCATCCGGAAGGCCGTGGACGCCGGAGCTTCGCTCTCCACCCACCTCGGCAACGGCACCGCAGGGGCACTCGCCAAGAACAACAACCCGATCATGGCCCAGCTTGGCGAAGACCGGCTGCACGCCAGTTTCATTGCGGACGGCTACCACCTGTCTCCGGAAGTGCTGAATGTCTATTTGCGGGCCAAGCAAACCCAGCGCACCATTTTAGTGACGGACGCGATGGCTGGCGCCGCCGCCCCTCCCGGACGCTACCGACTTGGGGAACTCGAACTGGAGCGCGGGAAAGAGCCGGTGGCCCGTGACCCGGTCACTTCTCGTCCTGCTGGTGCTGCGGTCAGCCTCGACCAGTGTGTGCGCAACGTGATGCGCTGGTTTGGGGTTTCGCTGCACGAGGCCGTCGTCTGGGCGGGCACTCAACCCCTACGGTTTCTGAAAAACTCCGGGACCATTGCCTCCTCCTCCGAGGCGAATCAGTTTGTTTGGTGGGAAGAGCAAGAGCAGGGTTGGCAGGTCAAAGCCGCACGAAGCGGACAGTTCTTGTTCAACGGGGTTTAAATTAACCCTTGACTCCAAATTGAAGAATGATAACTCTATTGTCTGTTAGATTCGAAACTGCACGAATGCAGTGCGGTTTTTCTCAACTTTTCCCTTAAATCAGGAGAAACTCATGCGCAAGGAACAAGAACTGCTCTACCAAGAGGAATTGCGGCAGCAGTTGCTGAACGGCGAGATCGACCGCCGGGAATTCCTCTCTCGAACCATGACCGCCGGACTAGGATTGGCCGGAGTGGGAGTTGCGGCGAACTTTGGGACCGGAGTGGCCCACGCAGCACGACCGCTGACCCCGACCTTCTACCAATGGATCGAGGATTTGCATCCGGGCATTCCGAAGGTGAATTCACGGTTCCCAGATGTGAATTACCAGATTGCTCCTGTGGAGGGGTTCGGGATTGAACGCTTTGTTGCTGAAGCCAAGAAGGGCAAGAGTACCTGGGACGTCTATGTTGGTCAGACTCCGTTCGTCGAGATGACCGCGATGATTGAGGCGGATGTGATCGAGCCATGGGACGATTACATTCCAAGGGATGTCCTCAATGACATTATCCCTTCGATTCGTGAGGAGTGCACGATCAACGGCAAGCTCTACGGTTGGCCTTTCCTGTTGGATGTGATCGGCATGAGCTGGCACTCGGGTATTACGTCCAAAGCAGGCTTGCCCGCTGACCCCCCTGCAACATGGCAGGATTACTTGGCCCGTTCTCAACAAATCGTGGATTCCAAGACGGCTTTGTTTGGCGCGACCTTTGATGCACACGGTTGGCGCTCGCTCGCTCCCTTCACACATAGCTTAACCCGTGATGCCTACACGTCCGATGGTCTGTTCGATTTTACTGGAGACGCAGCCATTGAAGCCTTAATATTGATGAAGAACATCATGCGGGATGCGAATCCGGACATCCTGCTTGCCGGTGCCTCGGATGGTGGAGTGAACGGAACTCCGGACGAAGTGGCCTTTTCGACCCAGCGGGTGGGGTATTACACCAAATACTTCAACGCACCGCTGCGGATGGCCCAGTATTGGGACAACCCCAAGGATCTGAAACTGGGACCGCTGCCAAAGTTTGCTGGCGGAGAAGGTTCCACCGTGTTCTGGACCACGGGTGCAGCCTTGTTCAAGCACGGACAGAACAAGGAAAAAGCTGCCGAGTATGTCAAGGCTCTGACCTATGACATGCAGATCTGGAAGGATTCCATTGCCGGAACTTCCACCGGGCACCCAGGACATTTGCCTCCCTACAAGTCCATCTATGCCAAGTGGGCCGCGAACAAGCCCTCCTGGCTCCCTGATTTTGTCGGACTCGTCCGTGGGCAGCTTGATGAGGCCAAGGCCATCCCCAACCACCTCTTTGGACTCCAGCAGTTCATCATCGGACAGCCGGTCTGGGAGACTTACCTCAAGGGAGAAGAGAAAAATCCACGGGTTGCAATGCAGAACGCGATGGATGCGGTTCGTGCTGAAATGAAGCGCGGATAAGCTAATCCAAGATTTGGAGAAGGGACAGCCTTCGCTGTCCCTTTTCTAGCTTGCCTCCTGCCGACAGGGTTGAGACACAATGAACCGTCGGCTTCATCAAAGCAAAGTTGATGCTTCCGTGACAGCAATAGCAATCCCATCTGTTGGAATGGCCAAACGGAGTTTGTTTGGACTGCAATTCAGCACTTGGACTTTTTTGCTTCCCGCACTTTTGTTCTTTGTCGGATATCAGGTCTTTCCTATCATCCGCGTCGTCTGGCTCAGTTTCACTGATTTCAAGTACCTCACCAATGATCCTGCCAACTGGGTCGGACTGGCCAATTATGCGGAAGCCCTCAGTGATCCTCTGATGTGGAAAAGCCTAGGCAGGGCCGCATATTTCACGCTCATGTTCCTGCCCGGAACCATCATCTTCCCTTTGTTGCTTGCCATCTTGGTTGACCGTGTTGAAGGCCAGCGCTTGTCCACCTTTTATCGAGTCATCCTGCTGCTCCCTGCGGTCATTCCAAGCACTCTGGTGTTTGTGTTGTGGAAATGGATGTACAATTACCAGATTGGACCCATCAATCACTTTTTGGTTGAGGTCATGGGGTGGTTCACTTACCGGAACGCGCCTCAGTGGCTTGGAGGCACCCCGTTGACCCTGCCTTCGGTGGCCGTCATGGAGGTCTGGTGGGGACTGGGGTATCACAGCATCTTTTTTCTTGCCGGACTCGCTGCGATTCCTAAGGATCTGCCTGAAGCCGCTCGTGTGGACGGTGCGAGTGAATGGCAAGTCTTTTGGCATATCACTCGACCCCGGCTACAGCCGATCATGCTCATTCTCGTGGTCCTGCGCTTCGGCACGGCCATGGCTGTGATTGATGAATACCTGATTTTTGGCGGCTTCAACCGTGCTTCACCAACCTACACTTGGACGGTGTTCATGTACGATCAGGCCTTTAAGATCGGACTCTGGCGTCAAGGATTCGCATCAGCAATCGGCATGATAGGAGCCTTGGTGATGATGTGCTTTGTAGCTTTCCTGATTTACGTTTTCCGTTCCAAGGATTGAGGAGGAGATGTCTGCGACCACCCACGAGAATCCCTATCTGAAGAAGAAACTCGCACGTCAGCGTCGCAATGCGGTGATCCAGCATGGCGTGATCATTTTCTTTTTACTGAGTATTTTGCTTCCTCTGAGTTGGGTTTTGCTGCTTTCGGTCAAATCCCTCCCGGATTCCATGCGTGGGAGCCTCTGGCCCCGGCGTTTTGATTTCTCGCATTATGGCTATGTTTTCGATAAAATTGGAACGCTGCCCACGAACTTTTTCAACAGCATTTATGTCACCGGGGCGACGGTGTTGATCACCACCTTCTGTGCCGTTCTGGCAGGCTACGCTCTGGTTCATCTCAAACCCCGTGGAGGCGCATTCATTGTCGCCATGTTTCTCTCTTCTCTCTACTTCCCGACACGCGTGGTTTCAGTCATCAGCATTTATGAAATCCAAGATTATTTTGAGTTGATCAACAGCACCAGTGGCTTAATTCTGCCCTACATCACTTTGAATCTGGCGATTAGCGTACTGATCATGCGCAGTATTTTTCAGTTGGTTCCCCATGAACTGATCGATGCTGCCCGCATTGATGGTGCGGGTCCGTGGAGGACACTGTGGGTGGTTGGTCTGCCGCTCGCCAAAAACGGACTTGTGGTGGTGATCATTGTCAATTTTGTCACAGCGTGGGGGGAATACCTGCTTGCTACGACACTGACCAACGATCAGGCCGTGAGAACCATGCCCGTGGTGCTGGCCGCCGCACAGGGAGGCATGGGGCAGTGGGCCTGGCCCCGTATCGCCGCAGTTTATGTGCTGGTGGTCCTGCCAGGGATCATTGCGTTCACCTTCGCCCAGCGCCTCTTTTTCAAGGGACTCATGGACGGTGCACTGAAGACCTGATCAGCCCTTGGGCTTTCAACCCGAACAAAGCAGACGGTCGTCCACTGCGGCTCCTTGCTGAATCCAGTTTCATATGGCTTTTGCACCAGTCAGAATGGGTGTGGTTGGAACAGGGCGTTTCGGTTCTCTCCATGCTTTGACAATCAATGGTTTGGCCGAATCGGATTTGGTGGCCTTGGTGGACAGCGTTCCCGCCAGTCTGGATCGTTTACCACCCGAACTCTCAGACATCTCGAAATTTACCGATCTTGACGAGGCAATAGCCGAAACCGGTGCAGAAGCTTGGATTGTCGCCTCGTCCACGGCTTCCCATGTGCCGGTTGCAGGCAAGTTACTGGCATCGGGATCTGCGGTTTTGTTGGAGAAACCGCTGGCCGACAGCCTGAACGAGGCAATCAAGCTTTCCGAACTGGCGGACGCAAACCCAGAACGCCTGATGCTTGGCCACCTCTTGCTCTTCAACAGCGAATTCCAGGGTTTGAAAGCCGAGTGTCGCCGTCGAGGCTCTTTCCGCTATGCCTCATGTTACCGGATGCGGCCAACTCGGCATGCCAATGATTATCCAGGGGAAACTCCGTTTCACCTCACAATGGTTCATGATCTTTACTGCATCCAATCCTTGGTGAACGCCGAAGATCCACTGTATTATCACGCTCAAAAACACGTCACTTCCCTGGGGAACATAGATTTGGCACTGGCCCAACTGCAATGGGCTGATGGCAGGTTGGCGACTTTTGCCGCAGGGTTTCTTACACCAGAGGGGATGTCCGGGGAAGGGTTTGACCGCATGGAAGTTTACGGTGACGGGTGGTTTGCTCGTTTATCGCCCAACCCGCGTCCGCTGGAAGTGTGGGCCGAACGTTATGTTCCGCCGTTGACTCTTGAAATCCAAACCGATCCCGGTCATCCCAGCGGCATGCTGGCCGAAGAACTGCGCTGCTTCTGTCAAGTTGTCAGAGGTCTGGAACCCGTCCCTGCCGGAGCGCGCTATGCTGATGGGGTTCAAGTGATGCGCTGGCTGGAAAGACTGTTCGAGGCGGCTGAACAGGGGCACGGCTCACAGCATGGGGAGACCGAGTGAGATCATTTGCGCGGGCAGACGCCCACGTTCACCTCTTTGAAGGTAGCTATCAGGGGAACTCGTTCACCCGGCGTCCGGGTGTTTTGATCGATGAAGTCCTTTGTTACCAATCGTTGATGCAGGAGTACCAGATCCAAGCTGCCTTGGTGATAGGCTTTGCCGGAGAAAGCTGGTGTGCAGAAAACAACGGTTTCCTTGCTGAGTTGATCCCGCGCTGTTCATGGATGCAGGCCCTTGCCTACTGGGATCTGAATTCGGACAGAGATCCCCTCGAACAATTGGAAGAATGGCGCGGGCAGGGATTCATTGGAATCAGCCTGTATGTTTTCGAAAAACTGGAGATTCAGGGTCTGGCTGGAATTAAAGACGAGGTTTGGAACTGGCTTGAGTGCAATGGCTGGCTAATCAGCGTCAACTCATCCGGGGGTCGCTGGAGCTTGTGGAAGCCGATTCTGGAAAAACATCCGAGGTTGAGACTAGCCGCCTCCCATCTGGGTCTGCCTTCCAAGTTTTCGAGGACGCCTTCACGGGATGAGGCTTTCAAGATGATGTCGCCGTTGAACGAGCTATACGAGTTCCCAGAAGTGCATGTCAAACTCAGTGGCTATTATGCCCTCACCGATCCCGCGCATGATTTTCCCCACGAAGCCGCTTGGCCCGTGACGGAAGTGATCCTGAAACATTTTGGATCCGAGCGGCTTCTGTGGGGAAGCGACTTTTCGCCTTGCCTGGATTTTCTTTCCTTCCCGCAGACTTACGGACTGTTCTCGAAGATGCCTTTTTTCAATGAGGAGGATCGGGAAAAAATACTGGGAGGAAATCTCCTGAGACTGATTGGAGGCGAAGCATGATTTTCGCATTCGCAAGGGTGTGGGGTGAACGCAGTTCATTTCCCGATGATATCTTGGATCATCCGGAAATTGCCTGCGGTCAACCCGCCATCCACGGTCAGGGAGGTACCATTGACAAACCCGGCTTCATCCGCACTGAGGAAGGCCACTGCGGCCGCGATGTCCTCCGGTTGCCCCACCCTGCCCTGCGGGTACCAGCTTTTTACCAGCTCAAGTACTTCTGGACGCGCCTCCACACGGTGACGCCAAACCGGCGTTTCCACCGTCCCCGGAAGCACGGCATTGCTGCGGATTCCTTTGGGCCCGTATCCGATTGCTAGTGTTTGTGTGAAAGAAATCAGTCCGGCCTTGGCTGCGCTGTAGGCGGGATTTCCGAGGGCTTGAATAGCGTTCACGGAGGAGACATTGGTAATCACTCCGCGGCCTTGTGCAACCATGCCGGAGAGGACCAGACGTGTCAGTACAAAATGCGCGGTCAAGTTCAGCGCGAGGTCCGCATTCCAACTCTCTAACGTCGTCTCTTCATAATCCTCACTGAAGGCTCCCCCGGCATTGTTGACCAGCACATCAACGTGTCCCAAAGTTTCCAGCACTTTTGCAAACGCTCCTTCCACTGCGTTTTCATCCGTCAAATCCGCTTCGACAAAAAGTGCAAGTCGCCCCAAGTGTGTCAACTCGTTTTCAACAGTCTTACCCGTTTCCACGTTGCGGTCGATGAACACCAGTTTCGCTCCTTCGGAAGTAAGCCGATGGCAGATGGCCAAGCCGATGCCCGAAGCACCGCCGGTCACAAGCACGTTTTTATGCTCAAAGCGTTTCATGACAAATCTCCAGAAGTATTGAACGCTAAAACTGACATGGTTCCTCCTATCATCATTCAAAGGTGTCGTGGGTACCCCGGTAAATTTGCAGGAAACGGGGCAGGTAGGTGACGAGGATATAGATTTCGATGGCGCTGGAGACGAGCAGGACGGGCAGGATCACGGAATCGTAGGGCAAATCCGCATGGCCCAAATCTTCCAGCCAGAGCCGCACAAAACCGTAACCGAGGATGGCGAAGTTGAACGCTGTGCCCCACTTCGGAATCCGTTTGGGAGCGACCTTGAAGGCGATTTTTTTCCACCAGAGCAGCACCGGGATGGAGGCCAGTTGGGCCAAATCCCGGACAAAAATCAGCGCGACGTACCAGCCCGGAACCCGCTCCACGGCAAAGAGGTAGCCGAACATTGCCAGTGCGACGAGCTTGTCCGCCACCGGATCGAGGATCATTCCGGCCTGCGTGACAATCCCCAACTTGCGGGCCAGTCGTCCGTCCAGATAATCCGTCAGAAACACCCAGCCCGCGAGCAGGAACCCGGCAGTGAACGAGCGCTGGTGGATCAGTAGCAGCACCGCTGGAATCAGCAGGATGCGCGAGAGTGTGAGCAGGTTCGGAAGATTGAGCGGCATGGTCGCCTCACGCGAGAATCTTCTCTCCGAGTTTGCGGGTCTCCTCCTCGCTGCGCCGTTCCGGACGCGGCGGAATCGTGATGCCCTTGGCACACGCCGGGCGTTCTTCCAGCGTGGCGCACCAGCGGCTCACATTTGCTAGGTCCGCGATTTCTACCCCCGCCCACTTGTGAATCCGCACCCACGGCCAGGTGGCGATGTCCGCAATCGAGTACTCTCCCGCCAAAAATTCCCGATCCGCCAAGCACGTGTCCAGCACCTCGTAAAGCCGCCGCACCTCGCGCTGGTAGCGGTCAATGGCGTAGGGGATTTTTTCTGGAGCATAGCGGAAGAAGACGTGCGCCTGCCCCTGCATCGGCCCCACCCCGCCCATCTGAAACATCAGCCACTGCATCACTTCCGAACGCGGCTTGGGGTCGGCAGGGAGCAACTGCCCGGACTTTTCCGCAAGGTAGATCAGAATGGCCCCGGACTCCATCACGGCAAAGTCCTCGCAGTCGTGATCAATGATGGCCGGAATGCGCCCGTTTGGGTTGATTGCCAGAAACTCCGGCTGCTTTTGTTCCCGGCTGGAGAGGTCGAAAATCACCGTTTTGTAGGGGAGTCCGATTTCCTCCAGCATGATGGAAACCTTGTGGCCGTTTGGCGTGGGGGCGGTGTAGAGTGTGATCATGCGGGCACCTTGAGGGCTTGGGGTTGAAGTTTTGACTGTCCGGAACTTCCGGAGGCAAACAGAGAGGCGTTGCGCCACCTCCATTCTTACACTAGCTTGACCAAATGGGAAGCCTACTGCTTCCTCAAGCTTCCATCTAGTTGTGGACGAGGTTAGTGATTATGCGGAAGCGGTGGAGAGCAAGCTGGAAATTCGCTGGATTCCTTTGTAGAATTTGAGTTTGGGATTCCCTTTATCCAAACGCAACCCGTACCCAACCCCAAAAGAAACACGATGAAAAAAGTGATCACCCTGTGTTGTGCGGCCTTACTGCTGCCGAGCTTTGTCTTCGGCCCTCTGCCCGTGGGGGAAAAACCTTCGCAGGTGGTGCTGGAGGGCGATCAGGGCAATCGCGTCAATGGTGGTTCGTGGAGCAGCGATGAACTGGTCGGAGCAGTTCATGTGCTGTTCTATGTTGATCCGGACGAAAGCGACCTCAACAATGCTGCCAGCGACGCGCTCAAGGCGGAACACTTTGACAAAGCGCAGTACCGCTCGGTGGCCATCATCAACATGGATGCGACGTGACTGCCCAACGCAGTGCTCCAAATGCGGCTGGAGAGCAAGCAGGAGGAGTACCCTCCGAACGATTTATGTGCGGGACAACCAGATTGCTGGTGGAGAAGTTGGGACTTGGCGGACGACAGCAGCGACATCGTGCTGTTCGACCGCGATGGCACGGTGCTGTTCAGTGTCGATGGACAACTCACGGAAGTGCAAATCCAAGAGTTGCTGGGGCTGATCCGAGAGCGGATGAACGGATTCAGGCGGCAGAATCCTGAAGTTCCATACGAGCGGCAACTGCAAGTTCATCGGCGCGGTCGTTCTCCGGATGCCCGGCGTGGCCCTTCACCCAAC
>CAJWCD010000040.1:0-25362 GCA_913020725.1 uncultured Pseudomonadota bacterium
CTCAAAAACTCGCTGATGCAGGATGAGTTGAAAGTGCTTCAGGACACCAGTGCAGGTAAGCAGTATGAGGAGATGCAACAACTCGCCCGCGCCCTCGTCCTTTACCGCATTCAGGAACCACAAGCTCTGGAACTGACCCTGCTGGAGCTCATTAACGAGGGAGCGAATTTTCCAAAAGATTTGCTCATTCTCATGCTCGGTGAAGCCAAGCGTCAACAAGGGATTCCGGAGGAAAGTCTGGGATTCTTTGTGACGATCATCACCGACTTTCCGGAAAGCCCCTACCTGAATTACGCGATCTTCCAAGCCAGCGAACTGTTGGGTGAACTGGAGCAGCCAGACGAGCAAAGCGCCCTGCTGGATTCGCTCAGGGATGACCCCGGACGCTACGGTGAGCTTGCCCGCGAACGCCTGCAAACGCTCGGTCAGTAACTCACCTTCTCGTTGCGCAGTCGGCGGGTTGTTCTGCCTGCACTTGCGTTTTTTCACGTTACGCTGCAATTTTACATTTCACGGGCAGTCCCGGAGTTTCGGGAGTGGCACCCTTTTCACCATTGACAAAGGAGCAATCATGCGGATCCACAGGAGTTTCCCCACAGGAGTGCTGATTGGAGTGTTGTTGCTGTCGTTAACGCTTGGAGCCGGACTGGCTGGGGCGAAGGTGAAGGAGGAAAATTCTGGAAAAACCACGGACCAAGCCTCTGGAGCAACTGCGGATGACGTGGACAAATCCGGCTGGACCAGCCTCTATCCGGAGGGGGATTTGGCCAAAATCATGGGCGAGGTGGTGACGAACCATCTGGTGCAGAACAATGGCACTCAAGATTTCTACCAGGTTTCGGAGCCGGAGATCGCGTGGCTGGATGAGGTGAACCGGACGCGGCAGGAGTGGCAGTCGGAACTGTTGCGGCTGGAAATCGCCTACCGTACCGCGCTGAGCCAGCTCTTGCTTGACAAAGTGGAGCGCCACAACCGCAACTTGCTCCGCAAGCAGTACACGGACGCGATCAACCGCCTCCACGCCACCATCAATCAGCGCAATCAGCAGATTGCTGAACGCAAGAACCAGTACATCAAGGGTTTGGGAAAACTCAGTTTCTCGGCACTGGTGGTGGTGCGAGTGCCTTTTACAAAAGATCTCGCCAAGCGAGTTCAGAAACATAACCTGACCGATCACATCTTTTTGGAATCCGGCAAGGCTGCGTTGCAACAAATCCGGCGTAAGCACATGGTGCGCTTGGGGTTGCCGGTGAAGGAGGGCCTGCTCCGCAAGGTGTACCTTTATCCGGAGAACATCTCGCGCTACGACGCGCAGGCCAGGGAGTATGTGTACCTCTTCCAACGCGTGGAAGTCAGCCCTTTTGCCTTGGGAAGAGCAAACGCGAAAAAAAGGCAAAAAACACTCAAGGTCATGGTGGATGTCCTCAGCACTCCCGAAGAGGTTGCCGCGTACTTGACGCAGGAAGGCGTGGGGGACGAGCGTTTGAGAAATTGGATTGCCAGCGAGTTGGCGTATCACGCCGCCAGCAATCGCTTTGTCCTAGGCAACACGTCCGGACGCTTGCAACAGTACGAGAACCAGCAGCAGGGCTTGCGTCGGGAAATCGCCGTCATCCTCGATCAGATTGACGAGTTGGTGCGGCAGAAAAAATCACTCAAGGACACGGGGGCCGTGGAGCGCAGTCAGGCGAAACTGGACGCCGCCGGGCAAGCTTACCGCGACCACTACTCCCGGCAGACGCTGTTCAGTTTTGCCAAGTACACGATTGACTTGGACACGGTGTATTTCAGCAACCGCCCAACTATTGGCATCGAGCAGTCCGTGGAGGTTCGTGGTGAGGAAGACAAGGCGCTCAAGATTCCGATCAGCAACCGCGACCTCAAGACCATTTTTCAGGAGATGATGGTTTCTGCCAGCCAGACCCAGCGCTTCAACACGAAGGCCGAACCTCACCAAGTGTTCAAGGTGGAATCACTCAGCTATGGCTTGATCAAGGACCAGCTCAAGTGGACTCCTGTGAACGAGAAGTTCCGGATTCTCAAACTTGGTCGGGGCAACATCGGTTCCCGGACGCAGTATGTGGTGCATCTGGCGTTGCGTTCGGAGTTGGCAGGCTCGGCCTCCTTTCCGATGGTTTCGACAGGCGTGTGCGACTACATGGTGTTCTTTGATTCCGGAAGCCACTGGTTGACGGACAAAGCCAAGGAAGAACTGGAAAAAACGGCAGGCTGCTTGCGGAAGTATCCGGAGCAGACGGTTTATGTGAGAGGGCACACCGACTCGCGCCACGTCAAGTGGCTCAAGGGGCGCTCGGTGAGCAACAACGTTGACCTTGCCATGCGGCGAGCGGGGATGGTGTTCGATTACCTGCGCAGTTTGGGGTTTGATCCAAGGCGCTTTGAACTGGTGAGCTTCGGGGCTCGTCAGCCTGCGCAGAAAACCGGCAAGGACGAGTCGGTGAAGGGCAACCGCCGGGTACAGATTCTTTCCCGGCCGAAGACGCTGTTTGAGTAGGAGAGTCAGCGGTGAGTGGGTGGCTCAGGCGCGTACTGGTTTGCCTTTGCGAAATTGGCCAGTGAAGGCAGACTTGCCTGCCTTGGAGAAGAGGGTGCCCTGCCCGTGCCGTTGGTTGTCCACCCACTCGCCCTCGTAGAACACCGTGCCGTCAGAGCGGTACTGTTTGCCAAGTCCGTTGAGTTTGCCCATCCGGAAGGTGCCCTCGAAGGCGAGTTGCCGCTTGGCGGTGAACACCTTGCCCTCGCCTTCACGCTGATCGGCAACCCAGCCTCCTTCGTAGAAAACCGAACCGTTGGCACGGAATTCCTTTCCGGAACCGTGGCGCTTGCCGTGCTGGAAACTCCCCTCGTAGGCCGGAACGCTCCCAGCGGCGTACAGCATTCCTGTCCCGTGGCGCTGATCCTGTGCCCATGAGCCTTCGTAGAGGAGGCTGCCGTTTTGGTAAAACTCCTTGCCAGAGCCGTTACGGAAGCCAACCTTGAAGTCGCCATGATAGGCGATGTTGCCATTATTGTAGTAGAGAACACCCGTGCCTTCGCGTTCGCCGTTGGTGTAGGTGCCTTTGTAGAAGACGAGTCCGTTTTTGTGATACTCGGCTCCCCGTCCCGTGCGGACTCCGGAGACGAAGGTGCCCTTGAAGGCAACGGAGCCATCTGGAGTGAAAATACGCCCCTCGCCGTGCCGCAAGCCCGCAAGCCACGCACCCTCGTAAAGCAGGGTGCCGCTTTCCCGGAACTCCTTGCCGGAGCCTTCCTGCTTGCCCTGCTGAAACTCGCCTTCGTAGAGCAACGCGCCGAAGGGGGAGCGGAACTGCCCCTGTCCATGCCACTGGTTGTTGGTGAACTCCCCCTCGTAGAGCAACTCCCCGTTTTTCCGGAATTCCTTGCCCTGACCTTCGCGGCTACCTTTGCGGAATTGTCCATCGAACACCAAATGGGCTTCCGGAGAAAAGAGCAAACCGCGCCCGTGTTTCTCGTTCTCCACCCATGCGCCTTCGTAGAAAAGCGAGCCGTCCGTGCGGAATTCCTGTCCGGAGCCGTGGCGCTGGTTGCCCTTGAATGCTCCACGATAGACGGCGGTTCCCTCTAGGCTGAAGAGGATGCCCCTGCCCTGCTTTTGATCAATCTCCCAACTTCCGGTGTAGTAGAGGGTGCCGCCTTCAAGATATTCGGAGCCGAGGCCGTGACGGCGTCCTTCCCGGAATCCACCTTCATAGGCCAACTCTCCAGCGGGAGTGAGCAGTTTTCCGGAGCCGTGGCGCTGATCCTGTTCCCACTGCCCGTCGTAGAGCAAGGAGCCATCCTCACGGAACTGTTTTCCGGAGCCGTACCGCTTGGCGTCCTGAAACCCGCCCTGATACGCGAGATTGCCATTGGGGAAGTAGAGCGCACCTGTGCCATGCCAGCGTTGCTTTTTCCAAGCTCCATCATAGAGCAGGGAGCCATCCGCCCGGAACTCTTGGCCCATGCCGGAACCATTGATGAGCTTGCCTTCAAAGGTGACACGTCCATCGGAGGCGAAGAGTTTTCCGGAACCGCTGCGCTCCCCATTCGTCCACTCGCCTTCAAAATAGAGCGAGCCATCCTTGCGGAATTCTTGGCCGTGTCCGTGGCGTTCGTTGTCTTGGAAGCCACCCTCGAACGCGACCACGCCATCCGGAAAGAAAACCTTGCCTGCGCCGTGCTTCTGGTTCGCGCTCCAAGTGCCTTCGTAGTAGGGCGAGCCATCGTCCCGAAACTCGCGCCCTAGACCCTCGCGCTGACCGTTCCAGAAGCCACCCTCATATGCGGTGGTGCCACTGAGGAAGAAGGCGCGGCCTTTACCGTGGCGTAGATCCTCTTGCCAGCCGCCCTCGTAGTAGAGTGAGCCGCCCTTGCGAAATTCCTTGCCCTGCCCCTGTCGCTGTCCGTGAGCAAACTCGCCCTTGTAGAGTGGCACCTCACTGGAGTCAGTAGCGGTGTTGGAGTAGAAAAGCGTGCCCTCGCCGTGGCGCTGGCCGTCCTGCCACTGACCCGTGTAAAGGGGAGTGCCGTCGCCCTGATATTCGGTCCCGTGGCCGCGGATGGTGCCATTGCGGAACTTTCCTGCAAATGCAAGCATTCCCTTGGGGGTGAAGACTTCGCCGGGTCCGTGCCGCGTCCCGTCCTTAAATCCGCCTTGGTAGGTCAGCATGCCCTGCTCATCGTATTCTTTGCCGGGACCGTTGAGGATGCCATCCGTGAACCGCCCTTTCAGGTAGGGGAGGCCGTTGGGATGAAACAACACTCCAACGCCCTGCTGGGCATCGTCTTGCCACTCGCCTTCGTAGTAGAGCGAACCACCGTCTCGAAATTCCTTCCCGTGTCCGTGGCGTTGTCCTGCCACGACCTCACCTTCGTAGGCAACCTGCTCCTCCCGAGTGTAGTATTTCCCGGCACCGTGATGCTCGTCATTCTGCCACTGCCCACTGTAGAAGAGTGAGCCGTCATCACGGAATTCTTCGCCGAAACCAATGCGGATGTCATCCACAAAGGCACCCACGTAAATCTTAGTTCCGTCTGGAGAGAAGAGCGAACCCTGCCCGTGCTTGCGGTCGTTCTGCCACCCTCCGCTGTAGAAGAGCGAACCGTCATCGCGGTACTCATCTCCAGTTCCGGAGCGCATCCCGTTTGCCAAGGTTCCCCGAAAAGAAAGGGTGCTGTTGAGGGTGAAGAAGGTGCCGGAACCGTGCTTGGCACCGCTCGCAAATTCACCCTCGTAGTAAGGGGTGCCATCCTGACGGAACTCCTTGCCGATGCCTGCGGCAAGGCCATGCTGGAAACCGCCCTCGTAGAGCTTGGAGCCGTCCTCGTCGTAGAGCGCGCCTTGTCCGTGTTTTTGGTCGCCGCGCCAGTTGCCTTCGTAGTAGAGGACACCATTTTCCACGAGGTACTGGCCCGTGCCGTGGCGGTCTCCGTTTTGGAAACTTCCGGTGTAAACGTGCCCGTTGACGTAGGTGTAGGTGCCTTTGCCGTGCGGCTGGTCGTTTTGCCACTCGCCTTCGTAGGAGGAACCATCGGAGTGGTGGATAGTGCCTTTGCCGTGCTTTTGCCCTTCGTGCCACGTCCCGGAGTAGTGGAGCTGGTCGTCTTTAAGAAAGTAGCTCCCCGTGCCATGCCATAATCCCTGCTGGAACTCTCCGGTGTAGCGCTCGCCATTGACGTAGGCGTAGGTGCCTTGCCCATGAGGCAGGTCGTTCTGCCACTGCCCGTCGTAGGAAGAACCATCCTCGTTGTGGATGACGCCCTGTCCGTGCTTCTGATCATTCTGCCAGTCGCCGTCGTAGTAGAGGGTGTTCTTGTCGAGGAAATACTTGCCCGGTCCCTGCCGGATGCCGAGGTCAAACTCTCCGGAATAGCGGTTGCCGCTGGCATAGGTGTAGGTGCCGTGCCCGTGAAAGAGATCACCGACCCACTGCCCGTCGTAGGAAGAACCATCCTCGTTGTGGATGACGCCCTGTCCGTGCTTCTGATCATTCTGCCAGTCGCCGTCGTAGTAGAGGGTGTCCTTGTCGAGGAAGTACCTGCCCTGCCCTGCCCGGATGCCTTGCTTGAACCCTCCGGTGTAAATCTGCTTGTTGGTGTAGGTGTAGGTGCCTTCTCCATGAATCTGGTCACGGTCCCACATACCAACGTAGGAGGAGCCGTCTTCGTGAAAAATGGAACCTTTCCCGTGTTTGCGGCCCTGTTCCCAACCGCCATCGTAGTGGAGGAAGTCTTTATTGAGGAAATACTTTCCCTGTCCGTGCCAGAGTCCGTTCTGGAAGGTTCCGGAGTAGGTTCGCCTATTCGCGTAGGTGTAGGTGCCTTTGCCGTGCGGTTGGTCCTTGTGCCAGATGCCAGCGTAGGAGGAGCCGTCATCAAATTTGCTGGTGCCTTCTCCGTGCCGCAGTCCGTCTTGCCAGTCGCCCTTGTGCCACGGCTTGTTGTTCCGAAACAGTGTGCCTTCTCCATCGAGAACGAACTCTCCTTGCCCGCTGGATTTCACTGTACCTTCATAGTGCTCGCTCTGTGCCTTGTTGATGTGCAGCGTCACCACACCCTCTGGAACTCCCATCTGCCAACTTCCCTTGAGCAGCGGACTGCCGTCTTCGCGATGCAGGGTTCCTGCTCCGTGATAGGTTCCATCCCGAAAGCCGCCTTCGTATTGCAGGATGCCGCTGGGCCAGTAGCTCTTGCCGGAACCGTTGTACTTGCCGTCTCGGAGGTCGCCTTCGTAAACCGCACGGCGGTTGCTTCCGAACAGGATGCCCTTTCCGTGGAACACCACACTGCCGTTACTCTCAAGCCGGATTGGCCCTTGGTAGTGAGTTTGGTTTCCGGCATTGGTGTAAACGGTCATCTGGCCTTGGGGTTGTCCCAAACGCCATTTCCCTTGGAGGTGGGGTCGTCCAGTCTCCCGAAAGAGGGTGCCTTTGCCGTGATACTTTCCTTTGGCGAACAGTCCCTCGTATTGTGGTCGTCCGTTTTCCCAGAAGAGCGAGCCTTTGCCCTGGTGCTGGTTTTTGGTAAATTTGCCCTTGTAGCGCACTCGTCCGTTGTCCCAGCGTTCCTGCCCGGAACCATGCTTATGCCCGTTTTGGAACTCACCTGCGTAGGCGACTTTGCCTGTGGTTGTGAAAAGAACCCCCTGTCCGTGGAAGCGGTCGCCCTCAAGTTGCCCGACGTAGCGTTTCTTGCCGTTGGGGTGGAAATAGAGCGTGGTGTAGGCCGCGATGCGGATTTCAGCGAATTCGACATGCTGCTTGAATCTAGAGTCGTTCCGGTGTTTTTTCAGGTAGGTTTTCCAGACGATGATCGGATTCTTGCGTAGTGCGGATTCGTTCTTTAGCGCCTCGAATTTTGCGGCATCAAATTGCAACTGCTCCAGTGCCTGTTCCGCATCGTGGATGCGGGGCTTTGCGTGAGCTTTGATCCGATAACGAGTGATGAAGCCCCGATACCCCTTGGATGTGTTCTGCCGCTTGGCTTGGGCATAATGCGTTTCAACGTCCTCAAGTTGCAACTCGGTGATGAGCACCTTTGCCTGTCTGATAAACGGCTGGGCTTCCGGAACCTTCCGGTACTTCGCAGTGAAAAGACGAAGCGAAGCGGCGGAGTTCTTCTGCTTCGCCTGCGCAAATGCCTGCTTGAGCTTCTCGGTCGTCAACTCACTGGCCTGCTTGAGCTTTTCGGCAGTCAGTTCGCGGATACGAACGGTTGCGGTCTGCACCTCCGGGGAGTCCGGATTTGTGGATTCGTACTGCTGGAGGAACTTTCCGTAGGCCGCAATCGAGTCCTGCTGTTGCGTGGACCCAAAGTGCAACTCGCGGATGCGGTTTTCGGAGAGAGCGATTTGCTCCGTTGCCTCCGGAGTTTCCTTGTAGGCGGAGATGAAGCCTTGGTACGCCGGAACGGTGTCCTTGGCTTCGACTTGCCCGAAACGCAGTTCCCGGAGGCGGGTGCGGGACTTGGCTACGAACGGAGCCGCTTGGGGGTCCGGCTCATACTTGGTGATGTAGGCTTCGTAGGCTGGAATAGTGTCATCCTGCACCGCCTTCTCAAAATCAGGCTGGATGGTGGAACAGCCAATCAGGAGGGCGGCAAACAGGGCTACGGCCCAGAGGGTGAATTGCGAAGGCATATCTTGAATTTATGAGTCAACGACAACTTACAAAGGATAGCAAAGCCTAAGCCAAATGCCCATGTGACCATAAGCATTGCAGGCTGCCATTGGCTGAAAGCTTGAAGGTCGCAATTAAGAAACTGATCAAAAGCACGTTTTCGGGATACTTTGAAAACCGGGCTTGCCTTGAAATTTCGGTGGGAACAAGACAGAATTCGGAGGTGTCCAAATCCTTCGTTTCCAATGTTCCGACATGAATTTTTCACCATCCGCCCGCCCGTCCTTTCGTCGTTTAAGCAGCCTCGTTCGCATTGGTAACGTGACGGTCGGGGGCGACTCACCCATCCGAATTCAGTCGATGCTCACCTCCAACACGACGGATGTGGCTGCCTGTGTCGAGGAAATCGTGCGCTTGGATCGTGTGGATTGCGAGATCATCCGACTCACGGTGCCAAACCAGAAAGCGGTGGACGCGCTTCCGCGCATCCGCAAGGGGATGCAGGAGTGTGGCGTCTCGCGTCCGCTGGTGGCCGACATCCACTTCAGCCCGCCGCTCGCGGTTGCGGCCTGCGAGTTTGTCGAGAAAGTCCGCATCAATCCCGGAAACTACGCGGATCGCAAGAAGTTCGAGATTCGGGAATACACGGATGCGCAGTATGCCGAGGAACTGGAGCGTGTCGAAGCAACGCTGCTGCCGCTGATCACAAGCCTGAAAAAGCACGGACGCGCCCTGCGCATCGGCACCAACCACGGCTCGCTCTCCGACCGTGTGATGAACCGCTACGGTGATTCTCCGGAAGGCATGGTGCAGTCGGCGCTGGAGTTTTTGCGCATTTTGCGCAAGCACGACTACCACGACATCGTGCTGTCCATGAAATCCTCCAACCCCATCGTGATGATGCAGGCGTATCGGTTGCTTGTGCAGCGCATGGATGAGGAAGGCATGGACTACCCGCTGCACCTTGGCGTCACCGAAGCCGGTTCTGGAATCGAAGGGCGTATCAAGAGTGCGATTGGCATCGGCGGGTTGCTGGTTGATGGGCTGGGCGACACCATCCGTGTTTCCCTCACCGAACCGTCTGAAAACGAGATTCCGGCGGCACAGGCCATCTTGCAGGCCGCCCGTGCCCGTTTGTACAAAGCGGATTTAATCTCCTGTCCATCCTGCGGCCGCACCTTCTTTGATCTGCAAACGACCACCGCGCAGATCAAGGAACGCACCGCGCACCTCATCGGTGTGAAAATCGCAGTGATGGGCTGTGTGGTCAATGGTCCGGGCGAGATGGCCGATGCCGATTTCGGCTACGTCGGGGCGGGTCCGGGAAAAATCCACCTCTACAAGGGGCAAACCCTGATCGAACGCAATGTTCCCTCCGCCGTGGCGGTGGAGCGCTTAGTTGACCTGCTCCGGGAGGAAGGCGTGTGGTTTGATGCAGACACCACGCAGGCGGCGTGAACCGAAACCCATTTCATCCCTCTTTACGCCGGCACCCTTTGCATGGAAAATGAACAAATGGCATTCCTGTTCTGTTTCCATTCAGCGGGAATTTTGGACTCCGGACAGCCTAACTGCTTGAATTTCCTGCTGCGTTCCGGACGACCAATCGTGTTAAACTGACCCTCATCCACTCGATAACCCCATTCCCAAGCTTTCCTAGCCCATGATCTCACTGCCCAAAACCTACGATCCGAAAGTCTTCGAGTCCAAAATCGCCGCTGAATGGGAGACAAAACGTCTCTTCCAGGCCGCTGCCGCATCCGACCGCAAGCCCTTCGTGATTTCGATGCCCCCACCCAACGCAACAGGGCAGTTGCATGTGGGCCACGCCGTGATGCTTGCGCTGGAAGACATCCTCATCCGCTGGCATCGCATGATGGGGGACGAGGCACTTTGGGTTCCAGGAACCGACCACGCAGCGATTGCGACCGAGAATGTGGTCCTCAAGCAAATTCGGGAACAGGAGGGCATCGCCGATCCCCGCACCGAGTTGGGACGCGAGGAGGTGCTGCGGCGTATTGCAGAATATGTCGAGCAGTCGCGAGGTACGATCCGCAATCAGGTTGTGGCGATGGGTTCAAGTTGCGATTGGAGCCGTGAACGCTACACGATGGACCCCCAACTCAATCGCTGCGTCAACGAAACCTTTGTGCGCATGTACGAGGCGGGCTTGATCTACCGGGGGCCCCGCATTGTCAACTGGGATCCGCAGTTGCAAACCAATGTCTCGGATGACGAGGTGGACCGCAAGGAGGTGCAGTCGCCGTTCTACACCTTCCAATACGGACCCTTCCAAATCGGCACGGTTCGTCCGGAAACCAAATTTGGCGACAAGTATGTCGTCATGCACCCGGAGGATCAACGCTACGCTGACTACCAGCATGGAGACACCTTTGAGTGTGAGTGGATCAACGGGCCGGTGGTCGCCACGATCATCAAGGACGAGGCAGTTGATCCAGAGTTCGGAACGGGCGTGATGACCATCACCCCGTGGCATGACCACACCGATTTTGAAATCGCAGAACGCCACGGACTCGACAAGCAGGCGATCATTGATTTCAACGGGAAATTGCTGCCCGTCGCACAGGAATTTGCAGGCATAGGCATTGACGAGGCGCGTCCGAAAATCGTTGAAAAACTCCGGGGCAAGGGGTTGCTGGTGGACGCAGACGAAAGTTACACCCACAGCAAAGCGTTCAACAGTCGGGGCGGCGGTGCTATTGAACCACAAATCCGCAAGCAGTGGTTCATTGATGTCAACAAGCCAGTCGTCCAGTGGAAGGGGGAACAACGCAGCCTGCGTGAAGTCCTCATCGCCGTGGTGCGTTCCGGAGACATTCGGCTCGTGCCTGAACGCTTCAACTCCACCTACTTCCACTGGGTGGAGAATCTGCGCGACTGGTGCATCTCCCGCCAAATCTGGTGGGGGCATCGCATTCCGGTTTATTACCGTGAGGGTGAAATGCAGGCGTCCCTCCGTCCACTCGACCCCGCCGCAGGTTGGGAGCAGGATCCGGACACACTGGACACATGGTTTTCGTCTGCGCTCTGGACATGGAGCACGCTGGTTGATCCGGAGCAGGCCGAGGATTTTTCGCTGTCGTTTGAGGAATTGCTGGAAGGCAGCCCGGATTTCCAGAAATTTCACCCCACACAGGTGATGGAAACCGGCTATGACATCCTCTTCTTCTGGATCGCCCGCATGATCTTGATGACGACCTACATGATCCGCGAAGTGCCCTTCGAGACCGTTTACCTGCATGGCCTCATCCGCACCCGCGACGGCAAGAAGATGTCTAAATCCGATCCTGAAACCTGCATTGATCCGCTGGAGAGCATCGCGCAGTATGGCACGGACGCCTTGCGGCTTGCGCTCATTGTTGGCACAGGCCCGGGGCAGGATTTGCGGCTTTTCCCAGAAAAACTGGAGGCGTGCCGTCGCTTCGCCAACAAGGTCTGGAACGCCGGGCGTTACATTCTCATGACGATTCCGGAAGGAACGCCAATCACAGCACCGCAACAGGTGCAGTCGGAGCTGGCGCAGTGGTTGCTCCACGGACTAAACCAGCTTGTGCAGGATGTGCAGGACAGCCTCTTGGCCTACCGACTTTCGGATGTGATCGACGCACTGCGGGGTTTCTTCTGGGGTGAGTTTTGCGACTGGCACTTGGAGATGGACAAAAAACCTGAGCGCAGTCCGGAAGACAATCAAGTGCTGGCCTACACCTACACCACGTTGCTCAAATTGCTGCATCCGTATGTGCCTTTTGTCACCGAGGCGCTATGGTCGCAGTTTGGACAAGAGCGAATGCTCACCGTGAGTGACTGGCCGCAGCCACAGCCGGCCCATCATTTTCAGGAGAATCACGCCCGCATCGAGCTTGTCAAGGAAGCCATCACCCAAATCCGTGCTCTGCGCGACAAGGCGAATCTTGGACTCGACAAGAAGGTTGCCGCCAGCCTCGATTCCGTGGCCAACGCACCGCTGTTTGAGGCGAATCGCGAACTCATCGTCCGCCTCGCCCGCTTGAGTACACTGGAGGTTCGTGCTGTGGAGCCGATTCCCGGAAACGACGCGCTGGCGGCGTACTTCCAAGACACGCTGGCCCGTATTGACGCTACGGCGGTTGATTGGCGCAAGGAGATCGAAACGCTCAACAAGAAGCTCAAGACGGAGGACGATTTTCTCTCCAAAAGCGGCAAGAAGCTCGACAACGCAGGTTTTCTCAGCAAGGCTCCGGAACACATCGTCACCGAGTTGCACAGTAAGGTTTCTGTCACTGAGAAAACCGTTGAGGCGTTGCGCCAGCAAATCCAAGAACTCGAACGACTCGCAGGATAATCCTCTAACCAGATTGATGCCGCCGTAAATAGTCCGGAATAACGAAGAATCACCGCAGAGCCGCAGAGAAAAATATCTATAAAAACAGTTCCCTGTATTCTCTGTGCCTCTGTGGTAAAATAGTTTTTTACGTTTTTTTACTTTTTGCGAATTCATCCAAATTGATTCCCATGAAACAGGTGTGGAAGCGGATGTTCCCAGGGACATTAGCCCTGCTTGCTCCAGTCCTGATTTGGGCGAAGGAGCAGACCACGGTTCGCAAGAGCGGCTCAGCGTCGAATCCGACCAACACGGTGTCGCAGCGCAGCCAGCCCGCGTTGATGCTGGCCCGACGCTGGGAGGCCGAGATTGACATCCGGGGCTGGTGGGCGAGCGAGAAATTCGATGGCATCCGGGCTTTCTGGAATGGCACCGAATTGCTGACTCGCCGGGGCAATCCCACCGTTGCACCGGAGTGGTTTACTGCCTTGCTTCCGGAGTGGCCGCTGGACGGGGAATTGTGGGTCGGGCGCAAGCAGTTTGCCAAAACCTTGAGCATCGTGCGGGACACCGTTCCGGGAGCGGAGTGGTCGCAGGTGCGTTTCCTCGTTTTTGATGCGCCGCAAGCTGCGGGCGGCTTCGAACAGCGGCAGACGTTTCTCCAGCAGTGGCAACCTCCGGAACACGTCCGGCTTGTAACGCACGAACGGGTTGCGAACGAGACTGACTTGCAAACGCTGCTGGTCCGCGTGGAGCAGAACGGTGGCGAGGGCTTGGTGCTGCGTCGTCCGGGATCGCTTTACTCGCCCGGACGCAGTGGCGACTGGCTCAAGGTGAAATCCTACGAAGAGGGGGATGCCGAGGTGATCGGCCACCTTCCCGGCAAGGGCAAGCACAGTGGTCGCCTCGGATCATTGCAGGTGCGGCTGGCGGACGGGCGCGAGTTCAAGCTTGGCACGGGCTTCAGCAATGCCGAGCGGGAAACGCCACCGCCGCTGGGCAGCACCGTCACCTTCCGATATTCTGGATTCACGAAAACAGGACTGCCGCGTTTTGCAGTGTTCCTACACCGTCAAGAAGATTTTTGATCAAATCCACCATGCTCAAAACCGCCGTGATCGGGGTTGGCTACCTCGGAAGATTTCATGCCCAAAAACACGCCGCCCTGCCAGAGTGCGAACTCGTCGGAGTGGTGGACGCGGATCCGGAGCAGGCGCGGGCGGTTGGCGATGAACTCGGCGTGCCGTGGCACACGGATCCGGAAGCGGTGCAGGATCAGGTGGACGCCGTGAGCATCGTCGTGCCCACCAGTGCGCACCACACCATCACCAAGCCGTTTCTGGAGCGCGGCATCCACGTTTTGCTGGAAAAGCCCTTTGCGGCCACCATTCCAGAAGCCGAGGAGCTGACCGCGCTCGCCGAAGCGAAAAACACCGTGTTGCAAATCGGGCATCTGGAACGCTTCAATGTCGTTTACACAGGATTCCGGGAGCAAATCGGCAAGCCGCAGTTTGTGGAAAGCATCCGCATCGCGCCCTTTCCTAAGCGCGGCACGGACGTGGACGTGATCCTCGATTTGATGATTCACGACATTGACCTTGTGCTGGCGGTGGTGCAGGAAATGCCGGAAGCGGTGGAAGCGACCGGAGTGCCGATCCTCACGACGAGCATTGACCTCGCCAGCGCGAGGTTGCGCTTTCCCGGAGGTTGCGTCGCCAACCTCACCGCCAGCCGCGTTTCGGACAAGGCGGAGCGGCGCATGCGCATCTTCCAGCCCGGACTCTACCTCTCGCTCGATTACGGCACTGGGCAGGCACGGCGGCTTCAGGTGGATCCACAGGAGTCGCTGGACCCGGAAACGCTGCAACCCGAAACCTTTCAGCTTGAGCGCGGGGACGCCCTACTGGAAGAGATCCGGAGCTTTCTCGATTGTGTGCGCACCGGAAGCGACCCGCAGGTTTCTGCACAGGACGGGCTGAATGCGATGCGAGTGGCGGCGCAGGTGCAGGAGCAAATCCAGCGGTGAGCCAATGATCCTCTTCCGGTCACTGTTTTTGCAACTGCTGGTGCCGTTTGTGCTGGCCCTGTCGGTGTTGCTGTTCATCATCTCCATCAACACCATCAACCAACTTATTGTGCTGATTGTGGACCGGGGCGTGAGTGTGGGGAGTGTTTCGCTGATGCTGTTGTATCGGCTTCCGCAGTTTGTCACGGCCTCTTTGCCCTATGCGACGGTACTGACCGCCACCCTGCTCATGGTCCGCATTTCGCAGGATTCGGAATTGCTGGCGTTGCAGAGTGCAGGCATGGGGTTCTGGCGCATTGGCAAAGCGATTTTTGTGTTCTCGTTGCTCGTCTCCTGCCTTGGCTTGTTGATCACCACCGTGATCCAGCCGTATGCTTACGGCAAGTACGAGGAGGAAAAACTGAAGCTGCTCAAGAAGTTCACGGTCAAGGCCATCCAACCCGGCACCTTGTACTATGACATTCCCGGCAAGGTCATGTATGTTGACAAGATTGACGGCGAGGTCCAGAAAGGAGTGTTCATTGCAGACCGGGAGTTTGAGGCGGACATGACGGTCGCTTTCGCCGACGAAGGCGTCTTCGAGTTTGGAGCGAAGCAACAGGAGCCGGCATTGCGATTGACCGATGGCGTCCTGCATCAAACCAACGAATCTTCAGAATACCGGACCATTCAATTCGGCAGCCTGCGATACATCCTCAACCTGAGCCGGGATTTGACCGAGGCCGATGTCTGCCACGGAGGGTGCTTGCGTCCGATTTGGCAAACCCCAACCCTTGAGTTGATCCGCTCCGATTCGCAGCGGGCGGCGATTGAGTTGATGGAGCGCCTGGCGATTCCCTTTGGCAACTTCGCGCTCGCCATTGCCATGATTTCTCTGGGGGCGCACCACCCCAGAAAAGGCTCCGTGCAGGTCTATCTGCGGATGCTGTGTCTGGTGATGACCTATTACATCGTCTGGCTGACCACGGCAGAAAACGCCAGGTACGGCCAGTGGCCCCCGGCTAGCGTGTGGGCGGCACCCGTCCTCGTGACGCTTTACGCGCTCTTGAGTTTGTTCATGATGGATTCCGTGAGAAAACCTTGGAAAAAAACAAAGAACTGACGTGCTGCTTCGCTTTCTGAATCCCGGCCTGCTCGTGCTTCTGCTGTGCCCCGCAAGCCTGTTCGCGGACGCCCTGTTGTTGCAGCGCATCCAAACCCGCTACCAGCAGACCGGAAGCTTCACCGCCCGCTTCGTGCAAGTTGACCAGCGGGCTGAGGCGGAGGAGCGCCGCGCTCAAGGCTCCGTGCGCTACAAGCGTCCGGGGCGCATGCGCTGGCATTACGAAAGCCCGGATGAGCAGCTTTTGGTCACCGATGGCGAAACGCTCTGGCTCTACGACCCGCTTTTGGAAAACGTCACCATCCAGCGCATTGAGCGCGTGGCTCCCGGAACGGTGCTGGCCTTCCTGTTGGGCGTGGGCGACCTGGAGTCGGATTTCCGTCCCCGGCCCCAAACCCGGAAGCTGCTTGATTCTCGCCAAGGGGTGGTGCTGGAATTGATGCCGCGTCGTGAGATGGCCAACCTCGAATTCCTGCAACTGGAGGTGCACCCGCAGACCAGCGACTTGCTGGCGCTGGCCTTGGTGGATGGCTCCGGAAACGTTCGCACCATTCGGCTGGAAGGCATGGAGCGCAATGTCGAGTTGGCCGAGGCGGAATTCGTGTTTGAAGTCACCCCGGACCTTGAAGTGATCCGCCCGGAGTGACCGTGTCCGAACACCCCGTCCTCCGCAAAGAACTTTCGCTGCTCAACGTTTACACGATTGCGACCGGCACTACGCTCAGTGCAGGATTCTTCCTGCTTCCCGGAATTGCGTTTCGGGAGGCGGGGCCAGCGGTAGTGCTGAGTTACCTGATTGCCGCCGTTCCACTGGTTCCGGCGATGTTCAGCATTGCGGAACTGGCCACTGCGATGCCACGAGCGGGAGGCGCGTACTATTTCCTTGATCGCAGCCTGGGTCCGCTGGTCGGCACCATCGGCGGGTTGGGCACTTGGCTTTCCCTCAACTTCAAGACGGCTTTCGCGCTCATCGGCATGGGCGCGTACCTCGGCATCTTCTGGCCGGAACTGCCTGCGGTTCCGGTCGCCATGGGATTGGCGGTTTTGTTTGGGTTCCTGAACCTGTTTGGGGCGCGGAAGAGCGGCACGTTCCAAGTCGTGATGGTGCTGGTGCTGCTCGTCATTCTGGCCGCATTTCTGGGCTGGGGGCTTCCGGAGGTGCAACCGAGCCATTTCGACGGTTTCTTTGCTCACGGCACGGCGGCCTTGTTCTCGACTGCCGGGCTGGTGTACGTGAGCTATGTGGGCGTTACCAACATCGCCAGCATCGCCGAGGAAATTCGTGACCCGGAACGAAACCTGCCCCTCGGCATCTTTCTTGCCATCGGCACCGCCTTGGTGGTTTACGGGTTGGGCACCTATGTGATTGTGGGGCTGCTGCCGGGTCCGGAACTCGCTCAAAGCCTCACGCCTGTGGCCGGGGCGGCGGATGTCTTGCTGGGCACTCCAGGCAAGGGGATCGTCACCATTGCCGCGCTGTTGGCGTTTGCCTCGGTGGCAAATGCGGGCATCCTCAGCGCATCGCGCTACCCGCTGGCCATGAGCCGGGACCATCTCATTCCGAGACACTTCGCCCGCATCACCACCAGAGGCGCCCCCGTTTTCGGCATCTTGGTCACAGTCGCCGCGATCCTCGTGTTTGTGAGTTGCCTAGACATCACCCGCATCGTTAAACTCGCCAGCGCGTTTCAATTGTTGATGTTCTCGTTGCTGTGCGTGGCGGTCATCGTGATGCGCGAAAGCGGGCTGGAGTCCTACGACCCGGGGTTCCGGTCGCCGTTCTACCCGTGGATGCAGGTGTTTGGCGTCTTTGCCCCGCTCGTGTTGATTGTGGAGATGGGGATTTTCCCGATCCTCTTCTCACTGAGCCTGATTGCGTTGGGCACGGTGTGGTATCTCGCCTACGCCCGCTCCCGCGTGATCCGCAGCGGTGCGATCTACCACCTTTTCGCCCGACTCGGTGAACAGCGCTATGCGGGTTTGGACACGGAACTCCGCAACATCCTGAAGGAGAAGGGAGTGCGCGAGGAAGATTCCTTCGACGAGGTGGTGGCGCGGGCGGAGGTGATCGACCTTCCGGATTTCAGCACGTTTGAGGACATTGTTCAGCAAGCCTCGAACGCGCTTGGTTCGAAAGTGCAAACGCTTCCGGAAACGCTTGCCAGAGATTTTCTGGAGGGCAGCCGCATTGGGGCCACTCCGGTGTCGCACGGAGCCGTCTTGCCGCACACTCGCATCGCAGGGCTTGCTCAGTCGGAATTGGTGCTGGTGCGCTGCCGGGAAGGCCGCTATGTTGAGGTTCCCGGACCTTCCGGAGGTCTGACCCGCACGGGACCAGTCCATGCGTTTTTCTTCATTGTCAGTCCCAACGAAAACCCCGGACAGCACCTGCGCATCCTCGCGCAAATCGCCGGACGGGTGGACGAATCGAACTTTCTAGAGGAGTGGTTGGCCGCTGCGGACGATCAGGAACTCAAGGAAAACCTGCTCCGCGACGAACGCTTCCTCTCCATCAAACTGAAGGCAAGCACCGCCTCCAGTGCCTTGGTTGGGCGAACGCTCCGGGAAGTTGCTATGCCGGAAGGTTGCCTCGTTGCCCTCATCCGCCGGGGTTCCGAAACCTTGGTCCCGCAAGGCAACACGACACTGCACGAAAATGATCGACTCACCCTCATCGGCGACGCCAAAGGCATCCGCCGCCTGCAAGACCAGTACGTCAATGGCTCCCCCGCGATTTCCTAACTCACTGCTTCCAACACCATGACCCAACTTTCCCTGCGAACCGATGGCCGCGCCGACCACGAAGCCCGTCCGCTGACCCTCACGCTCGATTTCACGATGCACGCGGAAGGCTCCGTGCTGGTCGAATGCGGCAACACCAAGGTGATCTGCACCGCCTCGGTCGAGGACGACGTGCCGCCCTTCCTCAAAGGCAAGGACAAGAAGCCCAAACACGGCTGGGTCACGGCAGAATACGGGATGCTCCCGCGCTCCACTGGAACCCGCCGCAAGCGCGAAACCGGTAAAGTGGATGGCCGCACTCAGGAGATCCAGCGGCTCATTGGGCGGTCATTGCGCTCCGTCACCGACCTGCACGCGCTCACGCCCTACACCCTCCGGCTCGATTGCGACGTGATCCAGGCCGACGGCGGCACCCGCACCGCCGCCATTTCCGGAGTCTTTGTCGCGCACATCCTTGCGTTGCGCAAGCTCTTCTCCGCAGGCAAGCTCAAACGCTTTCCCGTGAAGCAGCACCTCGCTGCGGTCAGCGTGGGGCTGGTGGAGAACCGAACGCTGCTCGACCTCAAGTACGATGAGGACAGTTCGGCGGAGGTGGACATGAACGTGGTCATGTTCGAGGACGGCACTTTCGTGGAAGTGCAAGGCACAGCGGAGGGCCAAACCTTCTCCCGGACTCAACTCGACAACCTGCTCGACCTCGCCGAACAGGGGGTCCTAGCACACATTGCCGCGCAAAAACAGGCTCTCGGGAATTCCCTACAAGGCTAGACGGCATGTTTCCCACCCTCTTCTCTCTGGAAATCCCGTTTCTGGACCTCACGCTGGAGCCGAGGTTTTACGGGCTGTTTTACGCCATCGCCATCCTAATCGGCTCCCGGATTGTGCTGTCCGAAGTGCAACGCCGCGAGTTGGGTCTCAGCGACGACGACGCGATGAACCTCACGCTTTACGCCTTTCTCGTCGGACTCCTCGGTGCCCGGACGTATGAGATCGTGATGGAATGGTCCAACTACTACGCGCATCAACCCTTCTGGAAGGTGTTTGCCGTTTGGCAGGGCGGGCTTGCCATCCACGGGGGTATCATCGGCGGTAGCCTCTACACAATCTTCTACTGCCGACGCAAGCGGATTTCCCAAGCGCATTTTCTGGACATCGCCGCGCTTTGCATGATTCAGGGGCAAGCGATTGGACGCTGGGGGAACTTCACCAACGGCGAGGCCGCCGGCCCCATGACGGACTTCTGGACCGGAATCGTCTTTCCTCCCGGAACCGTGATTGACCGCTATGCCCAAGGACAGCCGGTGCATCCGACCATGATCTACGAATCGCTGGGGAACGCGGTCCTCTTCCTCATCCTCTGGCGGTTGCGGCTCAAGAATTTTCCTCCCGGAATGCTCTGCGCCCTCTACCTGATCGGCTACTCGGTCCTGCGCTCGGCCCTCACACCCTTCCGGATGGACAATCAATACCTCACTCTCGGCAACACCGTCGTCCTCGCCCCCTACGCCGTCAGCGTGGTGCTGACGCTGGTGGCCTTGGCGTGGATTCACCAAATGCGCAAACATGCCAACTGAAGTTCCCCTGACCTGGCTCTCGACGGATCGGACTCCACAATCCGCTATTGCCGCCGGGGATCGCATTTTCTTGCAACTCCTGCTGTGGTCGTTGCTCTTTGCGGGCTACTCCAGTTTTTTTGTGTTCTCGGCCTCGGTTGCGTCTGCAACGAAGTGGCAGATGGGCATCAGCACGGTGCTGAACTCCCTGTTCCTCTTCACTTTGCTTCAGGGTATTTTCTTCATGCTCCGCCTCTTTGGAACAACCCTCGTCCAGTGGCTGCTGCTGGCCTTCTGCGGACTTTCGATTCCGCTCTTGGTGCTTGACTTCCTCGTCTTCCAGCAGTTCAAGTTCCACATCAACAGCTTTGTGCTGAAGGTGATACTCCAGCCCAACATCTTCGAAACCCTCAATTTGGGTTGGCGGGAGGGGGCGACCGCATTGCTGGTGCTGGCCGTGGGGATGTTGGCCGTGCTGGCGGTTTGGCGCGGCACCGCCGTTGTGGGGGGGACGCCGCTCCGCAAGGCCGTTGCCGGACCTTGGCGTAAGCTGGGCATCTGCCTGCTGATTTTTCTGGCAACGCTGGGAGACAAGGTGTTTTTTGCATGGCAGTTGTTTCAGGTAAACACAGAGATTTATCTCGTGGGAAGGCGCGTACCCCTCTACATCCCGGTGCAGATGAGCCGGGGGTTCGAGGAGTTCGGCTTCACCAAACCCCAAGCGGCTGGCCCCGTGGACACCCGCCGCTCCCAGACGGTGCGCTACCCCTTGCAGCCCGTTTCCTTTCCGGAAGCTCAGCCGTCGTACCCCAACATCGTGCTGCTGATTTCCGAGAAAATGCGCCATGACATCATCAACCTTGAAGTCACGCCCCGGATCCTGCAACACGTCCGCTGCTGCTTCAGCAAGTTCCGGAATCACTACTCGGCGTCGAACGCTTCCGCAGGGGGCTTGTTCGGCATGTTCTACAGCCTGCCCGCCAACTATCAGGACGCCTTTGGCAAAGCACAGGTGACTCCGGTACTGCTGGATTTGCTGGAAGCCCGCAACTACGAATTCGCCCTGCTCGCCAAAGAGGACTTGGGCTACTTTGGCACGGACGAGATCATCTTCAACAAACTCCGCAGCCACATCCGGGATCGGTTCCCCTCGGAAGCCGAGATGATTGACCATGCCCTTGGAGTGCTGGAATCCCGCAAGCAGCGCAAGACGGCGCGTCCGTTGTTCCTGCTGATCATTCACGATGCCCCCCACCATCCGCAGTTTGTGAGCGAGCAGTACCAGCGCTTTCAGCCCGCTGAGTACATGCCGCTCTTCAATCCGGACCTGCCAGAACACCAAGTGCGGGCCGCCAACCAGTTCAAGAACGCCTACACGCTGGTGGACGATGAAATGGGGCGCATGTTGGACGCCCTGAAGGACCACGGGTATTTCGACAACTCGGTTGTCGTCGTCACTGGAGATCACGGTCACGAGCAGTACGAACACGGCCACTGGGGCCATGCCTCCGCCTTCACGAAAGAACAAACGCAGGTCAGCTTCTTCCTGCACCTTCCGGGGCAGGTTGAGTATGAGGAGGTGTCCCGGCTCACCTCGCACTTGGACCTCGTGCCGACCTTCTTGGAGGTGCTGAACGAACCACTGCCCTTGCAGCATTTCGCTCTGGGGGAATCCCTGCTGTCTCCGGCCAAGCGGGAGTACATCATGATGGGCGGGATGGCCAACAGTGTGCTGTTTGATGGCCGGGTCAAGATTGACTACACCCCCTTCGAGGGCATTGCGCTCTACCGGGTGGTGGACCAAGACGACGAGCCGCTTGCCGACTCCGATGCCGTGATTGTGGAGTACACCCCCTTGCTGCTGGACATGTTCGAGAAGCTTGGACGCTTCTACCGCTGATCCTAGTTTGCTTTGTCTTTGCGCTGGCAGTGTGGTACTTATTGACCTGATTGGTCTGCGATGATCCTAGACGTTCCTCCTGCAAAAATACTGGATACCTGCTTGATGAAACCCATCCTGATGGAGCAAGCAAAGCCGTTTTTTTCAGGGGCTATGGTTTTCGCAGAGATCGCTGGCACGAATTGGCTGAAGCTCTCAAGCAACACGCTCTTGATCATGGCTCCGGAGTACAGGTACCGTCCCCTTTCGGAGTTTGGTATGTTGTGGAAGGAACGATGATTACTCCTGACAATCGGTTTCCCTGAGTGCGCTCCATCTGGTTTGAGCCTCTGGAAAGCACGATCCTGCGATTGGTGAGTGCCTATCCGATGCCTCCAAAAACAAGTCGCTGAAATGGCATCAAATTATCCGGAACACAGTCGAGTCGCATTGCAAGAGGATCTGCCCGGACACGGACTGAGCGCGGGAGATGTGGGAACGGTGGTCACAGTGCATCATCACCGTAAAGGCTACGAGGTCGAATTCTGCACTTTATTCGGCGAGACCGCTGCCATCGTCAGCCTGTATCCGCAGCAAATCCGCTCGCTTCGCCCCAACGAGCTGGCACATGCACGTGAATTGGCGACGGCCTCGTAACCCTCTTCAGGAACGCCTCTTATCCCTCGTGGATTCAACCTAATCACGTTTCACTATGACTTCATTGACCAACCTCCTCCAACAAGACGACTTCCACCAGCGACACATCGGCTTTCAAGGCGCCGACCGTGACGCGATGCTCCAAGCGGTGGTGGCCGACTCTCTCAATGATTTGATGGATCAGGCGGTGCCGCCGTCCATCCGGATGTCGGGCGAACTGGAACTTCCGGGGCCACGAACCGAAGCGCAAGCCCTTGCGGAACTGGCCGAGATGGCGGGCAAAAACCAGGTGCTGAAATCCTACATCGGCATGGGGTACCACGACACTATCACCCCCAGCGTGATCCTCCGGAATCTGCTGGAGCATCCCGGTTGGTACACCGCCTACACGCCGTATCAGGCCGAGATTTCGCAGGGGCGGTTGGAAATGCTGCTGAATTTTCAGCAGTTGATCATGGACCTCACGGGTATGGACGTCGCCAATGCCTCCCTGCTGGACGAAGCCACGGCAGCGGCGGAAGCCATGACCTTCTGCAAGCGCGTCTCCCGTAGCAAGTCGAACCGCTTTTTTGTCACGGATGATTGCCACCCGCAAACGCTGGATGTCCTCAAAACCCGTGCGGAACCACTGGGGCTGGAACTGGTCGTCGGCAATCCGTGGGACGGGTGCGAGGACGCCTATGGTGTGTTGCTCCAGTATCCCGGAACCTTTGGGGACATCTCCAGTTTGGGAGAACTGTCGGCACAGTGGCAGGAACGTGGAGCAATGGTGGCGGTGGCCGCCGATTTGCTGAGCCTCGTCCTGCTCAAGCCTCCGGGGGAGTTCGGAGCGGATGTGGTGGTGGGCAGTGCCCAGCGCTTTGGTGTGCCGATGGGCTACGGTGGCCCTCATGCGGGATTCTTCGCAACACGGGATGCTCACAAACGCGCCATGCCGGGGCGGTTGATCGGGGTGTCGGTGGATCGGCGTGGGAAACTGGCCCTGCGCATGGCCCTACAAACCCGCGAACAGCACATCCGCCGCGAGAAGGCGACCAGCAACATCTGCACGGCGCAAGTGCTGCTGGCAAACGTTGCAGCAGCGTATGCGCTCTACCACGGTCCGGAAGGGCTGACCACCATCGCCCAGCGGGTGCATCACCTCACCTATTTGCTCGCCTGTGGACTCCGGAAAGCTGGACTGGACACGAACGCAACTTTCTTCGACACCCTCACCGTGAATGTTCCGGACGCCAATACGACTCAGCAACGCTCGGTTGCTGTCGGCATGAACCTCCGGAAGATCGACTCGAACCGAGTCGGAATCAGCTTTGACGAGGCCACCACCGCCGAGGACGTCACCCGATTGTTGAAGGTGTTGTGTCCGGATTCAACCGCGCCCTCCATTGCAGAACTCACACAGGAGTTGGAGCAGGCGGGGTTAGGCATTCCGCAGGGCATGCGGCGCACTTCCGAATTCCTCACGCATCCGGTCTTCCACGAGCATCGTTCGGAAACCTCGATGATGCGCTACCTCAAGCGGCTGGAGGGCAAGGACATCGCCTTGGACCGGGCGATGATCCCCTTGGGGTCTTGCACAATGAAGCTCAACGCCGCCACCGAAATGCGGCCCGTCACTTGGCCAGAGTTTGGGCGGATGCACCCCTTTGTGCCCATCGAGCAGGCCACCGGCTATGCCGAACTGATCGGCGGCTTGGAGGACATGCTCTGCCAACTCACAGGGTTTGACGCAATCTGCATGCAGCCCAACTCCGGAGCGCAGGGCGAATATGCGGGCTTGCTGGTGATCCGCAAGTACCACCAAAGCCGAGGTGAGGGGCACCGCGAAGTCTGTCTGATTCCCAGTTCCGCGCACGGCACCAATCCCGCCAGTGCCGCAATGCAGGGCATGAAGGTAGTCATCGTCAAATGCGATTCTGACGGCAACATTGACATGGCCGACCTCCGGGGAAAGGCCGAGAAACATGCCGACCGCCTTGCCGCCCTGATGATTACCTACCCCTCCACCCACGGGGTTTTTGAGCCGACCATCACGGAAATCTGCGAGATCATCCACCAACACGGCGGGCAGGTTTACATGGATGGGGCCAACCTCAACGCCCTCGTTGGCATCGCACAACCCGGACTTTACGGGGCAGACGTTTCGCACATGAACCTGCACAAAACCTTCTGCATTCCGCATGGGGGCGGCGGTCCCGGCATGGGGCCGATCGGCATGAAGGCGCATTTGGCTCCGTTCATGGCGAGCCACGCGGTGGTGCCGCCTCCGGGAACCGATCCGGCCCAATCCGCCATTTCCGCCGCGCCGTGGGGCAGTCCGAGCGTCCTTCCCATCTCGTGGGCCTACCTCCGCATGATGGGCGGTTCCGGACTCAAACTCGCCACACAATCGGCGATTTTGGCGGCGAACTACCTAGCCCAGCGGTTGGAGGGCGCGTTTCCGGTTCTCTACACCGGGCAGAATAATCGTGTGGCCCACGAGTGCATCCTTGACATCCGAGGCATCAAAGAGTCATCCGGAATCACCGAAGAGGATGTTGCCAAGCGACTCATCGATTACGGATTCCACGCGCCCACGATGTCGTGGCCTGTGCCCGGAACCCTGATGATCGAACCGACCGAAAGCGAACCCAAGGCCGAGTTGGACCGCTTCTGCAACGCGATGCTGAACATCCGCGAGGAAATCGCCAAGGTCGAATCCGGAATCTGGAGCCGTGAGGACAACCCTTTGAAAAACGCGCCACACACGCTCGATGATCTCATGGACGAGTGGACGCATTCGTACAGCAAGGCCGAGGCCGTCTATCCGGCCCCCGCCCTCAAGCACAACAAGTACTGGTCACCTGTCAATCGGATCGACAATGTTTACGGGGATCGCAACGTGGTGTGTTCGTGTCCGCCTCCGGAAGCCTACGAGGATGGGGTTTTAGAGTATGAAGCCTAG
>CAJWCD010000041.1:0-24645 GCA_913020725.1 uncultured Pseudomonadota bacterium
CTGAGAGTAATTCCGGAACAGTCTCAAACTCCTCCAGGAATATCTTTTCGTACTTCACAGATCTCCATAACCTCTCGATGAAGATGTTATCCATACAGCGCCCTTTATCCCCCGGAAAGGTACAAAAACTTATGAAATTGCGCCAATGGCAGAAAACTTGGCGCAATGTGTCGATCATATAAATCAACACAACCCCAAACCGGACGTTGTCTTGGTCACGGGAGATATTACCCATTCTGGGCAATCCGAAGAATTCACTCATGCTGCCGAATTTCTCAACCCGCTCAAAATGCCTTTTTATGTCATCCCCGGCAACCACGACGACCGGGATTTGCTGCGTTCAATTCGTCCGGACAGAAACCCGATCGTGACCCAACGCCGCTTATCGTAGTCTTTGCGGATGTCCTCAAAATCCAGTCCGCGTTCTTTCAGGGGCTTGTCGCGCTTGGCGGGAGCATAGCCGATCTCCATCATGCGATTGTAACCCCCCGGCCATGTGGTGTCAACCGAGGGGCTTTCCGGGAGGCGGTTCCACGCGGTTCCTGTTGTCGAGCAGTGCAGGAAGGCACCGCCACGGCATCTTTTGGTGGCCGTGGATTGTGCTGATTTTCAACGATACTGCAAATTAGCACAACGGGTGAAAACTGCAACTTTGCGGGAATGCAAAATTCACTGGACATCTTTCTAAGAAATTCGTAAAATTTACTCATATTTGAGACTTGGAGTCTCAAAAAGCAACTCAAGGAGGCAGTGGCCAGTGTCACATGGCTTCCGGTGAGACCTTGGTGACTGTTTTTTTCCTAAAAATTCGGCAAGCCGCAACACCGATCACGAAAACCAACCTTGAAAGGAACCTTCCAATGAAAATGACCACTGAAGAGGCATTTATCAAAGTCCTGCAACGTCACGGCATCGAGCATGCGTTTGGCATCATCGGCTCGGCGTTCATGCCGATTTCCGATTATTTTCCCAAGGCCGGCATCACGTTTTGGGATGTGGCGCACGAGTGTAATGGCGGCTACATGGCGGACGGATTCACGCGCTCCACGGGCAAGATGGCAATGGTCATCGCCCAGAACGGGCCGGGCATCACCAACTTTGTCACCTGTGTCAAAACCGCCTACTGGAACCACACGCCAATGCTGCTGGTCACGCCGCAAGCGGCCAACAAGACCATCGGTCAGGGAGGCTTTCAGGAGGTCGAGCAGATGGCGGCTTTCAAGGACATGGTCGCCTATCAGGAAGAGGTGCGCGACCCCACGCGTGTGGCAGAAGTCCTGAATCGAGTGATCACCAAGGCTAGGCGCATGTCTGCTCCGGCGCAGATCAACATCCCGCGTGATCTCTGGACTCAGGTGGTTGACATTGAATTGCCCGCCATCGTCGAATTTGAACTTCCTTCCGGGGGAACTGACGCCCTTGCTGCTGCGGCTGAGCTGCTGTCCAACGCAAAATTCCCGGTGATCCTCAACGGCGCGGGTGTGGTGTTAGGTGCTGCCATTCCAGCGTCACAAGCATTAGCAGAGCGGCTGGACGCTCCAGTGTGCTGCAACTACCAGCACAACGATGCCTTTCCGGGATCACACCCGCTCTTCGCCGGACCGCTGGGCTACAACGGTTCCAAGGCAGGAATGGAGTTGATTCAGCAAGCAGATGTGGTGCTGGCTCTTGGCACCCGTTTGAATCCGTTCTCCACGCTGCCGGGATACAATCTGGATTACTGGCCGAAGGACGCGAAACTCATTCAGGTGGACATCAATCCGGATCGCATTGGCTTGACCAAGTCGGTTTCAGTCGGAATCGTGGGAGACGCCAAGCGCGTTGCCGAACAGCTGCTCGAGCAACTCGCAGACCACGCGGGGAGTGCTGGACGCGCAGAACGCCGCAACTTGATTGCCAGCAAGAAATCCGCATGGGCCGAGAGCCTCGCGGCCATGGACCATGAGGATGATGACCCGGGCACCACTTGGAACGAGCGTGTGCGCCAGCGCCAGCCGGAGCACATGTCGCCCCGCAAGGCATGGCGGGCGATCATGGTAGCGCTGCCCAAGGAGGCGATCATTTCCTCGGACATTGGCAACAACTGCGCGATCGGTAACGCCTACCCGACCTTTGAAGCAGGCCGCAAGTATTTGGCTCCGGGTTTGTTTGGTCCCTGCGGATACGGGTTCCCGACCATCGTTGGCGCAAAAATCGGCAATCCGGGCACGCCTGTGGTAGGATTTGCGGGAGACGGTGCCTTTGGGATTTCAATGAACGAGATGACCGCGATTGGTCGTGAGGAGTGGCCGGGCTTCACCATGGTGATCTTCCGGAACTACCAATGGGGCGCAGAGAAGCGGAACTCCACGCTCTGGTACGATGACAACTTCGTCGGCACCGAGTTAGACCTGCAAGTTTCCTATGCCGACATCGCCAAAGCTTGTGGAGTCAAGGGTGTCACGGCGCGGACGATGGCAGAACTCACTGAGGTGTTGAAGACCGCCATCAAAGCGCAGATGGAGCAAGGGGAAACCACCTTTATCGAGGTGATCCTGAATCAGGAATTGGGCGACCCCTTTCGTCGGGACGCCATGAAAACACCAGTTCCGGTTGCCGGAATCGACAAGGCGGACATGCGTCCGCAGTAATCTGCACCCTCACCGAGCAATGCTGCCGAAACCTCGGCAGCTCCTCCTCATGCGGGCCGCCCTGTGCTTCCGTGCAGGGCACCGATTCCCCGCAGCAAGGTTTCCGTGATGTTCTGCTTCGCTTGAGCAAATTGTTTCTCTGACAATGCTTCGTTCCCGTTGAGCGTGTTGATTTGGTGTTCAAAGTCCGCATAGTGCTGTGTGACGGCCCAGATCATGTAGAGCAGGTGGTACGGGTCCACAGGTCGAATTTTTCCCGCCTCCACTCAACTTCGGATTTGCTCGGTGCGGTCTTGCATCCAGATTCGTAGGGTGCTTTCCAGATAATTCTGAATCATTGGTGCCCCTTGGATGATCTCGTTCGCCCACACCTTCGACCCCTTGGGGCGCGTGCGGGAAAGCTCCATCTTGGCGTTGATGTAGCGCGTCAATGTTGGCACAGGGTCGCTCCAATCATCAGAGGTGTCTGCTGCTTCTAGCCAAACTTGAAGGATGTCGTCCAAGACCTTCCGGTAGAGGATTTCTTTGGTTGAAAAATAATAATGAATATTGGCCTTGGGGAGTCCCGCCCGGTCGGCGATTTGCTGGATGGTGGCTCCCTTGTAGCCGAATTCTGCGAAGATTCCCTCTGCCGCTGTGAGGATGCGGCGCACGTTAGCCGCACGGACTTGCGTCTTCGAGGAACTGTGACTTTGCGTGAGAGAGGTTTGGCCGTCCATTATGATTTATTGGAGAAAAGTCTTGACCAATTAGTCAAGATTCTTGAATCCGGAACCAAGCAGAACCGCAAAACCACCAACACGAGGAACCATGAAAGTCAAAGCCGGACTGATCCAGATGAGCCTCAAAGGCGACACTTCGATGTCTCCGGAGGAAATCACCTGCCTGAAGCCGAGTGACTTCAATCGCACAGTCAACGTGCTGATGACGTCCGAATCCACTCCTGTGATTTCCAAATGTCCCAAGGGCGCGTGGACTCACAAGATTTGGGAAGCCAGGCTCGCCCTCTGAGGTGAGGCACTAATCACCGAGGCGGCGCAAGCCGCCTCTCCCCACCCGTCCCATGTTCACCAATTCCTCCGGGTTTTGGTGTGGAAAAACACTTGTGAATTTGTATAGCCAAAGCTATGCTGACCGGAGTGTTTTTTCACGCAACAGGAAGATACGCAGAGCAGCTTTCTGGCTCGATCTTGCGGATTCGCCTTTTGCGGCAACGATTTCCTGTATCCCTCGGCATTCATGCAAGCCACCCTTGAAGATTTGGGGCAACTTAAGCGCGCCTTCCAGATTGAAGTTCCTCTTGAAGAAATAAAATCCACCTACGATGCCGTGTATCAGCGGCTACGCAACACGCGCCTTAACGGTTTTCGTCCAGGCAAGTTCCCCAAGGGCTGGCTGGACAAGCGCTTCAAAATTGTGATGCAGCAGGAGGTGGAGGACACCGTCATCCCGCGCTATCTTAACCAAGCCCTGCACGATCACGAACTCTCGACTGCAACGCAGGCAAGCATTGAGGCGTTGGAATTCAATCGACGGTCTCCGCTCTCCGCCAAACTGCTTTTTGAGGTCAAACCCGATCTTGAACTTCCGGATTACACCAAGCTCAAGCTGGAGCGGCGCACCCCGGAAGAGATCACGAAGGAGGAGCTTGACAAGGAGATCGATGGTCTACAGCAGTCCCGCTCCCGGCCCGTGGCAAAGGACAATCCTGTTGTGGAAGACGGAGATTTAGTGAGAATCGATTTCGAGGGCACCGTGGATGGAGAGAAATTTGAAGACGGCACCAACGAAAATATTGTTTTTATCATCGGCTCGGACCGGCACCCGGAACTTCAACCTCACCTACTGGGGATGCGCTCGGAAGAAACCAAGGAAGTGGATGTGACCCTCCCGGAAGCCTTCGAGGAGGACGCAGGCAAGACCGCACACTACACACTCATCCTCAATTCCGTGGAACGCATGGAACTTCCGGAACTTGACGAGGCGTTCTTTGCCAATTGGGGGGTCAACACCGAGGAGGAGTTCCGGGAGAAGGCAAAGGCCAACCTTCAGCATTCGCGTGAGGATGACATCAAAGCCAGCTATCGGCTCACCCTCCGAGAACAACTGCCTGCGCTGTATGATGATTTCCCCCTTCCGGAAGCGGTGTTGGTGCAGGGAGAAACCTCCATTGACCAGCAACTTCAGAAGGAAGAGCCGGAACTTACCGAAGCAGACAAGGCCAAGCGCAAGGAAGAAGAAATCGCCAAATTGCGGGGCGACCTCAAGCTCCAGTACCTCCTCGATTCGATTTTCCGCAAGGAGCAGGTGTTCGTTGATCCACGAGGCACAACGGAGGAATTGTACGGAGTCGCCCAAATGTTCGGTTCCAATCCGGACGAGTTCCTGAATAGCCACATCGGCGAGCGCATGTACCACCGCATCTCCGCCCGACGCGAGGGCGAGGCGGTGCTGGACCGCGTGACCGCACGGGTGTTCGGTGATCCGGTTGAAGAAGCGCCTGTGCATCACCACGATCATAATCATGACCACGACCACGACCATGCTCATTGAACCTTTCCGGAACCTTAGCTAAAGGAGCATCCATGGCGCTCATCCCAATGGTGGTGGAGCAGAACAATCGTGGTGAACGGGCCTACGACATCTACTCGCGGTTACTCAAGGATCGCATCGTTTTTTTAGGCACCCCCGTTGACGACAATGTTGCCAACGTTATCATTGCCCAATTGCTGTTTCTTGAAGCTGAAGATCCGGATAGTGACATTTCGCTCTACCTCAACTGTCCCGGCGGCTATGTTGCGGCAGGGATGGCAGTTTACGACACGATGCAGTATCTTAAGCCTGAGATTCAGACGATTTGCGTGGGGCAGGCTGCCAGCATGGGTGCAATCTTGCTTGCTGCAGGTGAAAAGGGGAAACGCCACGCGCTCCCGCATGCGCGGGTCATGATTCACCAACTCACCGGGGGTTTTTCCGGACAGGCGGAGGACATCGACATTCAGGCCCGCGAGATTCTGCGCTTGACCGACACGCTCAACGGGATTCTCGCCCAGCACACGGGTCAGCCGATCGAGCGCATTGCGAAAGACACCCAGCGCGACTTCTTTTTTTCGGGCGACGAAGCCCTCGATTATGGGATCATTGACGCCGTCATGTACGATCGCAAGTCCAGCAACCCTGGCGACTGATTACCGACACCACTGGAGACCACGATGAGCCAGTCCAAGGACGCCCCCCTGCGCTGCTCCTTTTGCGGCAAGACCCAAGATGAAGTCAAGAAAATCATCGCGGGGCCCACGGTGTACATCTGCGACGAGTGCATTGACCTCTGCAACGACATCATGGAGGAGGAGTGGCAGAAGGACCGTGTCATTGACCTCCAGCAAGATATCCTCAAGCCCGCCGAGATCAAGCAGATTCTCGATGGTTATGTTGTAGGTCAGGATCAGGCCAAGCGGGTGTTGGCCGTTGCGGTTTACAATCACTACAAGCGCATCAACACCAACTTCGGTGACGAGGACGTGGAGTTGCAGAAGAGCAACATCCTGCTCGTCGGTCCCACCGGAACCGGCAAAACCCTGCTCGCTCAAACCCTCGCCCGCGTCCTCAACGTTCCCTTCGCGATGGCCGATGCCACCACCCTCACGGAAGCGGGCTATGTTGGCGAGGACGTGGAGAACATCGTCCTCAAACTCTTGCAAGCGGCGGACTACGACACCGAGCGGGCTGAACAGGGCATCATCTACATTGACGAGATCGACAAGATCACGCGCAAGGCGGAGAACCCCTCGATCACCCGCGATGTGTCCGGAGAAGGCGTGCAGCAGGCACTGCTGAAAATCATTGAGGGCACCGTCGCCAACATCCCGCCCCAAGGAGGCCGCAAGCACCCGCAACAAGAGTGTGTGCAGGTGGACACCTCCAACATCCTCTTCATTTGTGGTGGCGCGTTTGTGGCGCTGGAGCAGATCATCCAGCGACGCATCGGGAAGCAGGCCATTGGCTTTGGCGCGGACATCAAGAGCAAGAAGTTCATGAGCCATGACCTCATGGAAAAACTGGAGCCGGAAGATTTGCTCAAGTACGGGCTGATTCCGGAATTCATCGGACGGCTTCCGGTGGTGGCGACCCTGCACGACTTGGACGTGGAACACCTCGTCCAAATCCTTGTTGAACCGAAGAATGCGCTCATGCGGCAGTACCAGAAATTGATGGAACTGGAACATGTCAAACTTTCCTTCACCAAGGGTGCGATCCAAGCCATTGCCCGCGAGGCGAACAAACGCAAGACCGGGGCACGCGGATTGCGCTCAATCATGGAGCGCGTGATGCTTGATGTCATGTATGACGTTCCCTCTGATCCGGAGGTGCGCGAGTGTATCGTGGGCGAAGCGGTGATCGGCGGCAAGGAAACCCCCAAGATCATCCGGGACAAAAAACTTCAGATGCCGCAGGCCAAGGCCAGCTAACCCTCGCATTCCGCTGACTCCAGCATTCCGCAACCCAATCCGGCTGTAGAGCGGGTTGCGCCGCGTCCTGTTCCCAACCGCCAACCATCGAACAGCAATGAACTCCCTTGACGTTTACGGCATTTGCAACCCGCTGATTGACCTGCTGTCCCATGTTCCGGAACCCTTCCTTGGTGAACGCGGATTGGAAAAGGACCGCATGTACCTCGTGGAGTTGGAGCAGCAGCAAAGCATCCTGATAGCCCTCGCTGCGCAAAATCTGCCGATTGAGTCCGCTCCCGGAGGTTCCGGTGCGAACACGATGATCGGCATCGCTCAACTCGGTGGACAAACAGCATTCACTGGCAAGGTTGGTCAGGACAAACACGGCGACAGCTACCGGGACGGACTGGAGGCACAAGGCGTCAAATCGTGCCTCGGCACGGGTCTAGGCACCACCGGCAGCAGTCTGATCTTGGTAGCACCAGATGCCGCTCGGACGATGAACACGCACCTCGGCATGTGCCAGCAATTGGAGGCGGCGGACATTGACCTTGAGACACTACGCTCAGCACGCTACCTCTACGTCACAGGCTACCTCTGGGACACGGACACCCAGAAGGAAGCGGTGCGTCACGCGCTGGCGAAGGCACAGGAATTTGGCGTGCGAGTGTCGCTCAGCCTCTCCGATCCTTTTTGTGTGAACCGTCACCGTGCTGATTTTATCGAACTGCTGCGTGAGTCTGTCGATTTGGTGTTTTGCAATCAGGAGGAGGCGTTTCTGCTGCTGGACACCGAGGTGTCACAGCACGCGGTCAAGCAACTGGGTGAGTGGGTGGAAACCGTCGTGATGACGATGGGAGGACGCGGTGCCCTGCTTTGGCATCAAGGTGAAACGATTTACGTTGATGCACTTTCGGTTTCGCTCAAAGACACCACGGGCGCGGGCGACGCCTTTGCCGCCGGATACCTCTACGGTGTCACGCACGATAAAACGCCGTTGGAAAGCGGACGTATTGCCAGTGCGCTTGCCGGAGCCGTGATCGCGCACACTGGACCTCGCTACCAAGGCAACGCACAGGCCAAAGTCCGGGAACTGGCCGGGTCTCTGCTTTAGACATGGAACTCCTCGCGCCTGCCGGAAACTTTGAAAAACTGCGGGTTGCCCTGCTTTATGGCGCGGACGCGATCTATTGCGCGGGTCCGGAATTTGGCTTGCGCAGTGGCGCAGAGAACTTTTCCGATCACGAACTGACACAGGCGGTCGCCTACGCCCACGAGCGGGGCCGCAAGCTGTACATCACACTCAACGCCTTCCTCCACGACGCCGACCTCGTGCGGCTTCCGGAGTTCGTCCGTTTTCTCAATGAAATCGCGGTCGATGCGGTGATCGTCTCCGACTTGGGCGTGATGTCGGTCATCCAGCAGCATTCCCGGATTCCCATTCATCTCTCCACGCAGGCTTCTTGTCTGAATTCTTGGAGTGCCCGTTTTTGGAAACAAATGGGTGCTACGAGGCTGATTCTCGGACGTGAGGTCTCCATCACAGAAGCTGAGAGCATTGGCCGGAAAGTCGGCATTGAGGTTGAGTTGTTCATCCACGGTGCGATGTGTTCCGCCTACTCCGGACACTGTGTGATCTCCAACTACACCGCCGGGCGTGACAGCAATCGCGGAGGCTGTGTCCAAAGCTGCCGGATGCCTTACGAGGTGGTGACGGATTCAATTACGAATTATGAATTAGGGATTAAGAATTCTAAGCACCAGCCACCAGCCACGGCCCAAACGCTGATGAGTTCCAAGGACTTGCGGGGCATCCGCCTGCTGCCGAAATTCGTGGGAGCTGGAATCGCCAGCGCAAAAATCGAAGGTCGCATGAAGGGGCCGCTCTACGCCGCAACCACCGTCCGCACCTACGCGGAAGCCTTGCGCTGGTTACGGACGCAGCCTCCGGAGACGTGGCCGGAACGGCTGGAAGCGCTCTCCGTGGATTTGGAGCAACTGCCACATCGCGGTTACACCGAAGCCTCGCTGGAGCAACCTGCCGAAGCTGACAGCCTGCAACTGGAGTCCGGACCGCAGGGGGAAGCGGAACTGGCGGGAGTTGTCTTGGAAGTGCGCCCTGAAAAATCGCTGACGGTGCTTTCCCGAAATGTCTTCGAGGCTGGAACTCCACTGGAACTCCTGCCGATTGCAGGAACTCCGGTTTTGCTTTCGACGTCACAAATGCGAGACTCTTCCAGTCAACCCCTGCAACGCGCCACCCCGCATCGGCTGGTCACGTTCCCATGGGTTCCGGGAGCCTTGCCCTGGACGGTGGTGCGCATGCCCCGACGCAAACAAGTCTAGCCGCAAGCCGTCTGAGCGCCCGCATTTTTCTCTGGCATCTGAGTCAGCACTGCGCTATTGTCACCTCAGTTCTTGGAGAAATCCTTAACCCCAACAGAAAGGAGGTGGTCATGCCCGATCATACTCGAATCGCAGTTTCGCATCCGTTCTCTTCAGGTGTACGCCTCTCCGAGACGGACTGAGCGCGGAACCGCGCTTCTTCACGCGCCTCCTCCGGGAGGCGCTTTTCATTTCAGCCGCTTTCGCTCCTGCTTTGGTGAAGCATCCCGCACTCCCCACAATTGATCTCGCAGTCGCTGAAAGTGAGATCGTCGCTGCATTGGATTCCGCTTTTCGCGAGGTGGGTTTCTGCATTTGCAACCACGCGGGGCTGGATCCCGAAATCCGCGCTGCCGCCTTTGCGGCCTCCCGTGCGTTTCATGACCTTCCGGAAGCGGTGAAAACCAGCTACGCGATCAACTCGGCCCATCGCGGCTACATCGCCTCCAACTCCAGCACCACCCGCACTTCCTCAGTCGCGGAGGTCCGGAAACCCAACACCTCGGAATCGTTCATGTTGATGCACGAGGTGCCGGAAAACGATCCACGCTTTGGGAAACCGCTCCAGGGTCTGAACCAGTGGCCGCAGGAAGTTTCTGGGTTTCGGGACACGCTGGAAGCGTATTGGCAGGACGTGGACTGCGCGGCCCGCAAGTTGACGAAATTGTGCCTGAAGGCACTCGAAATCGAGACAAGAGTATACGAAACGTGGTTTCGGCAGCCCACGGAGTTTCTGCGGCTACTGCACTACTGGCCGGAAGCCCCGGACGAACCGGAGGACTCCTTTGGGTCCGCACCCCACACGGACCACGGGTTTCTCACGCTGCTCGTGCAGGATCGTGTGGGCGGACTGGAAGTGAAGGCACAAGACGGTACTTGGGTGGAGGTCACGGCCTCTCCGGATCAGGTGGTGGTGAACGCGGCGGACTGGCTCGCGCACCTTTCCGGAGGACGCTGGCGGTCCTCCCCGCACCGCGTCAAAAATCGCTCCGGACAGCACCGCTACGCCCTCGCCTACTTCTTCGACCCCGACATGGACGCCGAAGCCGTGCCTGTCACGGGGATGGGCGAATCACTGATTTACGGCGACTACCTGCTTTCCCGCTTCAACGCCAACTACCGTTACCGAGCGGACGTCTAGCTCTGCGTCAAGCAAGCGTCACGGAGCAGTGTGCAGTGGATGCGCCTTGCACAGGAGGAATTTTGAGCCTTGCGGCACCCAAGAAACTCCCCTGTTTTGCTTATACAGAACTCACATTAAACAGGAAAAAAGGAGGAGAACAATGAAAATCGCAGTGGTGGGCACTGGAGCGATGGGTTCGGTTTATGCGGCATTGTTAGCCGATGCCGGAAACACACTCTGGGCAATTGACGTGTGGCAGGAGCATCTGCAAGCAATCCAGCAGCATGGGCTGCGAGTTGAGGGCTACAGCGGGGATCGTACCGTGCAGGGCATCAAGGTTTCCGCCAACATTGCCGATGCGGGTTTGTGTGACTTGGTGATCATTGCCACCAAAGCTGATGGAGTGGAGGCTGCCGCCCAAGCGATTGCGCCGATTTTGGCTCCGGACACTCCGGTTTTGACCATGCAAAACGGCTTGGGGGCTGGCGAACGACTGGCCCGGAGCCTGCCCATCGAAAACATCCTGATCGGCGTCGCGGGCGGGTTTGGCGCCTCCATGAAAGCTCCGGGACACGCGCACCACAACGGCATGGCCCTGATCCGCATCGGTGAAATGACCGGGGGGGCTTCTGAACGGGCCACCCGCATTGCCGAAGTCTGGCGTCAGGCCGGATTCAACACGCAGGAGTACGAAAACATTGACCAGTTGGTCTGGGAAAAATTCGTCTGCAATGTCTCCTTCAGCGGACCCTGCACTGTGTTTGGACGCACGATTGGAGAGATGATGCAGAACCCGGAGTCGCGGAACCTCTCGCTCACCTGCGGCATGGAAGCCTACAACGCAGGCGTGGCCAAGGGCGTGCCTTTCTCGTTTGACGATCCGGTTGCCTACATCACCAAATTCGCCGAGGGCATGCCCGGTGCCCGCCCCTCCATGCTGCTGGATCACCTAGCAAAACGCCCCTCTGAGATCAACTTCATCAACGGCATGGTTCCTGTCGTCGCCAAGGAAGTTGGCACCTCTGCCCCCTACAACGAAGTGATCACCGCCGTGGTGCGGGCACGGGAAGCGGAATTTTAAACCATCTCGACACTACCGCTTCAGCTTGATTTCAACCAACCGGGAGAAGTAGGTTGCTCCCAGTGGTAGGATTTGGTCGTTGAAATCGTAGCCCGGATTGTGAACTTCGCAAGAACCCTCCCCACCACCATTTCCGATGTTGATGTAGGCTCCCGGACACTCGTTGAGCATGTAGGCGAAGTCCTCGGATGCCATGATCGCTGGTCCCTCTCGGTTCACGTTGTCTTCGCTGACAATGGAGGCTGCGACATCCCCTGCGAATTTGGTGGCAGTGGCCTCGTTAATCAAGGGCAGGAAAATCAACCTGAACTGATAATCAACGCTCACACCCAAACCAGAAGCCACTCCGGTGGCAATCTCGCCAATCCGCTGCTCCAGCAGTTGCAGGGTTTCCTTTGCAAACGCCCGGACGGTTCCGCCGATGGTCGCGTCGTTGGGAATCACATTGTAGGCTTCCCCACTGTGGAGCCGAGTCACACTAAGAACCGCCGTGTCCTGCGGATTGACGTTGCGGGCGACGACGCTTTGCAGGGCAGTAACAATTTGCGAAGCAGCCACGATGGGATCGGCACTCGCTTCGGGTCTGGCTCCATGTGCCCCCCGCCCGGTCAGGTTGATGTCGAAGAAGCCGCCTCCTGCCATCATCGGGCCGGAGCGCATGGCGAATTTGCCCATCGGCAGTCCGGGACGGTTGTGAATCCCAAAAACCGTTTCCATGGGAAAGCGCTCAAACAAGCCGTCCTCCACCATCGCCTTGGCACCCCCAAGCCCTTCCTCCGCAGGCTGGAAGATGAAGTGGACCGTGCCGTCGAAGTTTCGGGTTTGTGCGAGATACTGTGCGGCTCCAAGCACCATGGTCGTGTGGCCGTCATGCCCACAGGCGTGCATCTTGCCGTCGTTTCGGGAGCGATGATCAAAGGTGTTCGCTTCTTGAATCGGCAGGGCGTCCATGTCCGCTCGAATCCCCATCGTGCGGGTTCCGGAACCGGAACGCAGCGTGCCCACAACGCCGGTCCCCCCGATGCCCCGGTGAACCTCGCAGCCGAACGACTCCAGCCGCTCCGCAACGAGTTTCGCGGTGCGCTCCTCCTTGAAGCCCAGTTCCGGATGAGCGTGAATGTCCTGCCGCCACTCGGTCAACTCCCCGTGGTTTTCGGCGATTGCGTCGATTAACTTCATGGTTTCTTCCTCTGTTTCTGATTACACCGCCAGCGACATGCCATCGGCGGCAGGATCGGCTCCCCCGGTTAAGTTGCCCTCGTCGATCCGAATTCCGTGAATCCATGCAAAGGCGTAGGATTGCGCCCAGCGGCGGACGCTGTAGCCCTGCGCTTCGAGTTCATCGGTTACGAAACGGGGTATGCGATTGACGACATCAATCAGTGGACTGTTTCCAGAAAACCTTGGAGCGGTCACGGCCTCCTGCATCGACATCTTGAAATCAATGACATTCAGCAGGGCTTGCAGCACCCCCATCGCAATGTGCGTGCCTCCGGGGGCGCCGATCACCATATGCAACTCTCCGTCTTTGAACAGCATAGACGGGCAGAGCGAGGTAAAGCGACTCTTACCGGGCGCAAGACTTCCGGCACGTCCGGGCCGGGGGTCAAACACCCCCATGCAGCCGTTGTACATGAAACCCAAACCCTCGGTGATCACACCGGAAGGCATCCCCAGCGAGTGGGTCATCGAGAAGGCGTTGCCGTTGCTATCGACCACGCTAACATGGGTGGTGTCCTTGGATTCCGGAGTACGGTCGATGCGCTTCACAACTGCTTTTTCGCCACGTTTGATCGCTGCTGCCAGTTCTGCTGCGTAGGTTTTTGAAGTGAGGCGGTCTAGGGGGATCTCGACAAAGGCGGGGTCGCCAACGTGGGTGTCCTTGTCAATGGTCGCCCGCTTCATCGCCTCACTGACCACCCGGATGTACTCGACCGAATTGTGTCCCAAAGCAGGCAAGTCGAACTGCTCCAGCACGTTGAGCATTTCGATGAGCATGAGTCCACCGCCGGGAGGTTGATTGGTTGCCAACTGGTGACCCCGGTAATCACCCCACAGTGGTTTGTTGGACGTGGTGCGATAATTGGCAAGATCATCGGCAGAAAGCAAACCACCGTTGGCCTGCATGTCCGCGACAATTTGTGCGGCAATGTCCCCGGTGTAAAAATCCTCAGCGCCAACCTTTGCCAAACGCCGCAGGGTTTCTGCCATCTCCGGATTGTCGAGATGATCTCCGACCCGCTTCAAACTACCATCGGAGTGGAAATAAATCCGCTGTCCTGACTGAGTGCATCGGAGCCGTTCGGCGGGAAGCACTCGTCCGGAGCCATCGTTTGTCGTCCACCAGTTGTACATGTGTGGGCGGATGGTCACTCCCCGCTCGGCTTGTCGAATTGCCGGAGCCATCACGTCCGCCCACGACAGCCGTCCCCAGTTGGCATGGGCTTCGGAATAGGCCTTCAAACTGCCCGGAACTGTGATGGACTGGTAGCCCACATCGTTAACGTGATCCTTGAGGATGAAACCAAAGCCGTCGCTGGCTTCGCCTTCAATGCGATCCTGCCACATTGCAGGCCGTACTGCCGCAGGGGATTTGCCGTGAAAATCGATGCACTCATGCACGTTTTCTCCCGGCAAATAGGCTTGCAGGCTACCGAATCCTGCGATGCCGGTCATTTGCGGATCGACCACGCCTTGCACGAGCGCGCAGGCAATGCCCGCATCAATCGCGTTGCCGCCTTCGCGTAATACAATCGCACCGGCCTCAACCGCTTCCGGCTGTGGTGCGACCACCATTCCTTGTGCCATGCTAACCTCCTCTTGTGAATCAGTGATGTGGTAGAACTGCGTTACCAGAACTGCTGGTTGTTTCGTTGAACAAGTGGCACCTCACGCGGCCAGTACCCACACTCGTTGGGGGGGGCAATTGCTCGGCGCAGATCGGCATTCTGGACGCGCAGCGGGGATGGAACGCGCAACCGGACGGAGGTTCCAGCGGATTGGGAAAGGTGATTCCCAAGTGCGTGTCCGGGATGCCCAAGTGGGGTTCTGGAGTCAGCACGGACTGAAGCAGCGCCTGTGTGTAGGGATGGTTGGGGTTATTGAAGAGGGTTTGTGTATCCGCCTCTTCAACAATACGCCCCAAGTACATGACGGCGACCTGCGTGGCGATGTGCTCAACCACCGCCAAATTGTGACTGATGATGATGTAGGTCAATCCCAATTCCGAACGCAGATCGAGCAGGAGGTTGAGAATCTGCGCCTGCACCGAGACATCCAACGCCGAGGTCGGTTCATCACAAATCACCACATCCGGACGTATGATCAGCGCACGGGCGATGGCCACGCGCTGCCGTTGCCCTCCAGAAAGCTGGCTGGGGTAGCTCATGGCCAAGCGGCGTGGGAGTCCCACCAGTTCCATCATTTCCTCAACCTGAACTCGCCACTTGTGCTTGGTTCCAATGCCATGAACCCGGAGTGGCAGCGAGATGATGGCACTGATCGTTTTGCGAGGATTCAGTGACGAGAAGGGATCCTGAAAGATTGGCTGCACCTGCTTGGCCAGTTCCTTTTGGTCAAACCCGGAGACGGGCTTGCCCTTCAGCAAAACATCGCCACTGCTTGGCGTTTCGAGCCCCAGAAGTATGCGGGCCAGTGTGCTTTTCCCGCAACCTGATTCGCCGACCAAACCCAGCACACTGCCTGCTGCAACTGAGAGAGAGAGCCCGTTCACCGCATGCAGGGCTTGCTTACCCTTGAAAAATCCGCGGCTGACGCTGAAAGTCTTGACGACATTACTAGTCTGAAGAATCGGAGGATTCATGCCCTTTCTGAAGTGTTAGAGGCATGCTGAGATTTCCGGGCACTAAGATCTTCTGGAAGTAGGCAGCGGTAGTTGCGTCCAGCATGCAGTTCCTGAACTGCGATCATGGGAGACGAGGCGCAATCCTGATGTGCGTATCGGCAACGATCCCGGAACAAGCACCCCTGCAAATTTCCTAGCAGGTTCGGCACAATTCCCGGTATTGAACCCAAGTGCGTGCCCGGTGGCGTTTTTCCTGGAATTGGAATGCACTCCAGCAAGCCTTGGGTGTAGGGGTGTAGGGCGTTGGAGAACACCTCCGCCACAGTCCCTGTTTCCACAATCTGACCCGCATACATCACCGCGACCCGATCTGCAACCCGTGCAACCACTCCGAGGTCATGGGTGATGAGGATGAGGGCCATCTGGAATTCCTTCTGCAACTCTGCCAGCAATAAAAGAATCTGAGCCTGGATGGTGACATCCAAAGCAGTGGTGGGTTCATCGGCAATGATCAGTTCAGGTTCGCACATCAAGCCCATCGCCAGCATCACACGCTGCCGTAGCCCTCCGGACAGTTGATGGGGATACTGGCCAAGGCGGCTTGCGGCGGCGCTGATTCCAACCTTCTCCAGCAGAAACACAGCGCGCTCCTGTGCTTCTCGCCTTGAGGACTGGCGATGCCGCAGATACACCTCCATCAGTTGATTGCCGATGGTGAATCCCGGATTGAGCGAGGTCATCGGGTCTTGAAAAATCATCGCCATGCGATTGCCCCGCAGGTCAGACAGTGCCCGTTCCGAAAGCCCGAGCAGCGGCTGTCCTGCAAAACGCAGTTCCAGAGCGGTACAACTTGCCGCCTTGGGCAGCAAGCCCATCAGTGCCAGTGATGTGAGCGATTTTCCGCATCCGGATTCCCCAACAATGGCAAGCGTCTCTCCCGGTTGAACGTGGAAACTCACCTCCCGGACTGGTTTCAGCATCCCTGCGGCGAGCGGGATTTCGACCGAAAGGTCACGAACTTGGAGGATTGGCTTCAATTGCGGTTCTCTGGAGCGGTCACGTCTCGGATGCCGTCGCCGAGCAGGTTCACGCAAAGAATCAGGGTGAAGAGCGCAATTCCTGGAATGCTGATGATCCACGGTTCAAAGAACATGAACCCCTTGCCTTCGGAAATCATCAGACCCCACGAGGGCAGGGGGGGCTGGACGCCAAGACCAAGGAACGATAGCGCAGCTTCCAAGATGACGGCGTGCGCGATTTCGATGGTGGCGATCACAATGAGGTTGTTTGCCACGTTTGGCATGATTTCCGTGAGGATGATGCGTAACGGGGAACAGCCCGCAGCTTTTGCGGCGGTGATATAATCAAGATCTCGGACCTGTTGTGTGGAACTGCGCATCACCACGGCGAAGCGGTCCCAGATCAGAAAACCCAGCACGAAAATGACGATTTCCAGCGAACTGCCAATCAAGGCGACCACGGCAAGCGCCACCAAGATGACCGGCATGCTCAGTCGGGTCGTGATCATGAACGTGATCGCCATGTCCGTTTTTCCACCAAAATACCCGGCCGCGACTCCTAACGTGGTGCCGATCAGGGCGGAAATGAACATGGCGGCAATACCAATGAACAGCGAGATCCGGGCACCGTAGATGACCCGGGACAAGTAATCGCGTCCTAAATTATCGGTCCCGAAAGGATGAACCCAAGTCCCATCGTCATGCCAGATTGGACTGATCAACCTGCGGGAGAGATCTTGGTCATACGGATCGTGCGGAGCAATCAGCGGGGCGCAAATCGCCATCAACACGATGATAGCAAAGATGCCACCGCCGATGGTGATTCCCAAGTGACCAAACATGCGCCGTCGCAGGAGTTGTGCAGGAGAAGGCTCCAGCAGTTGTTCGTCCGCAAGACTGAAGGGGGTGTTGGTGGTGGGCATGGTTGTGGGGTTATCGTTGCGGTGTCATCAACTTACACGGATTCGAGGGTCTAGGTAGGCGTTCAGCAGATCGGCAAAGTAGGTGAGTGCGATGTAGATGCAGGCGACCACCAACACGATGGCTTGCATCATCTCAAAGTCCGAACGCTGAATGGACTGCCACGCGAGCCTGCCCAGTCCGTTCAAGGAAAAGATGCTTTCAATGACAATGGACCCACCCAGCATGAACCCCAACTGCACAGCGGAGAGCGACACCACTGGAATGATGGCGTTGCGGAGGGCGTGCTTGAAGAGCACCACTGGAGGTCGTAAACCCTTGGCGCGTGCGGTGCGGATGTAATCTGAGGAAAGCACATCGAGCATTCCGGCCCGGGTGAGACGCATGATGGCCGGAGTCGCGTAGTAGCCGAGGGCGACCGCAGGCATAATGAAATTCTTCCAAGAATCGCTTCCGGAAATCGGCAGGAGCCGCCACTTCACCCCGAAGAACAGAATCATCAGCAGCGCGAAAAAGAAACTGGGCAGCGCCTGTCCGACTACTGCTAAGGAAAGCGCAAAGCGGTCGAGTATTGTGTTGGGACGCACGGCGGCAAGCACTCCGAGCGGAACTGCTAGCAGCAGGGCAAAACTAAGCGCCAGCCCCCCCAAGGTCATGGTGACCGGCAAGCGCTCCAGAATGATGTTTGAAACCTCCGTCTTCAGGTAGTGCGAGCGGCCAAAATCCCCCTGAATCGCCCGTCGTGCCCAATCAAGGTATTGCACCGTGACAGGACGGTCAAACCCGTAGTGTACCCGCACATACTCGATGTCCTCCTCAGTGGCTGCCTCCCCAGCCATCGCAACGGCAGGGTCTCCGGAAAGCCGGAGCAGCGTGAAGACCACCACCGAAACTGTGATGGCCACAAGCAGCGCGACGCCGAGACGCTTGAGGGCGTAGGCAAACAAGAGTCAAAATCCTCTGACAAGGTTGATCCGGGAAGCCCGGATCAACCAAATCAGCGTGCGGTTACTTCCACCTAGCCGCGTAGAACTGCGGAATCTCATCCGGAGTTGGAGTGAAGTCCAAGTCCTTGTTGAACGCATAATACTTGGCGTAGGTGAACATCGGCAACCAGTACAGGCTCCCCGAAATCCGGGTGAGAGCTTTCTTGTAGTTGTCTATGCGGACTTGCGGATCCGTCGAGGTGTCCGCCGTTTCCAGCCAGGCTTTCAACTGCGGGTCCATCGCGTAGTCATCCCGCGTGTTCTTGAAGAAATGGCTTGTGATCGCAGAGACATCATTGACCGAATACGAACCCCAAGTCATCTGGTGGAAAGGAGTTTTCGACTCCCACACCAAACCGCGCAGCGCCTTGTACTGCATGTACTTGAGATTGGCCTGAATGTCGATTTTCTTGAGATCGCCAATCACTGCTTCGGTGAACTCCCGCTGCCGATAAGCGTAGATGTCCGTTTCAAAGCCATTGGGATAACCTGCTTCGGCCAGTAGCTTTTTCGCCAGTCCCGGATCGTAACTGTACTGAGGAACGTCTTGGGTGCAGCCGAACTGTGATGGATAGCACGCAGAGTGGATGACCGCAGACGCGCCTCCCACGAGATGCTTGGCGATAGCCTCCCGGTTGATGGCATGAGCAACGGCCTTCCGGACTTTGTAATCCATGAAGGGTGTTTTGTTGCCACCTTTTCCTGAGGAGTTGAACTGGATGTAACTGATGCGCATCGTCGGTGCGTTCACGACCGTGATTGGGCCCATGCTTTCCAGTTGCTCTGCTTTGTCCTTGGAGACATCCCAAATCCAATCAACCCCGCCGGTGATGAGTTCGGCGATCTGGGCTTCCGGATCGCTGATGATTCGGAAAACGATCTTGCCAATCGATGATTTACCCTTGGCGCCCTTGAAATAGTTCTTGTTCAGTTCAAAATGGACGGATTCTCCGGGCACCACTTTGGTGATTTTGTAAGGACCCGTTCCACTGTTGACTGGATTGACGGCACCAAAGTCTTTTTTGCTTCCGGCAATTGGAGCCTTCTCCCAGAATCCAACGGGGAAAATTGGGGTTGGTCCTGCCAAGTATTCCAGCGCCGCAGGAAAGGGCTTGAGCAAATTGATGCGAACCTTGTAGTCACCCAACCTCTCGGCGTTCTTGATCCAGTTGACATTGCGTCTGGTGAGGACACCACTTTCCTCCGACGCAACATGGTTGAAGGTGTAAACCACATCGTCGGCGCTAAATTTCTTGCCGTTGTGGAAGGTAACATCATTCCGGAGGTCAAACTCCAGCGTGACCGTGTCCACCCACTTGTAGGAGGTTGCCAGCAGCGGCTCATACTCAAAGGTCTTGGGGTTGCGGAACAAGAGCGTGTCCCAGCCCATGTACGACATGACCACGACTTCACGGGTGTTGTTGTAATACGGCAGGGCGACATCGAGATCCCGGTCCGTAGTCCAAGTAAGTGTGTTATTGCTCTTGCCTGCAAATGCAAGGTTTCCGACGCCGATCAACACCAGTGTGAAGACCGCGATGAGTTTGAAACCGAAGTTCTTGAGCTTGCTCATAATCGTCCTTTCCATGCCTAAGCATAAGTGGGTGGAATGAACTGCGCCGTCAATCCGGATGAAGGCACACCGTAGAAATGGTAGTTGTATCCCTTTGCTTGTGAAGAGGCAACTGTTTTTTTGGTGCGCCTTAGGATTGGCAGAAGCGGTTACATCTTCTCGTCAAGCCAATCTGCTGCGATGGCATCGGGAGGGCGGTCTTCCGGATTGCCCCAGCCACCACCACCGGGGGTTTGGACGACCACCATGTGATCCGGAGCAAGGCTGAAGGTGGTTTTTCCGGGCAGTTCCGTAGTCTGCTTCCCTGCATCCACCAGAAAATGGGCGCCCACTTGACTGGATTTGCCCCCGCACAAACCATACGGAGGAATGATGCGACGCTCCGCTGAAAGTGAAACCCGCGCCTCATGGCCGATGGCCCGGACCGAACGTGTCACGCCCAAACCGCCCCGGTGTTTTCCCGCGCCCCCGCTTCCATTGCGGAACTCGTAACACTCCACCCGCAAAGGGTAGCTGATCTCCAGCGCCTCCACAGGGGTGTTCATGGTGTTGGTCATGTTACACTGCACACCATCGGTGCCGTCACCCCAAGGCTTGCCTCCCTCACCTCCGGCAATGGTTTCGATGTAGGTGTAGGGTCGGCCATTACGGGGATCGATCCCACCGACACCAATCAGGTTCATGGTACCCTGACTTGCGGCATGAACCTTGTCCGGTGCAAACTGTGCCGCCGCCTTTAACACCGTGTCGCAGACCCGATGCGTCGTTTCAGTGTTGCCCGCACAAACAGCAGCAGGTCGCTGGGCGTTCAAAAAACAGTTTTCCGGAATGCAGATTTCGATGGGGCGGAAGGTGCCGCCGTTCACAGGAATTTCCGGATCGGTGAAAATCTTGATGGCGTAAAAGGTGGCCGAATACGTCATCGGAGCAACGGCGTTGATGTTGCCCTTCAGCGCTCCTCCGCTCCCCGCAAAGTCGATTGAGAGGGTTTCTCCTGCGATGGTGATGGCGACCTTGACCGGAACGGGATCGAGGGTCACGCCATCGTTGTCCAAGGCATCCTCGGCAACATAGCAGCCATCGGGAAGTTCGGCGATGCGTTTGCGGATGCGGCGTTCGGCGTAATCCAGCAAGGCGGTCAACCCCGCCTTCAATTGTGCGGAACTTCGCTTTTTGGCAAGCTCCTGTAAACGTTTCTGTCCGGTGCGCAGAGCAGCGAGTTGGGCGTTGAGGTCGCCGGAACGTTCATACGGGGTGCGCACGTTGGCCAACACCAAGGCCATCACGTCCTCTTGACGTTCCCCTTTGCGGTACAGTCGCACAGGCGGAATCACCAAGCCTTCCTGATACACCTCGGTGGAACGTCCGGGCATGGAGCCGGGTTCCATGCCGCCCACGTCAGAGTGATGCGCCCGGGTGGAAACATAGCCGATCAACTCGCCCTCGTGGAACACCCCACCAAGCAGCGTGATGTCCGGAAGGTGCGCTCCGCCGATGAAAGGATCGTTGACCAAGACCACATCACCGTCCTCCAGCGGAGTCGTTGCTTGCAGGATTTGCCGCAAGGCCACCAGCATGGACCCTAAGTGAACGGGCACATGCTCGGCTTGCGCGACCAGTTCCCCTTGGGCGTCGAAGATTGCGCAGGAGGCGTCCATGCGCTCTTTGATGTTGGGAGAGAACGAGGTGTTTTTCAACACCGCGCCCATTTCCTCGGCGATGGACTGCAAGCCATTGCGCAAAACCTCCAACGTGATGGCGTCAATCTCAGAAATTTGCGGAGTGTCAGGCATGGGAATCTCCTTGGCCAACAGAGACCAGCAGGTTGCCATACGCATCAACGGTGGCGTAATCTCCGGGATGCAACAAGGCGGTGGAGGACAACTCCTCGATCACCGCAGGACCGCTGATGTGGTTCCCAGCCAACAGAAATTCCCGCCCCCACACCGGAGCATCGTGCCAGCCTCCGGGTTCAGCGGAGTTGCTTGGCCCACAATACACCTGACGCCGACCGGATTGCGCCTGTGCAGGAGGAACGGAGTCCCCCTCAGCTAATTTAGGGAGGGAGAACGGAGGCCGTCGACCAATGGCCAGCACCCGCAGGTTGACAATTTCAAGCGGAGCCGAGTCATCCGCATGGCCGAATTTTTTGTAGTGGGTGTTGTGAAACTGTTGCTCCAGCCAAGCTGCACTTGCGCAGTTGTGCAGGTTGCAGGGAATCATCAATTCATAACTTTGTCCGATGTAGCGCATGTCGAGGATCGTGGTCAGGTTGCGGGCTTCCGGAGTCACACCGTCCTCGGCCAGCAGTTGGACGCCTTTCTCCAGCAGCGGAGCAAAGCGTTGCTGCAAGTCCTCTGGACAAACGTCCACCAGCGGTCGAACTTGGGTTTCCACCAGATCGTGCCGCAGGTCCGACATCAACATACCCATCGCGCACAGAATGCCCGGAGCCGGGGGGATCAACACGGTGGGGACACCGAGGCTGGCGGCAACCGCGCAGCTATGCAGAGAACCCGCGCCTCCGAAAGAAACCAACGCAAACTCGCGGGGATCGTGTCCCCGTTCCACCGAAACCACCCGGACCCCGCGTTCCATGTTGGCGTTGGCTACTCGGATGATGCCCTCTGCGGCACTGACCACGTTCATCCCCAGAGGGTCGGCAATGTGTTCGAGGATCGCTTGTTGAGCGGCTTCGGCATCAAGTGTCAACTCCCCGCCCAAGGCCGTGGTGGTGCCCAAGCGACCCAGCATCAGGTTGGCGTCGGTCACGGTTGGCAGCGTTCCCCCCCGACGATAACACGCCGGGCCGGGTTGGGCCTCCGCACTTTGCGGCCCCACTTTCAATGCTCCCCCTTCGTCAATGTCGGCGATGGACCCGCCTCCGGCCCCGATGGCGTTGATGTCAATCACCGGAATGCGCACTGGCAAGCCCTCCAGCGAGGCTTGGCTCGTGATCTGTGGAGTCGAATCCACGATTAGGCTAATGTCCGTGCTGGTTCCGCCCATGTCCATCGTGATGATGTTCGCAAGTTTGCAGCGGGCCGCGATTTCAGCGCTGGCGACCACCCCCCCGGCGGGTCCGGACAGGATTGTGTGGACGGGTTTTTTGCGGGCTGACCCCAAGGTCATCAAACCTCCGGAGGCTTCCATGACCATTACCGGAGTTTGCGGTGACAGGCCGAGTCCGGAGCGCGTATCCGCCAATTTGGTTTCCAGCGAGGCAAGGTAGCGATCCATGATCGGAATCAGGTACGCGTTCAAGACCACCGTGCTGGCGCGTTCGTATTCGCGAAACTCCGGCAGGATTTCGCTCGATGCCGAGACGAGAAATCCGGCGTCCCGCAGGCTCTTCGCGACGGTCCCCTCGTGTTCTGGACGTAGAAACGAGAACAGAAAGCACAGCGCGACCGATTCCACCCCGGCCTCGCGTAGAGACGCCGCAAGCCCGGGGAGTTCCGAAGCGTCGGGAGACACGAGCGCGACGCCCTCATGCGTCACGCGTTCCGTCACCTCGTAGGCGGGGGGGCCAACGACTGGACCGGGTCAGGTGTGGCAAGGCTGCGCCATCGCATGTGGAGGATGTCGACCTGGTTCAATGAACGCCACAAGGAATGGGCGCTCTATTCTCTTCTCGTGGTGATGTTCGCAGATTTCTATGTCTATGCCTGTACCGATGCAATGTTCGGTTGGACGGACTACATGCTGTGGGGAGGGATCTAAAATGTCCGAAGATTACACCACCCATGAGTACGATGTCGTCATCATCGGAGCCGGCGGTGCAGGTCTGCGTGCAGCGATTGAAGCCACCCGTGCAGGAGCATCGGTTGCTGTCATCTGCAAATCGATGCTCGGCAAAGCGCACACTGTGATGGCCGAAGGTGGGGCGGCAGCAGCACTTGCGAACAAGGACCCCCGCGACTCTTGGCAGACTCATTTCCGTGACACCATGAAGGGTGGCAAATACCTGAATGACTGGCGAATGGCAGAAATTCACGCAAAAGAAAGCCCTGATCGAATTCGGGAACTTGAACAATGGGGTGCCATCTTTGATCGAACCCCGGACGGCTTGACCAATCAGCGCAACTTCGGTGGACACACCTATCCTCGTCTGGCTCACATTGGTGACGCTACAGGCCTAGAGTTAATTCGAACCCTACAGGAACGAGGTATTCACACCGGCATGGAGGTCTTCATGGAGTACACTGTACGCCATTTGTTCAAGACCGATGGACGACTGTCCGGGTGCTTCGCCTACAATCGAGTCGATGGGTCGCTCCATGTGTTCAAGGCCAAGACGACGGTTCTTGCCACTGGTGGAATCACCCGATGCTGGGCGGTTTGCTCTGGTTCTTGGGAATACACCGGTGAGGGGCATGCACTCGCATACTGGGTTGGAGCAGAAATGGGTGACATGGAATTCGTTCAATTCCATCCAACCGGCATGATTTGGCCACCCAGCGTTCGTGGTATCCTCGTGACCGAAGGTGTGCGAGGAGAAGGGGGGATGCTCACTAATTCCGAGGGTGAACGCTTCATGTTCAACTATGTTCCAGAGATGTATCGAGATGAATTCGCGGATACTAAGGATGAAGCCATGGATTGGGTGAATTCAATTGGCGCTGATGAGACGCCTACCGCACGACGTCCACCCGAATTGTTGACACGTGA
>CAJWCD010000042.1:0-24403 GCA_913020725.1 uncultured Pseudomonadota bacterium
ATTTCCTTGCGGAAGATCGGCGCCCACGACTGCTCCAGAAGTTTCCTGCGTCTCGGACCAAGATGATCCAAGGGATCAAAGATGTTGAGCGTTTTGTGTCTTTTGTGTGAATCATGAACGCTTACTACAAGTTGTTGGTAGTACAGATACTATATCACTTCTCGTGTAAAACAGTCAAACGATTTACTGATTAATATTGTTTTTTTTCAGTTAGTTGAACGAGGATTTACTTTTTGCGTGACCGTCAATAATAGACCGAGAGGGAACGATGCCCTATCATGGAGAGGATCCAATTTGACCGCTTGAGTCCGGCCACACTCCCTATTGCTTTGCAAGGAAGGCAACAACGATTTTGAACGAGACCACCCAACCTAAGCCCACTCCGGAAGCCAAGCAAGACGGCGGCAAGCTCGTCTTTTTCGAGTTCATTGTGCTGGTGGCGGGGATGCAGTCGTTGACGGCACTGTCCATCGACGCCATGCTGCCCGCGTTTCCGGACATTGGACGCGATCTCAATGTGTCCCCTGCGAACGATGTGCAGTTGGTGATCATGGTGATGTTCCTGGGCATGGCGCTCGGTCAACTGCTCTATGGCCCACTGGCCGACAGTCTTGGGCGTCGGCGTCCCATCATGCTTGGTTTTGTGATCTATCTGAGCGGCAGTGTGGTTTGCCTGTTTTCGGGAACCCTGACGATGCTGCTGCTGGGGCGCTTTTTACAAGGCTTCGGCAGTGCCGCCTTCCGCATCGTCACAGTCGCCATCATCCGGGATCGCTTTGAAGGACCTACGATGGCGCGGGTCATGTCCTTCGTGATGACAATCTTCATCCTCGTGCCGGTTGTTGCTCCGGCCATTGGACAGGGGGTTCTGTGGCTGGCCGGGTGGCGGGCAATTTTCGCAATGTTTTTGGTCAATGGGCTGCTGCTGCTGCTTTGGTTTCTCATGCGTATGCACGAAACCCTGCCTCTGGAAAGGCGTGTGCCGCTTTCCTTCACACGCTCGCTGAACGCCGCACGGGAAGTCTTCCGGATTCGTGCCGCACTCGGCTACACGCTTTGCATCGGACTGATGTTTGGTCCGTTCATGGCCTACCTCAGCACCGCGCAGCAACTCTTTGCGGACGTCTTTGACCGGGGCGAGGAACTACCCGTGTTCTTCGCCATTCTGGCCTTGTCTTTTGGAGCCGCATCTTTGACCAACGCAAGCCTGGTGATGAAGTTTGGCATGTACTCGCTGTCCCTCTGGAGTGCGTGTACGTTCACGGGGGTCGCCCTCCTAAGCTGGGTGGCGTTGCAAACCGTGTTGCCCGAACCGCCACTGTGGGGCTTCATGGCTTGCCTGATGCTGACCTTTTTCTGCCAAGGCTTGATGTTCGGGAACCTCAACGCGATGGCCATGCAACCGTTGGGACACATTGCGGGCGTGGGGGCCACCATGGTCGGGGCGCTGTCGATGCTGGTGTCACTGCCTGCGGCCTACGTCATTGCTCAGGCATTCGACGGCACAGTATTGCCGCTGGTGACAGGCTACGCCGTGTTCGGCGTAGCCGTGGTGGCAACCATGCTCTGGACGAAACGGGGAATCTGCCGCCGCCCTGTGACGCAAGCCTCGGCGGGATCGTCATCCGTGGAAAGCTGAATTCCAAACGGTAGGGGGGCGGGATCACCGGAGTCGGTCAAGCCGACATCAGCACGTCCAGACTGAATCCTGCCACGGAATGCTGGCCGGAAACGGATTCGCCACTTGAAAGCGTGGAAAGCACCCGCTGCCATGCTCCTGCCGGAAGCCGGAACTCGACGGGGTTGTCGTAGCAGTTGATGTGAATCCGCAAGCAAGTGGGTTGGTCGAAGGACGGTGAATCCTTGCGGACCTCTAATACCAAAGTCCGGACCATCTCTGAAAAATCCGCAGCAGCGTTTTCGGTGTTGTGCCACTCCCACTTGGAATTTCGCGCAAACAGGAATTCGGCGAAGTGCTTGCGGAACGCGATCACTTTTTGCGTGAACCCCAGCAGGTCACAGTTTTGCTCCACGAGTTGCCAATCCACCCAAGTGAGTTCGGAGTCGTGGCAGTAGGCGTTGTTGTTGCCGTGCTGAGTGCGTCCAAACTCATCTCCGGCCACCAACATGGGAGTACCTTGGGCGAGGTGCAAAAGCGCGTGGAAGAGTCGTAGCTTCCGCTGGCGTAACTCCAGCACCACCGTATCCTCGGTGGCTCCTTCGATTCCACAGTTCCTCGAAAAATCCGGAGTGTGTCCGTCGCGGTTGTCTTCGCCGTTGGCGTGGTTGTGTTTTTCGGAATACGCCACCAGATCGTGCAACGTGAGGCCGTCATGCGCACTGAGAAAATTGACACTCAAGCACCGCCGCTGTGTTGATCTGCCGAACACCTCCGGACTTCCGGAAAGGGCGTCGGCAAGTCCGGCCATCTGCCCCTTGTCGCCCCGCACCGCTCGCCGGATGGTGTCCCGGAAGCGATCGTTCCATTCGGCCCACTCCGCTTGGGACGCTTGCCCAAGTTGATAACCGCCTCCGGCATCCCACGGTTCTGCGATCAGCTTGATGCCCACGAGTGCGGGATCATCCTGCAGTTTCCGGAAGAAATCCGGCGTGTCGCGCAGGTTTCCAGCAGAGTCTCGGTTGAGGATCGGGGCGAGGTCGAAGCGAAAACCGTCCACACCCATCACCTTCGCCCAATACTCCAAGCTTTCCCGCAACAAGCGCCACACGAGCGCATGGTCACAGCGCAAGGTGTTTCCGCATCCGGAGTGATTGACGAGTTTTCCGCCGGCATCGTGCAGGTACCAGCTTTCCGGATCGAGCGCCTTGAAGTGATCGCTTGGCCCCTCCTCGTCCAGTTCCGCCGTGTGGTTGAACACGACGTCCAGCCAGACTTCCAACCCTGCTTCGTGGACGGCATCAACCATTTCCTGAAACTCGGCAGTCGCATTGCGGGGATCGGCGGCGTAGGACGTTTTGGGGGCGAAAAACAGCAGCGGTGAATACCCCCAATAGTTGACGAGCGGCTGGTCAGTTTCCGGATGCTTCTGGGGATTCTCGCACTCGTCAAACTCAAAAACGGGCAGCAGTTCAATGACCGTCACGCCCAGCTTCCGGAGTTGGGGCAGCACTGAAATCAAACCTCGGTAGGTGCCACGCTCGGCGGGCAAAACCGGGGAACTCGCATGGCGGGTCAGCCCCCGGAGGTGAGTTTCGTAGACGATGCTTTGCTCCAGCGGGAGCTTGGGCTTGGCCGGACGATGACGGGATTCCGGCTCTGGACGGACTGTAGCCAACCGTCGCATGCCCTCAAAGCGAAACCCGTGTGGGCGCACCCGGATTTGCAGGTCGCCGTTGGCCGTTTGCACAAACGCAAGCGGCTGCTCCCAGCGTTCGCCGCCCCAGCATTCCCGTGCCCACGGATCGAGGATTCGATGACGGGAGCCGTCCGCGTGTTCGATTTCGATGAGGTAGGTCAGCCGTTCCGGAAGCGGCGCACCGTCCGGCCATTCGGTTTCCCACGCCCAGCAAGCGTCAGAGCGGTGCTGTTCCGGATGGAGTTCTACAGTCACCAAGCACGGCTGGCAGGTTCCCGGCTCCGGAAGCGGGTTGCCATCGTAGAAGTGGTAGGAAACGCGCTTCGCAAGTCGGGCGGCGAGTGCGAATTGTAAACGACGACCGACCCAGCGCGAACCGAATCGGGCGTCAGGGCATGACAGGGGTTGGAGGATGAGCGGGGTTCCGCTCATGTGAATTCGACGAGGGAAACGTGACGTTCCCCCATTTCAGTGGCGGGCCTGACGGCGGTTGAACTGCTGCATGGTCGTAGAGGCTTCCTCCTTGACGGGTTTGGCCTTGGGCAGCACAGACTGGATCAGCGCAATCCAAGAGTCCAAGCTGGCCTCCGTGACCCTTGTGCCGTGGCGATAGGCGTGGTGCGGATGGGATTCCTTGTAGCGGTTCTTGAGTTGTTCCAGCGTCTTGAGGTTTTGCTGATCGAAGATGGAAAAACGCTGAATCAGGTCGGCGGTTGCAAAGCGGCTGGGATTGTGAAGTAGCTTGATGACGTCCGGCTCAATGTCCTGCCCAGCAGCTTCGTATTGCCCAAAAATCATCTGGCGGATGCAGATGCTGGTGATGTTGTCCTGATCCTGATGCCGAGTCCACAGCACCTCCAGCAGCACCTCTCCGGACTTGCTGCCGTCTGGATTCACCTCCAGCCGGACCTGACAGCCGGGTTTGAACTCCTGCTCCGTGTAGAGTCCGGCTCCGGAGGTGGTTGTGTCTTGCAGGGCACCGTCGCCCTTGTACTCCATTGGACTCAGGGAACCATCGGCATCGAGGGTGAGCCACTCGATCAGTTGAGCGGAGATGCCCTCGAAGCGGTCAGAAGAAGTGGAGTCTTTGATGAAGTGAAACATGGTGGCGGTGGTACTCCAGGTTGACGAAACCAAGCGTTTGATCTGGCAAGACCATCCAAGCATCCCATAATCGTCTTCATCCCGCAAGGATTATGTGCCGAGGCTAAAGTTTTCGCTCCAATTGCCGATGACAGGGATGACAGGAGTTTCACCTCGGCAGAAGGCCATGAAAATTCTCAAAAACGCCCTTGCGCTCAGTACCCTCCGGGAGACAAACAACGCGCACAAAGGGGTGATCGACAGCATCAAAAAACTCAGTTCCGGGCAGCGCGTCAACACACCCGTGCAAGCTCCGGCGGCACTGATTGCGGCCAATCAACTCAATGCGCATCAGGTGGGCACCCGGCAGGCCTTCCAGAACACGGAGGAGTCGGTCACGTTGATCCAGACCGCAGAGGGCGGGCTGTCCAAGATCAACGACATCCTCACCAAGATGAAGCAGATCGCGCTGCATGCAGCCAACGGTGCTGTCAACGATTCCATGATGCGTGAAGCCGATCAGATGGAAATCGAGTACCTCTTGGAATCGGTGGACCGCATCACACAAAACACGCAGTTCAACAAGAAGCGCCTGCTCGACGGCTCGATGGGGACCAATGGCACGGTCGTCGGAGATCACCTTCGTTTTGTCGGTGCCACTCCAGAGTCCCCCTCGACCCCGCTGGAAGGCTTTCCCATCGACATCACCCAGATCGCCACCCGGGCCTACAAGGCGGGCACAGTGCCTGTGACTGTGGATAGCTTTGGCGAGGGCTTTCAGATCACGCTGCTCGAAAGCGGCAAGATGGTCACGATGGACTTCCGCAAGGGCAAGCTCGACGAGCAGATTCAGCACCTGATCAGCAAGCATAAGGAGGTTCCGGAACGCTTCCCGGAGGCAGACACCTCCCGGCAAATCCGGAAAATCATCGAACATGCCCTGCGCGAGGAGGCAGAAAACCAGCAGCTAAATTTGGAAATCCTCTTTGACGAGCAGGGAGTCCTCAACATCCAGCACAAGAAATACGGCGACCACGCCAGCTTCTCGGTGGCCTGCACCACTCCGGGCATCATCACCGCTCAGGCCCTTGCCTCGGAACCGAGCGAACCGGGACAGGACGTGCAGGGCCGCATTGCCGGAGACATGACCAACGGACACGGGCAGTACCTCACCGCGCCTTTAGGAACCACGGCCCAAGGAGCCTCCATTCGCTACACGCTCCCGGACGAGTTGGCCACCGTCCCGGTCCTCAACGAGGCTGGGCTGGTGGTGGGGCACCGCCGCATCAAGACCAATCCAGAGCAAATCATCGGCTCGAACAAGAACCCGATCATTGAGGGCTACCTGCACCTCACGCAGCAGTCTCCGACCTTCCAGATTGGCTATGAAGCCTCTGAACAGAACGCGGTCGTCTCGCTTCCGGACGTGAAAGTCTTCAAACTCGGACGGGATCTTGACAATCAGAGCAACTTCGAGAGCCTTGGGGACATTGATGTCTCAACGGTGCAGGGCGCGTTCGATGCGTCCAAGCTCATCAACAAGGCAACCGACGAACTCTCGATCATGCGCGGAGAACTGGGTTCCTTCCAGCGCAACCGCATCGAGCGCACTTTGGACTTGCTCTCCAAGAAGAACGAGAACCTGGCGGCGGCGCAATCCACAATTCAAGACACGGATGTCGCCGTAGAGATTTCCAACCTTGCCCGCGAGCAACTCCGGCTCAACGCCTCTCAGTCCATGCTTGCCCAAGCCAATCAGGAATCCGGAAAAGTCCTCAGCCTCTTGCGTTGAGGGGACTTCCCTTTTCTGACAATCCCCGCTAAAATTCTTGGGAAGTGAACCGAACTTCCCAAACCTTTATGGACACCCTCGCAGAGTGGATTGGCCAGCATCGCATCAGCGAGGTCGAATGCCTCACCCCGGACCTCACCGGCATCGCACGCGGCAAGATCATGCCCGCGAGCAAATTTCTCAAAAACGAAGGGCTGCGGCTTCCGGAATCCGTTTTTCTGCAAACTGTCACCGGCGAGTGGCTGCCGTTTGAAGACCTCTTCCGGGTCGATCCCGCAGAAATTGACATGCAACTCCGTCCGGATCCGGAGACGATCTGCCTTGTGCCGTGGGTGGAGGAACCAACCGCACAGGTGATCCACGACTGCTTCCACCACGACGGCATGCCCGTGGAGCTTTCTCCGCGCAACGTGCTACGCCGCGTCCTCAAACTTTACGAAGAAGACGGGCTGCGCCCCGTGGTGGCTCCGGAACTGGAGTTCTACCTCACCAAGATCAACAAGGACCCCGACTACCCGCTGACCCCGCCGGTGGGACGCTCCGGGCGCCAGGAAGTGACCGGGCAGTTTTACGGCATTGATGCCCTCAACGAGTTCGACCCGCTCTTTGAGGAAATGTACGAATACTGCGAGGCGCAGGAACTCGACATTGATGCTCTCACCCACGAGGCAGGCAGTGCCCAGATGGAGATCAACTTCATCCACGGCGATCCCATGCGCCGCGCCGATCATGTGTACCTCTACAAGCGCACGATGCGCGAGACCGCCTTCCGGCACAAGGTCTATGCGACTTTCATGGCCAAGCCGATGTCGGACCAGCCCGGCAGCGCGATGCACGTCCATCAATCGGTCATTGACGTAAAGACCGGACGCAACCTCTTTGCGCAGGAGGACGGTGCGAATTCGCAGGAGTTCCTCGCCTACATCGCCGGACTCCAGAAATACCTGCCCTCGGCAATGCCGCTGCTGGGGCCGAACATCAACTCTTATCGTCGGCTCCACCCGGACAACTCTGCGCCCATCAACGTGCAGTGGGGCGTGGACAATCGCACTGTCGGACTGCGCGTTCCTGTCAGCGGGGCCGAGAATCGCCGCGTGGAAAACCGCCTCGCCGGAGCCGACGCTAATCCTTACCTCGCGCTTGCCACCACCCTCGGTTGCGGATTGCTGGGCATCCGCGAAAAACTTATTCCCACCGAGGCGGTCAAGGGGAGTGCCTACGATTTTGACTACGAACTGCCCCGCAATCTTGAAGAAGCGCTGCGGGCGATGGAGGATTGCGAGAAGTTGGAAGAGCTTTTCGGAGAGAAATTTGTGAAAGTCTATGTTGCACTCAAGCGTAGCGAGTTTGAAGCGTTTTTTCAGGTCATCAGCACTTGGGAGCGCGAGTACTTGCTGCTCAACGTTTAACGTCAACCTCTTACACCAAATCATTCCATGTTGCCCGAACGCTCCACTGCCGAATGGCAGTCGTTGGACACCCACCACCTCCATCCCTTCACCGATTCCAAAGCCCTCGCCAACAAGGGTTCCCGCGTGATCACCAGCGCGGAAGGCGTGTACCTCTGGGATTCGGAGGGCAACCGCCTGCTCGACGGCATGGCCGGATTGTGGTGCGTGAACGTCGGCTACGGACGCAAGGAACTGGCGCAGGCGGCCTATGATCAAATGCAGGTGCTGCCCTACTACAACACCTTCTTTCAAAGCTCTCACCCGCCGGTGATTGAACTGACGCAAAAGCTGATTGAAGTCACACCTCCGCAGTTCAACCATGTCTTCTTCGTCAACTCCGGTTCAGAAGCCAACGACACGGTGCTGCGCATGGTGCGGCGTTTTTGGTCGCTTCAGGGACAGCCGGAAAAGCGCGTCGTCATCAGTCGCCACAACGCCTATCACGGCAGCACGGTTGCCAGTGCGAGCCTCGGTGGGCAGCAGTTCATCCATAAGATGGACCAGCTTCCGATTCCTGACATCGTCCACATCGAACAACCCCACTGGTTCGAGAATGGTGGCGACCTTGCTCCGGAAGAGTACGGCCTCAAGGCGGCACGAGCCTTGGAAGAGAAGATTCAGGAACTCGGCGTGGAGCGCGTTGCGGCGTTCATTGGTGAACCGATCCAAGGCGCAGGCGGAGTGATCGTGCCTCCGGACAGCTACTGGCCGGAAATCCAGCGCATCTGCGACGAGTCCGGTATCCTGTTGATTTCCGATGAGGTGATCACCGGATTCGGGCGCACGGGAGAGTGGTTTGGAGCCGAGTGTTTTGGCATCACCCCCGATCTCATGCCCATTGCCAAGGGGCTGTCCTCCGGATACCTGCCCATCGGTGGGGTGTTGGTGGGCGACCGCGTCGCCGAGGTGCTGATCGAACAGGGCGGGGAATTCGCGCACGGCTTCACCTACTCCGGACACCCGGCGGCGTGCATGGTCGCCCTGTGTAATGTGGAAATCCTCCAGCGCGAAAAGATCGTGGATCATGTCCACGATGAAGTTGGTCCTTATTTCCAGAAATGCTGGCAGGAGTTCCGGGAGCACCCGCTCGTTGGCGAGGTGCGCAATGTCGGATTGCTCGGAGCCATCGAACTTGTGCAGGACAAGGCCGCCCGGAGTTGCTTTCCCGAACGCGGCAAGACCGGCACCCGCGCCCGCGAGTTGTGCGTCGAGAACGGACTCGTCATGCGGGCCGTGCAGGACACCCTTGTGGCCGCCCCGCCGCTTGTCATCTCCAAAGCCGAGATTGACGAGATGCAGGACAAAGTCCGGCAAACCCTCGATCAACTCGCTGAAGAGCTTGGGGTGAGTTGAAGGGGGCAGAGGCTTTAGCTTGATTTTCTGAACAAGCGGTTCATAATTCATTCGGTTTGATTGCACAATCCCTTTCCGGAGACTCGAAATGATCCCGAAGAACTTCACTCGACGAAACTTCCTTGCCGGACTCGGCGCGACCGCCGCTGGCGTTTCCCTGCTGCCCCGCGACAGTTGGGCTGCCGAAGAAGCCAAGCTCAACTTCTACAACTGGGACACCTACATTGGTGAGACCACGCTCGACGATTTCAAGAAGGCGTCTGGCATTACGGTCAAGATGGACCTGTTTGCGGACAACGACGAACTCTTCGCCAAGCTCAAAGAGGGCAATCCGGGTTATGACGTGATTGTACCGACCAACGATTATGTAGAGCAGATGATTGTCGCCAAGATGCTGGAGCCGGTCGACCTGAGCATGATTCCCAATCTCAAGAACCTCAACCCAGCATTTCAGGACAGCGACTTCGATCCGGGCCGCAAGCACAGCATCCCCTACATGTGGGGGACGCAGGGTATTGGCTACCGCAAGTCGCGGGTCAACGGTGTTCCGAACAGTTGGAAGGTGATGCTCGACTCCGCCGAGTACTCCGGACGCATTGCCCTGCTCAACGAGGGCGTGTTGGGTGTGGCCCTCAAGTACCTCGGCCACTCCTACAATTCGAAGAATCTTGCAGAAATCAAGCAAGCCGAAGAACTGTTGATCCGGCAGAAACCGCACATCAAGCTCTTCGCAGAGGACAACGGGCAGGATCTGCTGCTCTCCGGAGAGGTGGATCTGGCGATGGAGTGGAACGGGGACATCCTGCAAGTGATGGCCGAGGACGACGACATTTCCTATGTCGTGCCCAAGGAAGGCTCGCTGGTGTGGCAGGACTGCCTCTGCATTCCGACGGGCGCCCCGCATCCGGAGAACGCTCACAAGTTCATGAACTTCATCCTCGACGCCAAGGCCGGCGCAGCGATTGCGGATTTCATCCAGTACGCCACCCCGAACGACGCGGCCCGCAAGCTCTTGAGCGATGACTACAACAAGAACCCGGCGATTTTCCCCAGCCAAGCCACACTGAGCCGTTGTGAGTCCGGCATCTATCTTGGCGAGGACATCAAGCGTGTGCGCGACGAAGCGTGGACCCGCGTCCTCTCCTGAGCAAGTGATCTCGGCGGGTGGCTTTGTGCGTACCCGCCTAGACTCCGGAACCACTTTGAAAGGATGAACAGTTGGAGAGTTGGCGTCGAAATCCGCTGGTCTTCTGGATCTTTCTGGTTCCTCCCACCATCTGGCTGCTTGCGTTTTTCCTGATCCCGCTAGGGCTGATTTTTACGTTCAGCTTCAGTGAAAAACGCGGGATCATCGAAATGGCCTTCACCGGCACGCTCGATAACTACTTGCGGGCGCTCGATCCACTCTACCTCGGCATCTTCCTCAAATCCTTCTGGTTCGCAGGACTGACCACCTTGGCCTGCCTCGTGGTGGCCTTTCCCGTTGCCATTGCCATCACCTTCGCCAGTCCACGCTGGCGACCTGTGCTGCTGCTGCTGACGATCCTGCCATTCTGGACCAACCTACTCATTCGCACATACGCGCTGATTGCAGTCTTGCGCACTCGCGGCTACGTCAACTTCCTGCTGGAGGATTTGTGGAACGGGGGAAATTGGTTGTTGAACCTCGTCGGGCTGGGCAGTCTGCAACTGCTAGGGGCACGGTTCGAGCCGTTGCAGATGCTCTACAACAACTTCGCCGTTGTCTTCGGGCTGGTCTATGTCCACCTGCCCTTCATGGTGCTGCCGCTCTACGCTGCACTCGACCGCATGGACCGCTCCTATCTTGAAGCGAGTCTCGATCTTGGCGCAGGACAAATTCGCACCTTTTTCTCGATCATCGTCCCGCTGGCGATGCCCGGCATCATCTCCGGACTGATCATCACTTACATCCCGGCCCTCGGCTCCTACCTCACTCCAGACCTGCTGGGCGGCACCAACAGCCAGATGATCGCCAACGTGATCGAGCGCCAATTCAAGTCGGCAAACGACTGGCCGTTTGGCTCGGCACTTTCCTTTTTCCTGATGTACCTCACCTTCTTTGCACTCGCGCTGCGGACGCTGTTCTCCAAAAACAGATCATCGCTGGGGGCTGCATAAAGAATCCTATTGCCTTCGTCACGGACCACGCGGATCAAAAAAGGAAGACACTGGTTTCACGGACACCCATCGATAAAAAACAGCAAAACCATCCACGTCCATCCGTGAAAATCCGAGGCAAACCACCAAAATCCTTGCCTTGGCGGCGACGCTATACCTGTCTGGAAAGTGCCGTGTATTAGTGATGATCGGCACGACGACGACTCACCGTCCGCGCAGACGCGGATCAAGTGCGTCCCGGAGGCCGTCACCAACGTAGTTGACGCTGAGGACAGTGAGGGCGATGAAGAGGCCAGGCCAAATCACGCGGGCCGGGGTGATCTGGATGAAGTTTGCACCGTCGTAGAGCAGCCGTCCCCATGTTGGAAAATCCGGGGGAAAGCCGAGACCAAGGAAGGAGAGTGCGGACTCGGTGATGATCGCGTTGGCGATGCCCAAGGTCGCAGACACCATGATCGGGCTGAGGATGTTGGGCAGGATGTGTCGGGTGATGATGCGTCGCTGTCGCGTGCCGATACTGTGGGCGGCGATCACAAACTCCCGTTCCTTGATTCCCAAGACATCGCCCCGCACAATCCGCGCTGTGTGCATCCAACTGGTGATGCCGATTACAAACACGATCAGCATGAAGATTCCCATTTCCGGACCATAAAGTGAGCGCAGTGTGTCTCGGAAAAGCATAATGATTACTAAGAGCAGGGGGAGGATCGGTAAGGCAAGAAAGAGGTCGGTGAGTCGCATCAACGGGCCGTCCAGCGCTTTGAAAAATCCCGCCAGCACTCCGACAAAAGTGCCCAGCAAGAGCGCAATCAGCATGGCGAGAAACCCCACCGCCAGCGAAACCTGACCGCCTGCGAGCATCTGCGCCAACGTGTCATGTCCGATGTTGTCGGTTCCTAAAGGATGCTCCCAATTCGGCGCCAGATTGCGCTCCCGGAAATTGATGGTGTTCGGATCAATACCATGCAGTTTGGGTCCGATTGAAACCGCCATGAGGATGAACACAAACACAAACACTCCAAGCATCGCACCTTTGTGTTTGCGGAACTGACGCCAGACATCTCCCCACAAGGAGCGATGCACGGTTTCGGATTCAACGATCTCACTGGCAGCATTTGCGTCAATCATAACGAATCCGTGGGTCGAGAATCCCGTAAAGCACGTCCGCAACTAGATTGAACAGCACGATCAACACCGCAAAGAGGAAGGTCAGCGTTTGCACCAAGGGGATGTCCGCGCCTTCGATGGCGATGATCAAAAGTTGCCCCAGTCCGTTCACCCGGAAGACCTGCTCGGTGATGAGAGCACCGCTGAAAATGGTGGGAATGCCCAAGGCGATCAGCGTGACCACTGGAATCAGGCTGTTGCGCAAAACGTGGACGAGCAGCACCGCGGTTTCCGAGCGTCCCTTGGCGCGGGCCGTGCGCACATAGTCGAGGTTGAGGTTGTCCAGAATGGAGGCCCGCATGAACCGGCTTAGCTGGGAGGCGTTGTAAAGTCCCAACACCATCACGGGCATAATCATCTGCTTGACCTGTAGGACGAAATTTCCCCAACTGTCCACGACAAGGGTGGTGTCGTAAATCATTGGGAACCACTGGAGTTGCACACTGAAAAGGATGATCGCCACCATGCCCGTGAAGAAGGTGGGCACGGAAAACCCGACCATCGAGACAAAGGTGCCGATTTGGTCAAACCACGAATACTGTTTGTAGGCAGAGGCAATGCCGATGGGAATCGCGATGATGATGCCAAACAGGTAGGACAAGCCGACCACCCACAAGGTCTGTGGGGTGCGCTGGATGATCAGATCCACCACCGGACTGCGGGTCGCCCAAGACAGGACGCGGGTGCGGTTTTCCACATCCCCGATGGAGATCCCCCAACCTTCGTGCAAAAGGTTCAGAGGTTCATTGATGAAAAACTGGTTGAGCCACATCCCAAAGCGGATGTACATGGGTTTGTCCAACCCAAGCGAAATCCGGATCTTCTCCCGCACCTCTGGAGGAACCGTCATCGGCAGGTTCCCGGTGGGGTCGTTCGGGGCAAGGTCGAGGATGGCGAAGATGATGAAGCTGATCACCAACAAGGTGGGAATGGCAATCAGCAAACGCCGGATGATGTACTGGATCAATGTCTAAAACATCGGTTGTTTGAAATGAACAGAACTTCCACCGTTCCACGAATAACGACTAGTCGTTCCCCCCTTTGGAAAGGGGGAAGACGATTTGCACATTATTGAATGCGGCATGCGGGCTGAACGCCTGCAAACCGCATTGACAGCAAAAACTCTGTGGATTACTTCCGAGTCCAATCGGCGATGTTCCAGAGTTCCGAATCCCAAGCGTTCATTTGAACGTTTTTGAGGGAATTGGCGTGGGCCGAGACGCTGCCACGGTGGATCAGCGGAATCATCGCATAATCCTGCATCAGCATGTCGTTCATCTGCTTGGCCAGTGTGATCCGGTCTTTGAGCGCCGCCGTCTTGGACATTTTTGCAGAGAGGGCATCGTAGTCCGGGTGACACCAGCGCGGCATGTTGCCACCGCCCCACTTGTTGGCCTTGCGGGAGATTTCCTTGCAGGTCCAGCCGGACATGTAGGTTTCCGGGTCCGTGCCGCTGAAATTGTTGGTGTACATCTCGATGTCCGCGAAGAACTTCTGGTAGGTGTCGGGACTGGCGATGTCCCCGCCGAAGAACACGGACGCGCTGAGGTTGCGCAACTCGGTTTCCACACCAATCACCCTCCACATCTCCTTGATGAAGGCCTGCGTGGCTTGGCGCACGGAGTTGGTGGAGGTTTGGTAAAGGATCGAGAGGCGCACTCCGTCCTTTGCGCGAACGCCGTCCGAACCGCGCTTCCAGCCCGCTTCGTCTAGGAGTCGGTTGGCTTCTGCAGGATTCGGGGTCTTGCACTCGTCGTTGGCCGTTGAGGCGTAAATGGCCGGTGCAGGCAGCACATTGCAACTGATCTTGCCAGCCTGACCATAGCCAGCCTCCACCAACACTGCGCGGTCAATGGCGAGCGAGAGGGCGCGGCGCACCGCATAGTCTGTGAGGAACGGATGCGGATTGCCGTTGTTGTTGCCGCCCATGTACTCCGCACGGTTTTCGCCTAAGGCCGGATCCGGGTTGGTGAAGTTCACCATCAACCGTTCCACGGAGGTGCCAAAGGCCGAGACGACAGTCCCTTTTCCGGCCTTTTCCATTCTGGTAAGGATCTCCGGCTCAACCTGAAGGTTCCAAGCGTAGTCCATCTCGCCTGTCTCCAAGACCGAGCGGGCGGAGGAAACCGCGTCGCCCCCACCCTTGAAGACCAAGGTGTGGAACGCCGGCTTGTTGGAGTCGCGATAGTTCTCGTTGGCTTCAAAGACGATCACGTCGTTCGGCTTGAAGTCCTTGACCTTGAACGGTCCCGTTCCAATCGGGTAGAAATTCTGCTTGGTGCAAGCCTGAGCCTTCTGACCTTCACAGCCCTTGAACTGGGCCTTCTGGAGGATCGGTCCGTTGTAGCCGACAAAGGCACTGTACGGGAAAGGCTTGGCGACCGTGAAGTCAATCCGAACCGTGTGGGCATCAACGGCTGTGACCGACTTGATGTCATTGTAATAATTCGACTGTGTGCAACCCGTGTCCGCATCGGTGCAGTATTCGTAGGTGAACACGACATCAACTGCGGTTAGTGCCGAACCGTCGGACCACTTGATGCCCTGCTTGAGTTTCCAAGTGATCGAGGTCAGGTCTTCCGCCACACCGCCATTGGCGACTGTGGGGATTCCCACGGCGAGATACGGGACCAGATTGCCGTTGTGATCGTAGCGAGCCAACGGCTCAAGCACAACCGAGGACGCTTCGAGTTCCTTGGTTCCCCCCGAAAGATTGGGGTTCATGGTTGAGGGCGCCTGCCAGTAGAGCAGGTTGAGTTGACCGTCCCGGCCCCGCTGGGCTTGGACTGTGCTTGCCAACGCCACGGCGAGCGCCAGGGTCAGCAGAGCAGCGATTGTTTTACGCATTACGTTCTCCTTGAAAAGGAACAAGGTCGGCAACCAAATGTCGCCCACCCTTGGTTAAGAACTCCGGAACTCCGGGGTTCCATGAACCCAGAGCCTCCCCTATGGAAACTCCGGGGTGAAAACTCTAGATCCTTATGAATTTTGATTTTGAAAACGGGTATTTCTGGTAGCACGGGGCGGCACACCCGTGCCGAACGTCCGCGAGCGCGGGTTTATGCACCCCGCGCTACCATTTGGAAGTTCATTACCCAATTTGCTTGTCAAAACTCATTAGAGCCAACTCGCAATGACTTGCGAGCGGCCATTGATCTGAAGCTGAAAAACCATTGCCAAATTTCGAGAAAGTCGCAAGCCCCTCCTGTGCTCCTTCCCCCTTCATTTTGAAAAATGGCAGGCCACTTGGTGTCCAGACCGCAACTCCCGCCACTCCGGAGGCTCGTAGTAGCACTGCTCCTGCGCCACTGGACAGCGGGTGCTGAACGGACAACCTGGGGGCGGATTCGCCGGACTGGGCACATCCCCCATGAGGATCACGCGCTCACGCTGGGCCTCCTTCAGTGGATCGTGAATCGGCACTGCCGAAAGCAGCGCCTGCGTGTACGGATGCAGCGGTTCTCGGTAGAGCGACGCGCTGGGGGCCAGTTCCATGAGCTTGCCGAGGTACATAACCGCGACGCGATCCGCGATGTGCCGGATCATGCTGAGGTCGTGGGAGATGAACAAATAGGTGAGGCCGTACTGCTCTTGGAGGTCTTCGAGCAGATTGACGACCTGCGCCTGAATGGACACGTCCAAGGCGGCAATGGGTTCGTCACAGACAATGAACTCCGGATTGAGCGCAAGCGCCCGTGCAATGCCGATGCGTTGCCGCTGGCCTCCGGAGAACTCATGGGGGTAGCGGTTCGTGAACTTGGGGTTCATGCCCACCGATTGCAGCAATTCCTCCACCCGTTCCCGGCTTGCCTTGCCCTTGGCGATACCGTGTTCCTCCAGCGGTTCCCCAATGATGCTGCCCACCGTCATGCGGGGATTGAGGCTGTCCTGCGGATCCTGAAAGATCATCTGCATTTTGGGCCGCAGTTTGCGCATCCCCTCCGTGCTTAAACGAGTGAGTTCCTCACCCCGGAAGGCAACATTGCCCCCGGTGGCCGGATAGAGTTGCAGGATCACGCGGCCTGCGGTGGATTTGCCACAACCACTCTCGCCGACAAGCCCAAGGGTTTCGCGCTCCCTGATCTCGAAGGAGATGCCGTCCACCGCCTTGACAGAACCCACCTCCCGCCGAAAAACCCCCTTGGTGATGGGGAAGTGCTTGGTGAGGTTCTCCACCTTGAGCAAAACGGGATTTGCTGCGCTCATGGTTTCGCCTCTCCTGTTGCCGTGTCCCACCAGCAGGCCAGCTCGTGTCCGTCTGCAACGCTTTCCAAGAGTGGGTTTGCTTGCAGGCAACGCTCGAACACATGTGGACAGCGCGGCGCGAAGGGGCAACTGACGGGTTTGTGATGCAAGTCCGGGGGCTGGCCTTTGATGCTTTCCAATCGTTCGGAGCGGTCGCCGTCCATGTCGGGAAGCGTGCGCAGCAGCGCTTGGGTGTAGGGGTGTTTGGGGTTGCTATAAAGTTCTTTGACACCCGCCCGTTCGACCACGAAGCCGCCGTACATCACCATCACGCGATCCGCGATTCCCGCAACCACGCCTAAGTCGTGGGTGATCCAGATGATCGCCATGCCGAGTTCCTGCCGGAGCCGCTTGACGAGATCGAGAATCTGCGCTTGGATCGTGACGTCGAGCGCGGTGGTCGGCTCGTCTGCAATCAGCACCTTGGGGTCGCAGGCCAGCGCAATCGCAATCATCACCCGCTGCCGCATGCCTCCGGAAAACTGATGCGGGAAATCGTTCAGCCGATTCGCCGCCATCGGAATGCCCACCAATTCCAACAATTCTCCCGCCCGTTGCCTTGCCACCTTGCGGGGCATCTTCAGATGCTCCCGGAGCGATTCCGTGAGTTGGTAGCCAACCGTCAGTACCGGATTCAGCGAAGTCATCGGATCTTGGAAAATGAAGCCGATGCGCCCGCCCCGGACGTGCCGCATCTTGTTCGGGTCGAGCTTGAGCAAGTCCTCGCCCTCAAAGTAGGCTTCTCCGGAAACGATCTCAGCAGGGGGCATGGGCAGGAGCTTGAGCAGCGACATCATCGTCACGCTCTTACCCGAACCACTTTCGCCGACGATGCCGAGCAGTTCCCCTTCGTTCAAACTGAAGCTGATGCCGTTGACCGCATAGACCATTCCGTCCTGCGTACGAAAACGGGTCACCACGTCCTTGACTTCAAGCACGGGCGAAGCTGCGGTGTGCTGCATTCCTGCTAGGGGAATTCTGGATGTGTGAGTGTTCAGAACTTGGAGGATAATCCGTGTTGGTCTCCAACTGACAAATGTGGATGAATGATACAGGACACAAATCCATTGTCAATGCTGATCGGTGATTATTTCTGCATTCTTGTTCTTCTCCGCTCCAAGTACGCAACTCGCTCACCCCTTGGGCCAAGTGTCGCTGAGGCGGTAGCCGTCGGGCCAAGGGTCACGAGGATCGAGCATGAGGGTCTTCATGCCCGTGATCCACGCCCGGCCTTGGATGGAGGGCAGAATCGCCGCGCGGTCGCCGCAGCGTGTCTCAGCCTCGATGCGGCAGTCGAAGCGCGAGTCGATCAGGGAGAGACCAACGTAGGGTTCGCCAACGGCCAACTCGCCTCGCGTGTGCAACACTGCCATGCGGGCCGAGCAGCCTGTGCCGCAGGGGGAGCGGTCCAGTTTTCCGGGGCGGATGACCACGGCGCTGCGCCCAGTTTTCACGCCGTCCACGACTTGCACTGGGCCCGTGATTTCGCAAAAAGACAAATGCCGCCACTCCGGAAGTTCCGGATGCGAAAACCCCAACTGCTCGTTGGCCGCAGCGGTGATGCGCGTTCCAACCGTCGCCAAATCACGGGCCTCGTCCGGAGTCAGCGAAAATCCCAAGCTTTGGGCTGCAATCAGCACAAAGGAATCGCCTCCAAACGCGGTGTCCACGGTCAGCGTCCCGATGCCTTCCACTTCCAGCGAAGCCTCCAGTCGATCCGCAAACGAGGGCAGGTTGTGCACCCGGATGGCCTCCACACGCCCGTCCCGGCAAGTTGCCCGCACCTCGACCACCCCGCCCGGAGCCTCCAGTTTCATGAGGGTTTCCGGTTCCTGCATCGGCACCCGTCCCGTTTCTAGCAGCACCGTCGCCACGCAGATCGAGTTGGACCCGGACATCGGCGGGGTGTCCGCCGGTTCCATGATGATGAACGCGGCGTCCGCCTCCGGATGCTTGGGAGGAACCAGCAGGTTGACGTGCCGGAAGACTCCGCCTCGCGGTTCGTTGAGAACGAAGTTACGCAGGGTTTCATCTTTGGCAATGAACCGCGACTGTTCCCAAATCGTCTTGCCCGGAGGGGGCGTGATCCCACCGACGATCACGTCTCCGACTTCCCCTTCGGCGTGGCATTCGACAAGGTTGATGGCCCGTTTGCTTTGCATTGTTTGCTTTACCTCAAAAAGTGCAGAACGTAGGCATCGCCCGCTCCCACAGTTTCTTGAACACGGGCTGAGAAAATTTAAATTGTAGCATACTGTCGAGCGCGACTCCACTCCCCAAACTCCCCTACTTGCCCTTCTTGGGGCAATGTGCTGTCCTGTTTTTTTATAAAGTCCCTCGCCGAGGGAACCCAGCAACCCAAATCCGTGAAGAGGCAAATCGTGGTAAACGAAGAACGAACGAGTGTGAAAAAATCCGTGGAAGCAAGCATTGCAGAGGGCGTGAAGTGGCGCTGCATCGGACCCTCCCGTGGGGGGCGGGTGGTGGCGGTGGCCGGAGATCCGGTTAACTCACAGATGTTTTATTTTGGTGCGGCGGCAGGCGGTGTTTGGAAAACCGAGGACGGCGGCACTTACTGGGAGAACATCTCGGACGGCTTCCTCGGCAGTGCGGCGGTCGGCGCCCTTCAGGTGGCGCCTTCGGACCCCAATGTGATCTACGCGGGCATGGGAGAAAGCACCATCCGGATTGACGTTTCCTACGGAGACGGCGTTTACAAATCCACCGATGCGGGCAAAACGTGGACCAATCTCGGACTCAAGGAAACCCGGCACATCGGCGAAATCCGCATCCATCCGGACAATCCGGACGTGGTCTATGTTGCTGCGTTGGGACATGCCTTTGGCCCCAACAAAGAACGCGGGGTCTATCGTTCCAAGGACGGCGGACAAACGTGGGAGCAGATTCTCTTCCGCAGTGAGAAGGCCGGGGCGATTGACCTGACGATGGATCCGAACAACCCGCGCATCCTCTACGCCTCGTGCTGGGAAGCGTACCGCGACTTCTGGAGCCTCAACAGCGGTGGACCGGACAGCAGCCTCTATCGCTCCACGGACGGGGGTGACTCTTGGACGGAAATCACCAACAACCCCGGACTGCCAAAGGGGACTTTGGGCAAGATCGGCGTGGCAACGGCTCCAGCACAAAGCGGGCGCGTCTGGGCGATCATTGAAGCCGAAGACGCCGGACTTTACCGTTCGGACGACGGCGGGGAGAGTTGGATTCGCACCTCCGGGAACCGCGACCTCATCCACCGCCCGTGGTACTACTGCCACGTCTTCGCGGATCCACAACACGCGGACACGGTTTATCTCACCAACCTGCAAATGTGGAAGTCCTCCGATGGCGGCGCCACCTTCAAGGAAATCACCACCCCGCACGGCGACAATCACGACCTCTGGATTGATCCGAACAACCCACAACGCATGGTGCAAGGCAACGACGGCGGCGCGAATGTTTCCTACAACGGCGGAAAAACGTGGTCCACGATCTACAACCAACTCACTGCGCAGTTCTACCGCATCGACACCGACAACCAGTTTCCTTACCGCGTGTACGCGACGCAGCAGGACAACACCAGCATCAGCGTTCCCAGTGCCAGCGAGTACGGAGCGATCACGCTCAACGAAACCTTCCTGCCCGGAACTGGCGAGAGCGGCTTCATCGTCGTCAAACCGGATGATCCGGACATTGTTTACATCGGCGCCGTCGGCAGCTCTCCCGGAGGCGAAGGGGCGCTCCAGCACTACAACCACCGCACCAAGCAATTGCGGCTCGTCAACGTCTGGCCGGAAGAGTGCTTCGGCTGGGCGGCCAAAGACCTCAAGTACCGCTTCTCATGGACTTTTCCGATCAGCTTTTCACCGCATAACACCGGAACGGTTTACGCCTGCGGGAATCACGTTTTCTGCACCCAAAACGAAGGACACAGTTGGGAAACCCTCAGCCCCGATTTGACCCGTGCCGATGCAAACAAGCTTGGTGTTTCCGGAGGATTGACGGTGGACAGTAGTGGCGCCGAGCATTACGGCACCATCAGCGCCTTCGTCGAATCACCGCACCAACCCGGAGTGTTCTGGACCGGAAGCGACGATGGACTCGTCCATGTCTCCCGCGATGGCGGAGCAAACTGGGAGTCGATCACGCCTCCGGATCTGCCGGAGTGGGCGCTGATTTATTGCATCGAAGCCTCCGCGCACGATCCGGAGACCGTGTACCTCTCCGCCACGCGCTACAAGCTCGACGACTACCGACCCTTGCTCTACAAGACCACCGATGGTGGCAAAAGCTGGTCGAGCATCAACGGTGACTATCCGGAGACTGAAATCAGCCGTGTGATCCGTGCAGACCCGACCTGCCCCGGATTGCTTTTTGTCGGCTCGGAAACCGGGATTTTCGTGAGCCTCAACGACGGGGAAAATTGGCAGCGGTTGCAAGGCAACCTGCCGGTGGTTCCGGTCTATGACCTGAAAATCAAGAACGGCGATTTGGTGGCTGGAACCCACGGACGCGCCTTCTGGATTCTGGACGACCTCACGCCGCTACGCCAACTCAGCCAGCAGCAAGCCACGGAGGGCATCCGTAGCTTCCCGCCACGCCCGACGTATCGTTGCACCTTGCATTGGAGCACGAACATTTTCCTCGGCGACGGCAAGAACTACAGCCCGGCCTTTGGCTTGTCCGGAACCACTTACGAGGTCAGAACTCCGGAAGGTGAGAAATCCTTCAAGCACCTCGACCTTGGAGAGAATCCACCGCAGGGTGCGATCCTCCACTACCACTTGGACAAGGAACCAGAGCAGCCCATTGACATCACGATTTTTGATGCGAACGGCAAGGAGATCGAAACCTTCTCCAGCAAGAAAACGGATGATGCAACTGCCGATCAATCCAAGGAGGATGTGGAGGACGAGGACGACAAGAAACCCGTCGTTCCGGCGCAGCCGGGACTCAATCGTTTTGTCTGGAACCTGCGCTATCCCGGACCCAAGGAAAAACTTGACAAGTCGCTGGAGGTACCCGGCTACAAGCCTCTGGGACGCGGCGAAGGCGGTGGGGTCAGAGGTCCGGTTGCCACGCCCGGAACCTATCAGGTGCGGCTCAAATGCGGAGAGGCAGAAACCACCCACGCCTTCGAGATTCTGAAAGACCCTAGGCTGGACACCACTCCGGAGGATTTTGCGGAGCAGTTCGAGTTGTGGACAAAAATCACCGAGAAGGTGTCCGCTGCGAACAAAGCACTCAACCGCCTGCGCCGCCTCAAGCAACAGCTCAAGGAGTTGTCCGGACGGGACCGTCTCAAAGGTTCCGAAGGCGAGATTTGGCAGGCCATCACGGCTTTGCAGGAACGCTTGGAAGCGGTGGAGAACATGCTCGTGCAGACTCAGCATGAAACTCCATCGGATCGTTTGCGGCATCCGGCGATGCTCAAGGATCGGCTGGAGGGTTTGGTCTGGTCGGTCGCGGTGGCCGATGCCCGACCTCCGGAACAGGTGCAGGCGGTTTACAAACACCTCAGCGGACAGATTGACGAACAACTGGCCCTGCTGAAAAAACTGGAGTCTGCGGAAGTGGTTGCCCTCAACACTCGACTAAAAACCGAGGAGGTTCCGGCCCTTGAAGGCTGAAGTGCTGCGGTTCCCAGTCGATTCATCACAGCTAACCGGAAATCCCACATGACCCAACGCGACCCTCGTTACGACATTCTCTTTGAGCCGGTGCAGATTGGTCCGGTGACGGCCCGGAATCGCTTTTATCAGGTTCCACACTGCAACGGGATGGGGTATTTGCGTCCCAACACGCTGGCGGCCATGCGCGGGATCAAGGCGGAAGGGGGTTGGGCAGTGGTCTGTACGGAGGAAGTGGAAATCCACGCCACCTCAGACAACGGTTCAGCGGCGGAAGGGCGTCTGTGGGATGACGGAGATATTCCGGCATTGGCAAAAATGACGGAAGCCGTACATGAACATGGTGCATTGGCCGGAATAGAATTGGTGCATGGCGGTTATTCCAACGCCAATCACTACAGCCGGATTCCACCAATTGCACCCAGCGGGATTTCTGTCAATTCTTACGATCCAGTGCAAGCGCGGGCGATGAACAAAGCCGATATCCGGAACTTTCGCAAGTGGCACCGTCAGGCGGCTTTGCGAGCCAAGCAGGCTGAGTTTGATTTGGTTTATGTCTATGCCGGACACAGCCTGACTTTGTTGATGCACTTTCTTTCCCGCCGCTTCAATCAACGCACAGACGAATACGGAGGGAGTCTGGAAAACCGGGTGCGCCTCTTTCGAGAAGTGCTGGAAGACACCAAGGAGGTAGTGGGGGATCGTTGTGCTGTTGTGGTGCGTTTTGCAGTTGATGAACTACTCGGCCCCCAAGGCATCACCTCCGAAAATGAGGGGCGGGAAATTGTGGAAATGCTGGCAGAATTGCCCGATCTTTGGGATGTCAATATCAGTGAATGGCACAACGATTCGGCGACCTCTCGTTTTGAAAAAGAGGGCTATCAGGAGCGTTACATCAGTTTTGTAAAATCTCTGACCTCCAAACCAGTGGTGGGCGTGGGACGCTATACTTCTCCGGACACGATGGTCTCACTGATTCAGCGAGGTGTGATGGACATGATCGGCGCAGCGCGGCCATCCATCGCTGATCCGTTTCTGCCCAAGAAAATCGAGGAAGGACGCCTCGATGAAATCCGGGAATGCATCGGTTGCAATATCTGCGTAGCAGGAGATTGGCTCGCGGTGCCGATGCGTTGCACACAAAACCCCACGATGGGGGAAGAGTGGCGGCGCGACTGGCATCCTGAGAGGATCGCAGCTCGTAAAAGTGACGATGGTGTGTTGGTGGTTGGCGGTGGGCCTGCCGGATTGGAATGCGCTCTGGCTTTAGGAAAACGCGGATACCGTGTGATTTTGGTGGACGCCTCCGCAGAACTTGGCGGACGAGTCAGTCGAGAATGCCAACTGCCCGGGCTTGCTGAGTGGGGGCGTGTCCGTGATTACCGGGTGGGGCTTTTGGACAAGTTGGAGAATGTGACGGTTTACCCGGAAAGTTTGCTGAAACCAGAAGACATTCTTGAGTTCAGCGGGAAGGATGAATTTGATTTTGCCCATGTCTTTCTGGCAACCGGCGCCACTTGGAGACGAGACGGAATTGCACGACAACACCGTGAGACCATTTCCGGATTGGAAGCAGTGACCGTGTTGACTCCAGATGATCTCATGGATGGTGTACCCGCAAACGGGCAAGTGGTCATCTTTGATGATGAACACTACTACATGGGCGGAGTGCTTGCCGAAAAACTGCGTTTAGAGGGGCATGATGTGCGGTTGGTCACTCCAGCTCCAGATATTTCCACTTGGACGCACCAGACGATGGAGCAAACTCGCATTCAGACGCGGCTGCTGGAACTTGGTGTGGAACTCACTCCACAACACAACCTCGTCTCGGTTCATCCGAGTGCCGTCGAACTCGCCTGTGTGTTCACGGAACGGAGAGTCAGGCTCTCTTGTGACACCTTGGTGTTGGTCACGGAACGCTTGCCCAACGACAACCTCTACCACGCTTTGCAGGCCAATCCGAAAGAGCTTGTCAGTGCCAGCATCAAGACGATCCAGTCGATCGGGGATTGCCTCGCTCCCGGAATCATCGCCGCCGCAGTGCATTCCGGACACCTCGCTGCACGGGAGCTTGAAGCGGAGCATCCGGGAGAAGTTCCGTTTAGGCGCGAACGGGTGATGGTCTGAAAGGGGGTTGACATCATGGAAACTAGATATTATCGTAAATAAGCGTGTGAGTCGGCGCGGAGTTTTTCGGTTTCGGGGTTCATGCCGCCTTGAGTCATGCCT